>JAHJXP010000262.1 GCA_018827585.1 Pseudomonadota bacterium | reverse complement strand
GGAATGCATTCTTACTTTTTCCTTTTAGTCCTTTTTCCATCTCTCCTGACAATGACATAACAACATCTCCTTTGCTTTTAAGATAATCTAACCTACTGTGGCTACTAAGTGACGGCAACCATTTGTTTCTTCTGAATATTTGAATTAGGAGCAGCTCCTTTCTTATTGTTAACCTGTATATTAACTTATGTCAAGGTGATCATTTCGCGACGTAATATCCCGAATCTGTGAGGGCTTTTTTTACCGCATTCATTTGACCGAAGGAGGCGTTGTTTTGTCGGGCGAACTCAACAGCAATATCCCGAACTTTTCGAATCCCATCCCTGTCGCTTTGATCGGGCAAACCCCATTGGTTTTTCCTGCCATTTTCAAACTCGACAAACAAGGTCCCGCTCCTTACAAACGTAGACATCCGGAGGATCGCCTTTTTGATCCTTGATGGTATTGGCTTTGGTAATGGAAGAGATGGACTGGCAATGCTGAATATACGTCTGAGAACATCGTCTTCCGTCTCGCCGAACTTGCCTCTTTTAGCGATTTCATCCCATACTTCGTCGGATATCCGGATGGTTTTCATGACCGCCCCCTGAAAAGATGATTCAATAACCTAAATCAAAGCCAGCAACGACCTCAGAACGGAGCGTCATAATCGTCATCCGGTTGCGCCATCTTTGTTTTGACCGGTGAAGCTATTCCGTCCTGGATGGTCAGATGGTTCTTGGTTGCCGCATCTTTGAGAAGAGAGAACTCGTCGAGTTCCATGCCTTTTGTTGTGCTGAGATAAACCCATTGGGTTGCGCGGGCGACACCAACGAACAGCATACGTTGCCGCAAACCACTGTCATTAATATTATCGAAGGCGCTTGCCGTTATTTTCGGCAGGAGAACGCTGTCGAACGTAAGGCCCTTGGCACTGTGGTATGTCGCGATCTTGGGAAGGTTGTTGCCGAAGTCAAAATCCGCCGGCATGCCCGGCCTCTTTGGAGGTACCGCTTTTTCAATATCGATTCCCCGCTCCTGCATCGCGGTGGCAAAACCATGCACCTGCTTGTTTTTTGGAACGATGATGCCGACTCGTTCGTTCCTCAACTGGCGCTGTCGGATGACCTCGGCCATGCGATCCATCTCCTCGTCATGATTACGGGCGATGAAGCAAAGCGGCCGTTCCTTCGTCAGCTGCTGTGTGCCGATTTGAGAAAGATACTGCCCGCGTCGAACGGCATCGGGAATAAAATAGGCAGCCAGTTGCGCCACATAGGGTGAGTTACGATATGCCCCCAAAAGCGTGGCGTTTTCCTTCCTGATTCCCATTCTTGCCAAAATCTGTTCTTCTCCGGCTCCATCTTCGAATATCTGCTGCATCCGGTCGGCGAACACGGTGACATGGCGCGCTGCAAGGGCAATGATTTCAAAGGCCTGTGGACTCAAATCTTGCCCTTCATCCACAAGGATGAAATCCAGGTTCTTTTGAAGAGCAGGACGTGTCTTCAAGCGATCCAGGACGGATAGGCGGATCTTTTCAAAATCGATTGTTTTCCCTGCCCAAGGGAGGCTTTTCGATATTTCCTTCTCGTAGTTGAGGCGACACCAGTGATCGAAGGTGCTGACCGTCTCATCGGGGAGTCCCAGGAATTGAATCCCCGATTTGATGTACTGCTTGATGACGTTTGTGAAGACGAAGACCCTGTATTTTTCCGAAGGAACTTTATATGTCTTGGCCAGGTAGCACGCCCGATGGATCAGAACCTGCGTCTTTCCGGATCCGGCAATGCCGAAGACGACACGGTTTTGGTCCGGTTTCATTTCAACTGCCCGGGTTTGGTCCGGTGTCAGATCTCTCGGTGGCAAGAGCCATGTTCCCATCGTTACCCCCTCACGATCAGTCCGCCCTTGATCCCCGGCAGTGGTGCCTCCAAATCGATATCCGGTTCCCCTTTTTTCTTACGTTTGCTCTTTTCCTTTTCCGCCTGTTGGGTGGCCTTTTCATCCCCCGCCCCTCGTGCCGCCGTTATAAACCAACCCAGCTCCCAGTCGGACAGGCTGTCGGGTCTGCCGAAAGCCTTGATGGCCTGCAGGTAGATGGGTTTGTAATCCTTGTCGGGATCGATTTTCTCCAGGCACATTGCCTTTAGGGTCAGATCTTCACCTTCTTGTCCACACTTTTTGATTGCGGCCTCGATTGTATCGACCGCCTCCTGGTACATCGATCTTCGGAAAAAGCTCAGGGCCAGGTTGAACAAGGGGCCATTCCAGGATGTCGTCGCCCGGTCCGCTTCCCGATAGAGCTTCTCTGCCCGCTCATGGTCGCCAAGTTCTCCATAGTAGATTCCTTGAAGATTTAAAATCTCCACATCGGGCTTTCCCAGATTTTTCAATGCTGACCTCAACCAGTCCAAGGCCCGTTCTTTCTGGTTCAACTCGGCATACCACCGGGCAAGCTGAATGAAATCATCCCGGTCGTCAGGCGATCCGCCACCCTTCTTTTTCAACTCTTCTTCCTTTTCTTCGATGAGAAGCCGGATGCTGCCGGGATTGACGACATTCACAAACGGGTTCTCCACGGTATGTTCGAAAACGGCCTCCGGATCATCCTTCAGAAAAGCCCGGCATTGAAACTGTTTACCTGCCGTGATTCGATATTCCATGACAATCTCCGTCCCGGCCGTCACGTGCTCAGGGATGTTCCATATTTCATGAAATATCGTCTGTCCGTCCTTTGCACTCACGACTTTTAAGAGCAGATTTTCCGTGAACAGATCCTCTTGGGCGGGCATGACCAGTTCAACCCGAGCCCAGTCGTCTTCAGCAGGATAGGGGAGGGCCGTCTGCGCCGGGACAAGTGGAAAGAGCCCTTCACCCGTGGTGACCAGCGCCAAAGCGTCATGGAGAATAGGGCGAATGAGGTTCTGCCCTGTCATGGCCTTGTAAAGGCTGTTCCAAGCAGCGCCACGGGCAACGGAAAGCTGGATGGCGAGGGGATCCTGAAAAAAACCGACGGCGCTCTTCTGAAAGAACGCCTCGACCGCCTCCCGTACCTGGGGAATCAGGGAACTTCCTCCAACCATAAGACAGAAATCAATTTCTTCCGGCTTCTGGCCGGCCCGATCCAGGGCGTCCTGGAGGGGGGCGAGGATGGACTGGGTCAGACAGAATTCCGTCTGTCTTGCATAGAGGAGATCTCGGTCGAGAAATGATGCCAAGATGGTTTTCCATTGCGTCGCGGTCAGGGTCGGGCGGGCCAGGTGGAATGATCGCTTCCCCCGATAAAGGGTCATTCCCGGCTGCCTCGCCATCACCTCTTCTTTGTCTGCTTCGTCGTATTTGCCAAATTTCTTCAGCCGGTCGATCTCCCGGCAGAGGGCCTCTTTCAGGGCTTCCGCCGTTCCCAGAAGCTGTGGTTCGAGCCCACGTTTCTTTTCAGCCCAAGTAAGATCAAGCGGCCCCAAACTGTTTTCCTTAAGCAACGAGGGAATCAGGTGTTCGTGGACGATTGCGGCGTCCAGATCCCCGCCTCCCAGGCGATGGTAACGGGAAACGGCAATCTGGCCCATCAGAATCTGTTTCGTTTTTTTGTCTCCTGTGATTTCCAATACGGACACATCACAGGTGCCGCCACCGAAATCGAAAACGACGCACCTGGTTGTCTTGCCCGCCTCGACGATTCGGTCGGTCCCCTCGCTTATGATGTAGTCGATGAGGGCAGCTGTGGGCTCATCAAGGAGATCGTCATCCTGAAGTTTAATACCTGCATAACCGCAGGCGAGAAGCGTATCCCGGCGTTGATTGAGCTGGAAGGACGCGGGCACTGTGACGCAGAAATGTGCAGGCTTGCCTTGTCCTTCCTGACATACGGCGTCCTTCAGGAAACGGAGGATGTGACCGGCGATTTTTGAGGCGTGGTTGAAGGATTCAGGTGCGCGGTGATAGGACTTGCGCAACCCCATATCGTTCTTGGTTTCGTAAAAAAGGTTCTTTTCAGGAAATAGGTTGGCCTCCTGGGGTCTGGTTCGCAGCCTTTTTGCCCCTTCGCCGACCAGGCCCTCGTTGTCCAGCACGGCGACCACCGAAGGCACGAGGGAGCTCGTCATGGTTCCCACCGGCCAGAGCGATTGATCGATCTCTATCACCCGACAGACCGGTTTCTCCCCGGACGCCCAAAAAGCCTCCGCAACACTAGAATTGGTGGTGCCCAGGTCGATGCCGAAGGCGCGCGCCGCCCGGGTGCGCCCCTTGGCATCCATTTCCGACATAAATAGCTGGAGTTCTTTCATACAAACCTCGTTTTTCAATGAGATGACGTAACGGCCATTCAATTGGCCAGTCACCGCAGGCGGCATGGCAACAATTTCGGTAATGTCAGAGAAAAGTTTAATCTATCTACGCCGGAGTAAAATATTTGATTTGATTAATAGTCTTATCTTATTTGCTACCGAACCGGGAGTTCGCCCCAAGATAGAAGCTATTTTATATCGGCTTGCGCCCTTTGCATAATCAGAAATAAGGATATTAATTTCCTCTTTGTCCCATCTAATAATCTTTGATGGCTTCTTTCTTTTCATTCCCAATATTCTACTATTGTCCATTATAACCTCCTAAAATTAGATTTATCGGGCTTGATTTGGTTTTCATAAAAGGAAAAACTATGATTGCCGTTATATCCCAAATCCGTTTGGGGTTGCTCAGATCATAATATTCTTTCTTTCTTTCTCCAGCAAATGTCAGAAGTCAGTTTTCACGAGTTGATTCTTCCACGACGGCGATTTCTTCGGAGGACAGGTCGTAGAGCTTGTAAACAAGGCAATCAATCTTACGTTCCAGGGCGTTCGTATCCGCCTTGAAATCGAGCTTCTTTGCCGCAAGAATCTCTTTGACCAGATCGATGATTTCCTGCTGCTCGCGCTTATCGGCCACGACCAAAGGTAGTTTCTTAACGTGGGTGAGTTTGACTTGGGGAAACACCCTACCTGCTTCCTTTACCAACCCGTTATACGCGTACTCAATATATCTGGAATTGATAACAGCCAAAACATAAAGGATATCTAACTTGCCTTTGTATGTATCATTCACATAGGCGCACTGAATCGTGTTGCGAAACCAACGTTTCTTTTCATCGATAACTGCGCGTAAACATGAAGCGGTCTGTCTCCATAGAATTTTCGGAGAGACGTCAAAAACGTTTTTAGTAAAACTGGCACTCTCACTGTTCTTAAGAACTTGCCGGTAATCGAGATTAAAAAACTCGTCTGTTTCCGGCTGGATCAACCACCTGTCTATAAGTCTGCCATACCAAACCGGGATGCTGGATCGGAAATTCTTGATGTCACCACTGAATAGCCGCTCATAGAGGTCGTTGCCCCCTTTGTTTTTCAAACCGATTCCTGACCGATGATACTGGATGCCTGCATCTTTTATCTCAAGGGCATCAGTGAATAATACCTCATTTCTCCTAAGTTCTCTCCCAGAATACAAGCTCAGGTCTTTCGATGATAGCACCTGCTGAAAAGATACTTGGCGAAATATGATGCTCCATAGATCTCCCGAAAATTTACTCTCTTTACTCAAATCGGCGAACAGATAGGTATCGACTGGCAGCACCCGTTTAATAAAGGAAAGGCATGTTGGTACGATGACATTCTCAAAGACTTCCTCCCCCAAGTTCACAATTTTAACGATCTGATTTTCAAGAAGAACCTTCCGAATGTCCTTGTATCTTGGCTGCGAGATGAAGGTATTCGGGGTGATGAAAGCCTGGATACCTGTATTTCTGATTTTTCGAAGCCCCATTTGCAAAAACATTTTGTAAATGTCGGCGTAGTTCTTGATGGCATCCTGATAAAGAGTTCGCAGAACGGGCAACAATTCATCTATATCTGCCCCATATGGTGGATTTGCAATAACAACATCAAATCCACCCTTGTTGTGAAAGACCTCCGAAAAATATATTTCGAAATCGAAGTTGACTTCATAACCCAAGCTTTTCTTTGAATTTACAAAAGCCGTTTGAAGTTGCTTGTCTATTTGTGATTTTAATTCCTTCCTTTTCTCATGATCGATCTCATCGAAGAATTGCTTCTTCAGATTTTCTATCGCATCCAATCTTTGCGACTTAAAAGGAAAGCCTATCAATGAGTTTCCAGGAACCACTTTGTAATCCAGATTCGGTAATGGTTTAATCTGCTTCACGTCCTCTTCATCGACAACTAACGAGAGCCATAGCCGCAGTTTGGCGATCTCAATGGCACCGGGGTCAATGTCCACGCCATAAAGACAGTTCTGAATGGCGTGGCGTTTGAAAAAGTATGGCGTTCTCTCATGAATGTCATTGAAGTAGGGCGTAAGGGCGGAACGGGCACGGATGATTTCGGTCATCATACCGACCGGGAAAGCGCCCGACCCGACGGCAGGGTCGCAAACGGTGATGTCCTGCAGCTTATCATCAATCAAGCGGGCGTGGGTCTCGATGCCTTCGGGCAACTCCGGCTTGTAGGTTTTTGTGCCCGACAAGCGCGCCGCTTCGTAATGGGAGGCCTGGTCGCCTGTATGAATAAAGGTTTCGATGTCCTTCCGCGGGACCAGTCCCTTTTCTTTGTTGAGTGCTGTATCAAGATAATTGATGAGGCTCTCCTGGCACATGTAGTGGACAATCTCGCGTGGCGTGTAGTAAGAGCCCAGCCCTTTGCGGCGGTTTTCCTCGATCAGGTTTTCAAAGACCTTGCCGAGCATTTCCGGATCAATGGCCACTTCTGTTTCCAGCGGCTCGGCCTCGTTGACGGTGAAGTTGTATCGGTCGAATACATCGAGAACGCCCGTTCCGGTAATCCCTTCCTCGACAGAGTCATTGTTAATAAACAACCGGTTGGGCAAAAGGATGTCGGTCTTGCGCCAGTCGTAGCCGCCGAGCGCCTCGAACAGACCGCCGTTGAGGAACGGGATGCGGCACTTGAAACGTTTGCACCATGCCTCATGGCCCCGGTCGGTAGCCAGTGTATCGTAGAAAAGCGGTTCAAGGACATCGTTAAAATAATTTTGGTACGCGCCGCATTCGCCCCTGGCCAGGCGACGCAAAAAATCGTGCGGGCCTGTTCCCCAGTCCTTTCCTTTTTCAACGCCGAGCCAACCCTTCTTCTGTAGGAAATAGAGAAAAACGATCTGGCCCATGAGCTTTTTGGCAAAGTCCACGGTATTGACGTTTTTTGACTGGAATTCGTCGTGAATGGCCTTGTTTTCCTTGATGAGTTTTTCCAGCGCCTGGTGAATGTTCTCGAAAAGTTCCACGTAGCGCTTGAAGAATTCCCTGGTGACGGCCTCAACGTTGAAGGCTTCCTCAATATCTGCGAGTTTGGGATCGGTTTTCATGTCCTGGAGCAGGGGGAGGAATCGGGTTTGCGCCGTATGGCAGCTTTCGCCTTCGCCCACGATATAAGAGAAGCGGCGCGCCGGGGTGAGCCGGGTTTCCACACCCACCTTGCCCGATTCCTTCTCTATGGTGGCGTATTCCATTTTGACATAGGATAAACGCCACTGTTTTTCCGTGGGCGATACGAAAGCGACAAGGGCGGCGTCTTTTTCGTCCCTCGTTTTGAGGTGGTGGGCGACAAAATTACGGATGGCGGTGCGGGCGCGCGCCAGCTTGGTTTCATCGGTCAGGTGAACAATCAGGACGTCCAGTTTCCCGTTATCGGGAGAGGTGTAGGTGCCGAGTCGCTCATAACGGCTGACGTGATCTTTGAAGGCGTCCTTGACATACGTATTGTTCCACGCCTGGGCCTTGGACTCATCAATCCGGTTCAGCAGATTGACGGCAAAGTTTTGGAAACGGGCCTTGTCGAAGCCTTGAGTAAAGGTCTGCCGAATGAGGGCGTAAGATTGGTCGCGGTTCATTTGGCCTCCAACAGATACGATGACAGGATGACCTCGCGCGGGCTGAGAACATGCGCCGTCATTTGCGCGCGTGTGGTTTGAAAGAATAGCGGGGAAATGTCCCGGTGCAGAATCCCCAGGACCTTCAGGGGCTGGCTCTCCTTCTTCAGCGCTTCGGCTACCTTTTTCGTTGTGGGTTTCGGAAGCGCCCCATCGATCAGCAGTTGGACAACCTTTTGAATGTAAAGCTCGTCATCCTCCGTAAAGCCGTGGTAGCGGCGAATCTCTTTCGCTTTCAGACGCTTCAGGATATAGGCGTCGTTCGCCCCGCCTTTTTGTTTGGGGATGGCGTCGTCCAGGTCCGGGCTTGTCGCCGCCTCAATAGCGCGCTTATTCTTTTCCAGGAGCGTGTAAAAGTCAGACGGAATGGCTTCACGCTTTTCCTCCGGATCAGCAGGTTTGAGGGTTTTTGCCGTGGCGAAGAAGTCAAGTTCGAGAGATTCCGCTACGTCTGGAGGGGCCAGGAAAAACTTATCGAGCCGCCCCTGGCGGAAATAGGTAAGCAGCGCCGGAAGCTCTTTTACCTCGACGGCGTTATCGGCTGTAAAGAGTCTGGTCGAACGGGCCTTTCTCGGCAGACGTTTGATGCGGGTGAAGAGAGCAGGCTCCTTATCGCGCACTTCCCGGATTTCGGTAAGATATTCCAGTTCACTCTCTTCGTCTTCCTCCTCGCCCGTGATCGTTTTCTTGGAGGTCAACTTGGCAAAGAGGTCATGCGATTTGATCTCCTCGCCTTCCGTCAGCAGACGGGCATCCGCGCCGAGCATTTCGATGAAGGCGTGTATCTTGGCCTCGGCGGCTTCCTTGAGTTTGATCAGGTCGTTGCTCTCTTCAGTCGGGAAAAAGTTGTAGGTATGGATGGTGTCAAATGCGGTATCCACACGGTTGACGCGTCCGACGCGCTGAATGAGACGGGTCGGATTCCATGGGATATCATAATTGACCACGATATTGGATCCGTGCAGATTGACGCCTTCGGAAAGCACTTCGGTGGCGACCAGAATTCGGTATTTGTCTTGGGGCTGAAATGCGCGGGCATCGAAATTGGCGATGACCTCCTTGCGTTGAGACTCATCAGAGCTGCCGGTGAAAAGCAAAACCTTCCGATCGATAGCATCGGTGATCCGTTGATGGAGATATTCTGCGGTCTCCTTGGATTCGGTGAAGATAATGACTTTGCCTTTCTTGAGAATGCGGTCTTTGTGGAGAACCTCAGAAAAGGCCTCCCACTTGGGATCGCGTTTGATCTGCTTCCAAAGGGTTTCAATTTTTTTCAGGATCACGCGATCGGATTCCAGGTCGCGGAGAAAATCTGCATTGAAGTCCTTGGCGGCCAGCCGTTCGGCTCTGTCCGTATCGAGCAGGCGGTCAATGGCTTCCTGGTCGTCGGTTTCAAGCAGTTCAAAGATTTTATTGATGTGCTTTTTGCTGATGTAAACGTTTCCCTTATGGAATTCTTCAATGAAGCGATCATAGGATCGGATAAAGCGCTCAAGGCTCAGGCGAAATGCGTGGAAGCTGCTCTCCAGGCGTTTGATCAGGAGGATCTTCATAAACTTCGCAAGGTTCCGCTGGCTCTGCACCTCGCGATGCTCGCGTTTGCCCTCGTAATAGGTCAGCGGCTTGTAGCGGGCGTATGCAAAGGCCTGCGTTATCAAACGAACCGTTTCGTTGAATATGTCATTTTCGGTCATGCTGAACTTGTAGAAAAGAGGCTCGGGGTCAGCGACTTCGGGGAATTTAAAACCTTGGAGTTTTAGATCTTCCCCGTAGTATTTCATGATTTCTCTTCGTGTCCGCCGGATCATCAAATATTTGAGGATTTGCTCGCGGGTCTCTTTCGCATTGGCCTGGACGGCTGCAAAATACTCTTCTCGGTCGGTCTGTCGGTCAAGGCCATGGAGGCGTTTCTCGAGACGGGTGAAGAAGGCCTCAAGGTTCCGGACATTGGGAATGGTGCTGTTCTTTCCGTTCTGAAAAAGTTTGACCTGGCTGAGAATGTCCCGCGGGGTATTGTTCAGCGGCGTTGCCGAGACGAGGATCACCCGTTTGCCGCGACAGATCTGAGCCAGCATCTCATAGGTCTGATTCGTCTCGGTGCGGAAGCGATGGGATTCGTCGATGAAAACATTGGAATACTTGGATACGTCACGTTCCAGGAGATCCTCCAATTTCCCGATGGATTCAAAATCGGTATGGGGAACACGGAAATCCCCGAAAACGTTCGGCCACGATCCGCGATTGTGCTTGTCCAACAGGTGGGGTGGCGCGATCACCAGCGACCGGCCGTCCAGTTGCTGTGCGAGCAAGGCTGCCATGTAGGTCTTGCCGAGGCCGACAACGTCGGACAAAAAAAGGCCGCCGTATTCTTGTAGCACTTTACGTGCGCTGAGGACGGCTTCCTCCTGATACTTCAATCTTTTGAACCCATCGGGAACGTAGATGTCTTCGAGTTGGTCCGGACGGTTCAGCTCGTCACGGAAGTATTCGTACAGGAATTTCAGGTAAAGCTCATAGGGTGTGAAATGGGCGAAGGGCGACCGGTTGACGATGGTGTCTTCATAAGGTTGGGAAACATCCACGGCCAAAGCCCAAAGCTCGGTGAACTTTGCGATGGCAAAATCATAGTCGGCGCGGCTTTTCAGCTCGACGTTGAACTCAAGGTTTTCCTGCAACCCGGACTGGGTAAGGTTGCTTGACCCCGTGATCACCCGGCCCTTGTCCATAAACCCCTCGTTGAAGGTCATGATATAGACCTTGGCATGGAGTTTCTCACCGGGGTAGGCCTTGATCTCCAGCTTGCCGGAACGAACCCATTCGACAAACTTGTGGACGCCCGTTTCGATCACCGCACTGTCGGCGGAATTTTCAAATTCGGTGAGCACGTTGTCTGGGATTTTCTCGATGACCGCCGCGTGGGACTGCAGCTGCAACTCGCCCTGCTCTCTGGCTTCCTGCAATAGCTCATATGCCGAGCGATCGGTTTTGAGACCGATGAGAATGCGAACCTTCTCGACATTCTCCAGTGCCGGGTAGAGTTTGTAAAAACCGCTGATGAAGAAATAGCCGACCAGACAGTCGAAAAAACGGGCGTTCTCCTTGAGGATGTCAGAAAACCGATCACGCAGAGTATTTCCGGACTCATTCGTAAGAAAGGTGAGGTCAGATGACATTGTCCTGTACTCCTTTACGTATCGCTCCGAGCGTAAGTTGGTTCGCGATCTCCTGGTCGATGCCCGGTTTTAAGGCTCATATTCGAGAGTCAGTTCGTCGAAAGCCGCCGCCCCAATGGGCCGGTCCATCTCGTCGCGGAGGTAGTCGATCAAGGCGGGGATGTCCCGGACGGAACGGATGCGATCGAGAGGGGCAGGGGTCATTTACATCTCCGTTTTGAGGTCACACATTGTTATCTCAAGTTGGTGGATACTTCCGTCAGATCGTCAATTTTCATTTTGTCCTATAACTGGATTGATTCTCAGCGACGCCCGCACGAGTTTTTTGTTTTCCGCGCAATAATTCAATATGGACCGTGGCGCCAAGGACTTCGGCAACCCGCCGCAACATGCTTAAAGAATGGCCCTCATAGGACGGCGATTCCAGACGGCTGATCTGCTGCTGGGTGGTGCCCGCCCGCCGTGCCAGTTCCTTCTGAGACAATCCGGATTCCTTCCTCAATGCGGCCAGTTTCAGGGCGACGTCCCATGCCTCTCCCGCTTTTTTAAAACGAGCGGCAAAGTCCTTGTCTTTTAGTTGTTCTTCAAGGTATTGATCAAAATTCGTTTTTGTTTTCATTAGTTATGCCTTGTCAGCCAATCATTTTTTCTCTCCAGGGCGGTTTTGCGATCCCTGGCCGGTATCTCTCTCCCTTTATGGCGGATCCCATGAACAGCGATAATACGACGGCCTTTCATAAAAAAGTAAAGGACTCTTGGTGTTCAACTTGCCGACGTGCCGTAATTCAAAGAGATCGTCGCCTATGGGTTTTGAAAGCGGCTGTCTGTGATATTGGCGGTTCTGCAGCTTTGCCAGTCCCGCCACGACAGCGGCAAAATCATCCGGGTCCGACTCCTTCAGGTTATCGAGAAAGTCGCGCACCGGGCATTGGCCTGAAGGTGTTTCGTAAAACTCTACAGTAAATTGCATCATCTGTCAACACCAATATTGGTGTAAAGAGTTATCATGACAATTCCATCCAGGCCCTGAGAACGGCCTTCACGCCGACGGGGGCCTGCATCCGCTTAAAGTAGGTATTTTTGATGTGCTTCTCCACAGCAGCCCGAATCTCCGACAGGGTCTTGTCCGGAATGGCCCTTTGGCGCGGGGTGGCGGGGGTGCTGCGGATCAGGCCAATGATGTCCACCGGACCTTCCATTCCCGGTCGCTATTGTCCACGATGAACAGATCGCCGCCCTGATTCTTCATCATCCCCCTATCCATTCCGATCGAGAGAACTGTCGTATGACGTTATGAATATAATATTCTCCCACCGCCGGCCCGGCCAAAGGCGGACGCAGTGCTTGGTTCATTCCGTTAGTGCCAGGGCGAACGAGACGGCTTCAGCCACTTCCGCCATCCTGGATCTGGACAGCGTTGCGATCAGCGGGCCGATCTTGCCCTTGGATACGGTCTGCAGGTGATCACAGTTGACAACACATTCCCGGGGCAAGCCATCTGCCTTGGTCAAAAGAACTTCGCTGGGGATGTCGCGGATCGTGGTTGTGACCGGTGCAATCGTGACCTCTCCCAAGTACTCAATCACAGGGTCCCGGCTGAGAATCAACACCGGTCGATTCTTGTCGGGGTGTTGAAACTTGTACCACCGAATCTCGCCCCGCCTCATTCATCACCCCATTTCTGTTCCTCTTCCCACACGCTGAACTCACCCTCGGAAACAGGTTTTTTTAGATATCCCTGACGATGCCTTTCCTCCAGTTTCTCCATTCTGATGCGGGCTATCGCCCGCTGGAGTGCGGCCCGGGTAAATGCCGATCGTGTCGTGCGCAATTCCTTGGCCACGCTGTCCACGGCGTCAATCAGGTCTTCATCCAGCGTCATTTGTACGGTTCTCATCTCTATCACCATTGTTTTTATGTTGATTTTGATAGCTATGATACCCAACTTTCAGGAGATGTCAATCCTTTATCGGCCCCAGGCCGGAGCCGAAACAGCACAGCAGGGATGGTTTGGTTTTCTTTTCATGGCGATTGCAGTTTTTCCACCTTCACCCCCGGGATCTTCTCGAAATCCAGGATGTTGACCGTGGCGACGGTGTAATCCAGGGAAATGGCGGTGGCGGCGATGATGAGGTCGTGGGCGCCCACGGTCCATCCCTTTTGGGCGATGGCCGCCCAGATGCGGGCGTAGATCCGGCCGACCGTCAGATCGAAAGGGAAAACCGGAAAGGATTCAATCACCTTCTCCACAAAGGCCTGCCGCCTGAGTTTTCTATCTTCCGAATCCGCTCGTTCAACGCCGTGCAGAAGTTCGGCCGCCGTGACGACGCTGATGCCGAAAGGCTCTTCCTCTCGCCCGGCGATGAGGGCGTCGAGAGATTCACGACCGCGTTCGATGGCGATGACCGCCGAGGTGTCGAATATTATGCCCATGGATTTCCCTCCCCGATGGGCGGTTGCACCGCGACGGCCTGCGCAATATCTCTCGCGAGGGCATCTCCATCGTCTTCGAGACGGGGAAGGTTGCGCACGATGTCTTTGAGGTCGGACAGCTTTCGTTCCTTCACGAAACCCGCCGCCGGCCCGATGGTCGCCGCCGGCTTTCCCCCCTTCAGGATCGTGTATCGTTCCCCCCGGTAACGGATGCCGTTGAGCAGCTCCGAGAAATTCCGGACCGCGTCGGTGGCGGTGATGGTCTGGAGCATCGCTTCCTCCTGTAAAATATGATTATTGGATTTTATGATAATAAGGGAGGGAAAGCAAGTTCTATTCTACACCGGATTAAATTCCTTCCTTCGATTTCTGGTCTTGTTGTCCGCAGTGGATCGATTACCGCTATTGGGGAGTTTCGGGATACTTTGAGCGTTTTGGGCTTACGTTACAGCCTTCCAGGACGCCAGCTTCCGCTCCAGACGCTCCCGGCGGCGGGCGAGATCCGCGCGGTCGTCCGGCGACGGGCAGCCGGCGCAGGCCTGCATCGTCAGTTCCAGGGCCCGAGTGAAATCCCACCGCCTATGTTCGCACCACTTGGCGAGTTCGACGAGGGCGAAAACGTCGCCCCTGTCCTGTTGCGCCATCTCTTCCCAGAGCATCACCGCCGCCGGCCACTGCCCCGCCCTTTTGTAGAGCAGAGAAAGCTCCCGGCGGGCCTCCCGCGCCGTCTCCCGGCAGGCGCACCCCACCAGGGGGTCGAGGAGCCGGACGGCCTCGTCGGGACATTTACGGGCCAGAAACAGCCGTGCTGCCGCGAGGCTATCGCCGGGGTGACGGCGTGCGGTTTCTCCGTGGGGGGCCAGGAGCTCCGCGAGATGGGCGGCCAGGGCCGCCAGAGACAGGATGTCCAGGCGGTTGTGGGCGAAGACACCGGCCATGAGACGTCCGTCGCGGCGACGAAGCCAGTCGAAGTAGCGCTGGGGGATCTCGCTGCCGGGAATGTCCCCCTCCCGCTCTAAGCCGAGGAGCGACGATTCCAGGGCCCCCAGGCGGCGGTCGGCGAGGCGATGG
>JAHJXP010000039.1 GCA_018827585.1 Pseudomonadota bacterium | reverse complement strand
TTCTTCTGCCAAAAAATTCTTGCGCTCGCTGATCCCGAAACGCAGACGGAGAATCTTTTCCTCCCGCGGTGTCAGGGTCGACAGGATCTTCCGGGTCTGTTCCGCCATATCCATACTGATCGTGGCCTCCGAGGGCGACATAATCTTCTTGTCTTCTATAAAATCGCCAAGACGGCTGTCCTCCTCCTCCCCGATGGGCGTCTCCAGAGAGATAGGTTCTTTCATCATCTTCAGGACCTTCCGGACCTTTTCCAGCGGATACTCCATCTTGTTTGCGATTTCCTCGGGATTGGGTTCCCGTCCCAGCTCGTGGGCGAGATACCTGGAGGTTCTGGTGAGTTTGTTGATGGTCTCGATCATGTGGACGGGGATGCGGATCGTCCTCGCCTGATCGGCGATGGCCCGGGTGATCGCCTGGCGGATCCACCAGGTGGCATAGGTGCCAAATTTATAGCCCCGCTGGTACTCGAATTTATCGACCGCCTTCATTAACCCGATATTCCCCTCCTGGATCAGATCCAGGAACTGGACGCCCCGGTTCGGATATTTCTTCGCGATGCTGACGACAAGACGCAGATTCGCCTCCACCAGTTTTCTTTTGGCGATCTCAGCCTTTCTTATCCCAGTTTCGATGTCCACCATCGCCTTTTTCAGGGCCGTCATGGAGAGTCCCGTCTCCCTGGCAATCTTATTGAACCGACGGTTGGCTTCCTTGACGATCTGCTCACTGGCCTTCAATCTTGCCAGAGATACCCCTGTTTCCCTGGCTACCAGCCCCGCAGCTTTGGCGGATTTGTTCATCTTCGACCAGGCGTTCTCCATCTGGGTGAGAGAGATGCCCGTTTCCACTTTGCAGCGGCGGATATCCTCATCCGCCTTCTCGGCAATGTTGAGATAAACCCTGAGATTGGCCACCATCCGGTCGATCTGTCTCCGGCTGAACCGGACCTTCCGGCAGAGCTTAACAATATTCCGGATGTTCTTTTCCAGTTCCTCTTTGAGATTCCGCCTTTCCTGGGGGCTGAGCCCTTTCGCGTTCAGCTTCTTTCGGATCACATCGTTCTTGGCGTCATAGACCGTGACCTTGTCGAGCAGTTTGATCACCCGTTCACGATGCATGTCTTCCTCGACGATGCCGTCTTCATCATTGAGGTTGTCCACGACGCTCTTCACACGGATCTCCCCGCTCTTCAACTGGGCGCCGATATTGACCACATCCTTGAGCGAAACATTCACACTAAAGATGGCCTCCATGCTCTCCTGAGCGCCCTCTTCGATTACTTTGGCGATCGCTACCTCGCCCTCCCGGCTGAGCAGAGAAACGAGCCCCATCCCCCGCAGATACATCTTCACCGGATCACCGGTCTTGCCGATCGCCGGCAGCAGGCCGAGGATATCCTCCCGCTTGCTCTCGCCCCGTTCTTTCGTCGCCTTCGTGACGACCCGTTTTTCCCCTGTGTCCGTGTCGCTGATATCATCGATCTGATCGGAAGAGATGACCTCTGAAGGCAGCAGGTCATTAACGTCATCATAGGTCAGGAATCCCTTTCCCTCGCCTAGTGTGGTCATCTTGATATTATTGATATGGCATTGCTTTTTCATGGTGGGAGTATATGAAGAATAATCTTGTGCGTCAATTGAATTGTGACCACAAAATATGGGGTGCGGTATCAATGATTGAGAGAGGGTTATAATGAGGCGTCCATCCTTTTTGAGCATGAAGCATGCTTATTACCAATTGAAAGCATGTATGTTTCGGCAAAAAGCACTGGTGTTGGCTTCAGGAAGAAGCACATGCTGTCGCTACCTACTTATCCGCACAATGGCTGAGAGAAAAGTATTGAAGATTACCATTTTGTAATCGACATTTTGGGGGCGGGCAAAGCCGTTGTGCAGGCCCCCGCAATCGAGGCACCGATAAATGACCTTCTCCAGATAGGGCCGCCAGAATCCGTACTGACGTGAAAAATGCTCATCATAGATCCTGACGAAGGTCTCAAAATAGTCCTCCACGCAGCGGTAATAATCGGACAACTGAGGGATCGGGGGGCAGTCGGTCACGACCCGGCGGCAGCAGGGCCGAATCCGCCCATGGCCACGGCCACCGGGGCTGTCACAGTTGACGACAGTTACGGAAGCTCATCTCCGAACAGGAGCTTCCATGCCGCCTTGTAGGCGACGATCTCCCGCGCGGGCTCCGGAATCTGGTTAAGGAATTTGCGCAGTTTCGTATTGTATTCGGGAAGCTGGTCCTGCCGATCGCCACCCAGGTCGAAGGCCGCCAGGAACCGCCAAGGCTGCTGCACGATCAGCTCCACCCACTCTTTCTTGACCGAGCCGCCGCTCCAGACGCGGGCATGGTATTCGTCGCTTCCCGGGTACTTGGAAGACGAGTCCCCGAACGCCACGTCGATGTACAGGTTGGGGTATTTCTCGAGCAGGCCGCGCACATAGGCGGGTCCGTAGACCGAGCTCCGGCCGCTGTAACGGATCTGAGCCAGGTGGCACCAGATCACCTTCGCCCGGGGATACCGCCCGAGCATCTCTTCCAGGGGCGGCAGGAGGGCGTCCTCGATCTCGTAGTGGATCTCGAAAGGGAGCCCCGTCTTTTCCGCAAAGGCGAAAAGCTCCTGTCCCAGCGGACCATTGATCGGAACGACGACATCCCTGAACAGCTCGCCCCGCTTGAGCTGGCGCGGCGAGGGGTAGTGGCGGAACTCGAACTCGCCCAGAAGCGGATAGCCGTCGGATACGGCGTGCTTTAGGGTCTCCGCCAGAAACTCTTTCGGATTTTCCGTCCAGGCCGGGTGGACGCCGCCGTTGGTGGTGGGGATGAACCGCCACGGATCGGCACTGACGACCCGTGCGGCCATGTCGGACCACTTGGTGTTGTTCGCATCGTGGGAATAAGCGATCAGGGCGATACCCGCCTCATCCATGGCCTGGGCAAACCGCCGGAGATTCAGTTTATTTGAATTGAAGCTCGATTCGATATCGATGACGGGCAGCATCCCTTTGGCCTTGATGGCCGCGATCCGCTCCCGCCAGTTTTTCTTGAGCGCCGGGAGGTCGAACGGGATGGCCTTGGGGGCGTCGATGTGCGCATTGTCACTAGCCGGCAGCGGTCCGAGCTCCGCACCGGACGATGTCCCCGCCAAAGCAAGAAAAAGCATCAGCGCCAGTAACGCAAACCTGCGAATCCCCTTCATGGCCACCTTTCCAGTCGAGTAGACCAGTTTCTCCAGATACCGCACGTTAATGCTTATTTTCCCCATTTGCCGCATGATTTCCCGGCGATACTACAAGATCTCAACAATTTGGATTGTAATATGCATATTTTTCAAAATCCGTCAATTAACGAGGAAGATCTCTGTAAATGGGTCCGCGCTGAAATCGCCTGCTGATCCCTGAAAGGGGTTTTCATTTCTCGAAGAAGAAGGAGTAGTTACAGGATCTCGGTCAGAACTTCTCAGTTCGGATCGACACGCTAAGGGGCGCGGTAGACATAGCTTCGATGTCCGACTTTCACGACCGTGACCAACAGCGCATCATCTTGAATCTCGTAAAGGATGCGGTATACGCCTTGACGGACGCGATAACGTTCCTGGTCTGACAGTTTCTCGCAGCCCTGCGGACGCGGTTGCTTTGCCGGCGATTGGATGCATTTCAGAATCCGGGCAACGTCTCTCTTGGGGAGCGGAAGGAGATCCTTAAATTATAGGTGACAACGTTCAGGACATCGTGGACAATAATAATAGTCACGACATCGTGGACTCGCAACTTTGAAACTATTTTATCCAGCGATGCCGTGACAAGAATCTAAGCGGTCATCGCAATTGATATTTGTATTCTTCGACC
>JAHJXP010000038.1 GCA_018827585.1 Pseudomonadota bacterium | reverse complement strand
CGACAGGTAGCGGATCCCGTTTTCCAGGTTCTCCGCGGTCAGAACATCCCGGAAGGCGCGCCCTTCCCGGACCAATTCCACGATGCGCTCCCCGACATCCCGGGCCTGGCGGTTCTTGGCCGAGTCGAAGGTCAGCATGGTTGCGGAGCCGAAGGGGGCCAGACCCGTGGCCTCGAGAAAGCAGCCCATGCTGTTTGCGGTTCCCATCATGGAACAGGTGCCCGGGGTGGCGCAAAACCGCTCCTGCCAGTTAAGGAAGGTCTCCTGGTCGATCTCTCCTTTGAGCAGGGTTCCGATCGCCTCTTTCAGGTCGGGGGTCACCACGGTGCGCTTTTTGTCGAGCCGGCACGGCATCATCGCCCCGGCGGTCAGAAACAGCGTCGGAAGGTTCAGCCGGATGGCCGCCATCAGCATTCCGGGAATGATCTTGTCGCAGGAGCCGAGCATAACGACGGCTTCGAATCCGTGCGCCTGGACCATGGCCTCGACGGAGGCGGCGATCAGGTCCCGCTGGGGGAGGATGTAGTGCATGCCGGATCCCTGGGCCATGCCGTCGCAGGGCGCCGGAACGTTGAACTCGCAGGGGCAGCCCCCGGCGGCCCAAACCCCTTCCTTGACACGGGCAGCCAACTCCCGCAAAGGCTGATGGCCGGGATTGACCTCCGTCCAGGAATTGACGATCGCAATCTGCGGTTTTTCCAGGTCTTTCCTCCGGTAGCCCACCGAGTGCATCAGTCCCCGGTGGTATGCTTCCGTGATGTCTTCAGGTTTTCCGCGATGTGGATTCATTGTCTGACCTCTTTTCTGTTTGGTATGTCTGTAAGGGTCATTCATCTTTGATCAGATCATACAGCAGACGGTCCATGGGGTCGATGAGGCGCTTGAAATGTCCCCCGTGACTCATTGCCGATGCGAAGAGCTCATGCCTCAGGCGGCTGATCTCTGTATCCGAGCACTCCACGGGGGAAAGAGAAGCGTTCGTCATGTACAACCGCTCCTGGATCAGAAGGCGCTTTGCCTTTTCACAAAAGGGGGTGAGCTGCCCCCGGATCTCCTTCAGTTCCTCTTCCCAGCGCGATGGATCGACCGCTTCCGGAAGCGCCGGCCGGCCGTCGGGACCGGAAGCGCCGGGGTTGTTGAGGCGTCTTCTGATCTCCCCGATCATTGCGGCCAGCGTCGAGTATTCCAGGCCCCGGACGCCCCGCCGCCATTGGAGAAGCAGAGGATTCCGCCAATACCACAGGAAGTTTCTCACGCCCGTAGCGATCAGCCCGGTGATGGCCGTATGGATTTCATCGACCGAGTCAAGAATGTTCTTCGGGACACCCTTGAAGGACCGTCCCGGCTCATACTTCACTCCCATCAAAGGATCGGAAGGACGGCATGAAGAGGGGGTGCCCCAGAGATTTCGCAGAACGGCGGCGCCGTTCCTGTCTCCGGGCGTATCGAAATGGACCAGCGACAGGATCACCCTCCCGCGACCGAACCGTCCCTCCAGAACCGCGGGCTCACCGCGCAAACGCGACGGGTCCAAAAGAATCCCGTAGCGCTGTTCCAGCTCGGACCAGCCGACGATCCCTCCGTCCGCCACATTGATATCCGCGCTGAAAGCGTCCGCTTGCGCCTCTTCATACCTCGCCAGTACCTTGATACTCGGATCCTCGACCTGGTGGAACTGGGAAGGCCACCAGACGAAGAATATGGGTGTATCGATCTCGTGCCACATCGCGTGCCCGGCGCAGGAGAGGCGGATAGGACCGCTGAAGCTGGGGACCCTTTCTCTCGGAGGCTTCCTTTTGATCGGCAGGAGAGCGAGCCCGTTTTCCGTGGCCATTCCCGCACCACCGCAGATCCCCAGGTAATGGCCTCCTCCCGCTACAAAACGCCGGATCTCCTCCATCCCCTGATCTCCCAGGGCGTTGATCTTGTTCGACGCCCAACCGCCAGGGACGAAGATCATCCGGTAACGGGAGAGCGCCCCCCTCCGAATATCCTCTGCCCTGAGAAGGTCGAAAGGCAGTCCCGCCTCTTTGAGCGCCCGCCATGCCATCAGACCCCAGAGGAACGATTCGTCCCAGAGCAGGGCGCAGGGTCTTTTCGGAAGTTTTTCCGCCTCGAAATGAGTATGATCAGTGTTCACAGGCACCCTATCTCCTTTCTCCCGGTAGATGATACAGGGGAAACCACACAACAATCTATATCTACTTTAGCTCTTTTATTCCAAGTAAAAAATCACATAACGAGAGCTTTGAAAAAAATACGCCAGAGTCATTGCGAGCGAAGCGAAGCAATCCCACAAGCGGCTGTATTGATGAGATTGCTTCGGGCTGAAGCCCTCGCAACGACTGGGAGGGCATAAATCAAGGTCTCAAAACCTCAAAAGGAAATGGAATGACACGCTCCTGGAGAATATCCGTTGTGTAGGCAAAGTCATTCATTTTTTTCTGTTGTCATTCATTTTTTTCTTGCAAATGAGCAGTTGCACTGCTATACATGTCTACACATTTGAATAAACACGGAGGGCTTTGAAAAAATACGCCGGAGTCATTGCGGGCGAAGCGAAGCAATCCCATAGGCGTTCGATCATTCATGAGATTGCTTCAGCGCTGTGCGCCTCGCAATGACTGGGAGGGTATAAATTCAAGGTCTCACACTAACTACTATAAGGATGAAAAAATGGGATTATCTCGAAGAGATCTGATGAAAAAGGCAGGCATGGTGGCAGTGGGAACCGGATTTGCCGGGTTATCTCTATCCATGGTGAATAAAGCCATCGGGGCGGGGGAGGGACAGCAGAATAAAATACCCGATCTTCCCTGGCCCTATAAAAAACTCGACCCGGCAGCCGTTGCGGAAGCGGCATACGAGGGATACTACAAGGGGGCGTGTTCCTATGGCGTGTTCCTATGGCGTATTCGAATCTATTGTCGAACCGCTGAGAAAAGAGATCGGCTTCCCCTACACGATAATGCCCTCGACCTTGCTTGTTGTGGGGCAGGGAGGGGTGGCGGACGTGGCATCCCTGTGCGGGGCATTGATTGGAGCAGCCAGTGCCATATTTTTAGTATCGGGCGGCATGGATAGAAAACTAAGGGAGGCGTCCTATTCCATCATCCAGGATGTCTACCTTTGGTATGAGCAGTCGGCGCTCCCGGATTTCAGACCGAAGAATCCCAAATATGAGATCATAAAATCAGTCTCCGCGTCCAATCTCTGTCATGTTTCGGTGTCTAAATGGTGCAAGGCTTCAAAGTTCAAGTCTTTTTCCAAGGAGCGGTCCGATCGGTGCGCTTGGATCACCGCTGCGGTCGCGAAATACACGGTGGAGACCCTCAACAAATATGCCGACGGCGCCTTCAAGATAGCGTATCCCCTTTCAGCCGCCGCGCAGGCGTGCAGGAGCTGCCATGATAAAGGGAGCAAGCTTGAAAACACGAGGGCTGTGACGGATTGCGGCGGATGCCACTTCACTCCATCTATGAAAAAAGAGCATCTGAAATTTTAGGTTGTCAGGAAAGAGAAAAGAGGTTCCTTTCGCACCCTCTGATTTTGGGCTGCGGGGGACCTTTTTTCTCTTACGGCTTATCACACCGCCGCTTCCTCAATATGCTTGCAGTCGCATTTCACAGGATAAGCTGCACAGGGAAATCCGTTCAGGTTTTTTCGGACATGAAACACCTTGACAAAGCCCATTGCATATAGATATTAACGCGGCTGCATAAAGAGGGCCATAGTCTGGGTTCAAGGACATATACAATGGATCAAATGGAAAATAGTTACCTCACAAAGCACCGTCAGATCATTGAAGCCATAACCGCGGAGATTGAAGAGAATCGGCTGAAGCCTTACGATCGACTTCCCTCGGAAAAAGAGTTGTGCGAACAATGGCAGGCCAGTCGGAGCACGGTGCGCAAGGCGATGGATCAGATCGCGGATCGGGGGAAGATCTTTCGCGTACCGGGGAAAGGCAGTTTCGTATCGTTCCCGAAGATATTGCATCAAACGTCTCATATTCTGAGCTTTTCGGAAAAAATGAAGGCGCAAGGTTTGGAGGTTGAGACGAAACTTATCCTGAAAGAGATCATTGAACCTAACGAGGAGATCGCTGCGGCCCTGAAACTGACCAGACCGGCCCACGCTTTAAAGATCCAGCGGTTGAGGATTGTGAAAGGCGAGCCTATGGCTCTGCAAACCGCTTTCATGCCCGCGAACCTCTGCGGGAATCTCATGAAAGAAGACCTCGAATCAAAGTCCTTGAATTATCTGCTTCAGGAACAGTGCAATATCCAGTTGTCTCGAAGCGACATCTGGGTCGAAGCTCCGATCATTTCCAAAAAAGAACGGAAGCTGCTGGGGAATCCCCGTGTCCCCCTTTTCTTGGCAGTCGTCGGTGTGACGTTCGACCAGGACGACAAACCGGTGCGATTCAGCCGCGGCGTCTTTCGCGGTGACCGGGTACGGCTGAAGATCAGCGACTCGGGTGTCTTTGAGCTGGATTATTCGAGTCTGCTGGGTTGAGTAAAGGGTAAAGTATGACCAAACGTTTCGAAGGGATCTATCCTCCGGTCATCACGAGCTTTACGGAAGACGGCGACATCTATGAAAAAGGGATTCGCAATGTGATCGGCTATCTGATGAGCGAAGGCGTTCACGGCTTTTTCATCAACGGCTCCTACGGCAGCGCATTCCTGATGACCATCGAGGAACGAAAAAGGGTCGCGGAAATCATCCACGATGAGGTGAAAGGCCGGCTCCCGATCATCACCCATGTCGGCGAAGCATCCACGCGGGCGATGATTGAACTGGCCAAACACGCCGAAGGCCTTGGCTCGGCAGCGGTGGCGGCGGTTGCGCCTTATTATTATCCCGGAGCAAACGCATACGATGAGAGCCAGATCATCCGTCATTATGCCGATATTGCGGCATCGGTGCGTGTTCCTGCGTTCATCTATAACAATCCCCGGACAAGCGGCTACACATTGACCTCCGAACTATTGGCCAAGCTGGTGAAGGCCGGAGTCATGGGAATGAAGGATTCCAGCGGCAGCTTTACCCTGCTCGGAGAGTTCAATCAGGCGGCGACCCTTGTGAATCCGGACTTCGCCTGCATGAGCGGTTCGGTAGGCCTGATGCAGCCGGCATACAACATCGGCATCAAGGGATGCGTCGCGGGAACCGCAAACGCCTTTCCCGAACTTGCCGTTTCCCTGTACAAGGCACTGGAAGCTCACGACTGGAAGAAGTCCGGAGAACTGCAAAACCTCGTCATTGCCCAGCGGAAGATCCAGGCTGCCGGTGGATTCCGCCCGGCGGGATGCTATACCTTCCTCAAATTGAAAGGGATCGATTGCGGCACGGTCCGCCGTCCCTGGCGGGAACCGAATGATCAGGAGGCGCGCTACATGAAAGAGGAGGCCATCAAACTCGGCCTGCTCAGGGGAGACGGTCATGATGTCAGATGAGAAGGACGACGTGAAGGAAGAACTCCAGGGGTACAAGGCGAAAATCACCCCCACGATAAAAAGCGACGCTTACAAGGAGCCGGGATCTGGTCTTCGTGGGGACGGCGCAGTTTAAAAAAGATTCGCTGTGCTGTCGGACACTATAAAGAAACGGATAAAGAACCGGGAACCCGGACTGCGCCGGACCCGTCGAAGGCTTTCGGCCTTCGACAGGTCCGGCACATTTCGTATGGTCACCTACCTCCCTATGCTGCTTAGAAGGTCGGCGCCGGGAAGAGGATGCCGCCGAAGATCAGGTAGGCCAGGAGGAGCGTCCAGAAGATGTTGACCGCCTGAGCGGTGAGAAACACAAGGGCCGGTTTTCCGCCGCCCATCTTGACGAGTTCGCTGAACTTGGTCTCCAGACCGATGCAGAGGAAGGCCAGCGTGAACCACCAGCCCCGGAGCCCCTTGGTGATGCCCGTTACGCTTGTCGCCTGCGCTTCGCTCATGAAGAAGGAAAAGACGATCGACGCGACAATGAACCCGAGGACGAACTTGGGGAAACGGGTCCAGAGCTCCATGAGGCTTGGTTTTTCTCCCCCGGCTGCATGCCCTTTAAAGGTAAACCAGAGGGCCAGAAGGAAGGCCGCCAGTCCGATCAGGACGTTCTGGGCCATCTTGACGACGACGGCCACACTCATTGCCTCCGGTCCGGCGATCGCTCCCGCGGCCACGACGGCCCCGGTCGTGTCGATGGTCCCGCCGAGCCAGGCCCCGGCAACGGCCGGCGACATTCCGACAGCCTTGGCAATAATGGGCATGAGGATCAACATGGGCATGGCGCACAGCAAAACCAGGGAGATGCAATGGCTGACCTTCTTGGAGTCGCCCTTGACGGCGCCGCCGGCGGCGATGGCGGCCGAGACGCCGCAGATCGAGACGGACGCGCCGATAATGGACGCAAATTCGTCGTCAAGTCCCACTTTACGTGCGAACCAGATACAAAAGTAGAAGACGACCCCGATGACCAGAATGGCCTGGACCATTCCATAGGCGCCCACCTTGGCGACGGTGCCGAAGAGGACCTCCGCGCCCAGGAGGACCAGGCCGATCTTGATAAAATATTCCGTCTTGACGGCTGTCTTCAACCACGCGGGCACGTTGCCGATGTTGCTGATCAATAGGCCGAAGATCAGGGCCCAGAAGACGACCTCCAGGCCGTAGAAACTGACGATGTCGTTATCGGCGACGAAATAGGCCAGTGCCGAGAGGATGAAGACGATGGGAAACCCGGCCATGAACTTGACAACCGGCAAGCCCATGAAGGCCATGCCGATGACGCCGAGGATCGCAAGCCCGATAAACAGGTAGAGCGCCTTCATAAGGTTTTCACCGGAGAAGACTTTTCCCACGGTCGCCCCCGCATCGCCCTTGATGCCTGCGGCGAGCTTTGCCGTCTTCTTCTGGAAATCCTTGTCTTTGACCTCCTTGGCGGCCGCTTCCATCTTGCCGGCCGCTGCGCCGATCGCCTTCCGGTCCTTGGCGTCGAGCGCCGCCTTGAGCGCCGCCGCCTGGTCTTTCAAGGCGATTTCGGCCTTCGCTTCCGCGTCCTTGGCTGCGGAATCCACTTTTTTGGCATACCCGACGATCTTGTCCTGGAAGGACCCATCCCCGATCCATTTCCATTTGGGCAGCGACATCGTCGCCCCCGCCAGGAAGAAGATGAGGATAAAAAACCCGATCCAGACGGACATCCAATCATCACTTTTCCACAAAACAGACCAGTTGATACCATTGCTTTTCTCCGCCATTAATCCATACCTCCCTTCAATCAAGATTGTCGTGAAATCACTGTGAACTGAAGGCTCGCAATGAACCTTCATCCATGAGGGACCGTCTGATCATTCCGTCCCAATGCACACTCTCAAAAAAAGAAGAACAACGGCATCAAAACGACTGCGGCATATCCCGATTCGATATGCGCATGATGTCAAACGTGTAGACATGTATAGCAGGGCAATCTTTTTATTGCAATAAAAAATTTTTCATCATGTGCAGAATATGCCTGCCTGAGATGCGATGTGTAAGCTACCCCAAAAATCCTTGGTGATTTTGAAAAAACTGGGCTAAGATGCGCGCAGAACAGGAGAAAAAGATGATTACGCGTGAAGAGGAAGCCTATGTCCTGACAAGGGCCTATGTTCCGGAACACATCGTGAGCCTCATGACCCTGATCTCGAAAGGCGATCCTTTTCTCATAGAAGACCATCTGGGTTTTGTAAAGGACAACTGGCTCATCCTTGTCGGATATCCTCTCGAAGGAAATTTTTCCCAGGAAAGGTGTGAGAGGATTTTGAAACAGGCCGTTGACACATTCCGACCTGAGTACCTCTGGTTCATCGGACCCGAATCCCCCTCTTCCCTTTTGAATTCCTGTAAAGAGAGACAAACGGATCAATACTATACGCTTGACATTGAAAAGACCCTTCTGAGACCTTCCCTCCGGCGGGCGGCCCACAAAGCCTCTGAAAAATTGATCATCGGGAGGGGACGCACAATTTCTCAGGAGCATCAGGCGCTGATCTCAGAACTCCTGAAGAGGGAAAAATTACCGGATCGAGTGCGGGAACTCTACCTTGCCATGCCCGAGTACGTCGGCCGCTCATCGAGCGCCTGGACGATCGACGCGCGTGATTTAACCGGAAACCTTTGTGCTTTCTCTGTCATCGAACTTGGGGCAAAGAATTTCTCCGCCTACATCCTCGGTTCGCATTCAAAAAAGCACTACGTCCCCCATGCCTCTGACCTTATTTTCCTCGAAATGATCCATCTGACGCGCGAACACGGAAAAAGCACCATCAATTTAGGCCTGGGAGTCAATGAAGGAATACGAAGATTCAAAAAAAAGTGGGGCGGGAAACCATTTCTCAAGTACGAATTCTGTGAGCGCCGTTATGGGACTGCAAGGAAAGTCTCGCTGATCGATGCACTCATGGGGAAATTTAGCTACACGAAAAACTTTGTGAGAAGTCAATGAACTTATTCCCATGGAAGGAAAAACGGTTGAGGACGGTTTGGAGGGTGGAAAAAAACGGCAGGGTCTCTTTCCTCGTGGGAACGGCCCATTTTTCCCCTATCAGCTTCCGGAAAGCACTGACCAGGCTGGTCCAAGAATCAAAAATTGTCCTCTTCGAAGGGCCTCTCGATCAGGAGAGCATGGCCGGGGTTGCCCGATACGGCTCCCGCGGAGAGGACTCTCCCTCCGTATACGATGCCCTCGATCCCGCCGTCATCCGGGAGATCAACCGGCAACTGGCCGACCGATCGGGACGGGCCACTACGGCGGGTTCCTTTCTGGATCTCATCTATGTGAAGACTTCCGGTTTTCTTGAAGAACACGCGCGGGGAGTCCGCCCCTGGATGGCTTTTTTCACGACATGGTCCGCCTTTTTGAGCTGGAAACATTCCATGGACGTGGAAGCCTTCCACATCGCCCGGGAACTTGGGAAAGAAATCAAATACCTGGAAACCATCGAGGATCAACTAAACGCCCTGGATGGAATCCCTTTTAACAGAATTGTAAATTATTTCAATCGATTTCAGCATTGGAGCGCCCACAAGGAACGATTCACAAAGGTTTTCCTCGAAGGGAATTTGCAGAACTACCTTTCCATTACGGGAGAATTCCCGACCCGTTGCGAATCCATTATCGGGAAGCGCGATCCCATTTTTTTTCAAGGAATAAAAACCTTCTTCGAAGAAGGCCGAACAACCGCCTTTGTAGGAGTCGGGCATATCCCGGGGATCCAAAAAATGTTTCTCGATGAGGGATACCGGATCACCCAGGAGCAGCCATGATCACAACCGCGCAAGAGGACTATATTGACCATCACGCGTATGTACCGGAACATATTCCCCAATACGTCACCCCGATTTCACAAGCGGAACCGCATCTCTTCGGAGACTTTCTCGTCTATGCAAAGAAGGGTCATTTCATTCTCGTCGGATATCCCCTAAATGAAGCCTTTGAAGAGAAACGTCTAAGAAGGGCCCTCGAGGATGCGGTAAAATGTTTCAAACCGGAAAGTGTCTCCCTGATCGCACCTGCAATTCCTCCTTCCCTCCAACAAGGCCCTCATCCTCCCACCGACCATTACTATCGCCTGGACCTGTCAACCCTTTCCATTTCTCAAAAATTGAGAAACATGTTAAGGCGGGCGGGAAGAGAGCTCTCTGTGGGAAAGAGCACCCATTTTGATCAGGAACACATGAAGATGATCGAGGGGTTCCTGAAGACACATTCAGCGGATGAGGCAACCCGGTTCATCTTTCGGAGAATCGATACCTATCTCTCCTCATCAAAGACGGCATCGATCTTCGAGGCAAGAACCGATAACGGGGATCTCGTTGCCTTCGACGTTGCCGAATATAAGCCGAGGGACTATGCCGTGTACATGTTTAACTTCAGATCCGAATCTCATTATATCCCGGGGGCTTCGGATCTTTTGCTTTCCGCCGTAACGCAGCGGGCAATGGCGGAGGGGAAAAAATATATCAACCTGGGGCTGGGCATCAATCCGGGTGTCGCCTTTTTTAAAGAAAAGTGGGGAGGCGTCGTCTTTCTCCCCTATGCCTTCTGCCTGCATCATCCAGCCAGAAAGGGGCTTCTGGAGAGGCTTCTCCAGAGACTATGAGGTGATTAAGTAATGATTGAAAAACTGTTCGGCAAGTTACTGCAAAAAAGAAAAAGGAAGCCTTTCTCGGCCTGGCAGATTGAATTGACCACCCGGTGTCCTCTCCTGTGCAAGATGTGCATCCGCTCAGAAAGTACGGAATGGCAATTCCTGGATATGCCTCTCGAGGATTTCAAAAAAATTCTTCCTTACCTGAAGGATGTTGAAAGCGTTGTACTCGAAGGTTGGGGTGAATCTCTTCTCCATAGGGATCTTTCCGAATGCATCAGGCTGGTCAAGAAGGAGGGGTCCCAGGTAGGTTTCGTCACCAGCGGGATGGGATTAACAGAGAATCGGGTCTCCGAACTCATCGAGGCGGGAGTTGATTTTGTGGGTTTCTCGATCTCCGGGACAACCCCGGCAACACATGATGCCATTCGGGTCAACTCCCACCTCCCGGAGGTTCTTGACGCCATTCGTCTATTTCAGGATGAGAAAAAACGCCTGGGGATACTCAGACCTAAAATGCACCTCATCTTTCTCATGGTCAAAGACAATGTTCATGAAGTTCCCTTTGTCCCCTCTCTTGCTAAAGAAGCGGGAATTGAGGAGGTCGTTATCACGAACATCTGCCATACGATCAATCTCTGGCAGGAAACACAGAGGGTCTTTGTCTGGGAAAATGTCAAGAGCCAATACGACCAGATCGTCAAGCAGGCGGAAGCCAATGCGCAAAAGTTGAACATTCAACTCAAAAAACCGGTCCTGACTGCTTTCAACGCGCCCGTCTGTGCGGAGAACCCGCTCCGTAACCTTTACATATCCGCAGAAGGAGAAGTCTCCCCCTGCGTCTATCTTTACCCTCCTCTTCCCTCACCCTTTAGACGCGTCTTCTGTGAGAAGGAATACAGAACTGATAAGGTCAGTTTCGGAAACATCTTCAAAGAGCCTTTTTCTGCAATATGGAACAGCGGCAATTATAAAGAGTTTAGAAACCGGTTCATCAAAAGGGAGAAGGAATATAAGGAAGCGTATCTTTCGCTGCTGCAAAGTCCGAGGTTGAAAAACCCCGAGGAGAATGCCTTTACGGAACCTCCAGAGCCGTGCAAAACATGTCATAAAATCCTTGGAAGCTGATAATGCTTCTGAATATGTAACAAACCATGTTCAGAGCAGAACCCTCTGGCGCTGCTGTACATTTTTTTATTTATTTATTGCAATAACACAATCCCTCTGCTATACATGTCTACACGTTTGAATTCATTCTACAAGGAGGAGGTAAGGTTTATGGCGAAAAGAGAGACGCCCCTTCTGGATCAACTGGAAGGAGGAAAATGGCCCAGCTTCGTCAAAGACATGAAGGAGGCGGCCGAGAAGAATCCCATGGCGGAGGATCTTCTGGGGCAGTTGGAGCTCTCCTACAAGGACAGGATCGGCCACTGGAAACATGGGGGCATCGTCGGCGTCAAGGGCTACGGCGCCGGCGTGATTGGTCGTTACTCTGACCGCCCCGACCTGTTCCCCAACGTACAGGCCTTTCATACCATGCGCGTCAACCACCCCACGGGATGGTTCTACAAGACCGACGCGCTCCGGCGTCTCTGCGATGTCTGGGACAAGCACGGCAGCGGTCTGACGAACATGCACGGCTCGACGGGGGATGCCATCCTCCTCGGAACGACGACGGACCACATTCAACCCTGTTTCGACGACCTTACGGAAGCCGGATTTGACCTCGGCGGCTCCGGCTCCGCCCTGCGGACCCCGAGCGCCTGTGTGGGACCGGGACGATGCGAATGGGCCTGCATCGACTCCCTCGATGTCTGTTACAACATCACCATGAGTTTCCAGGACAAGATCCACCGTCCGATGTTCCCTTATAAATTCAAGATCAAAGTTTCCGCCTGCCCGAATGACTGCGTCGCCTCCATCGCCCGGTCGGATTTTTCCATCATCGGTACCTGGAAAGGCAAGATCCGCATCGACCAGGCGGAAGTGCAGGCCTGCACCGCCTCGGGTCTCGACATCCAGAAAGAGGTCTGCGACCTCTGCCCGACGAAGTGCATGGAATGGGACGGAAAACAACTGAAGATCTTTGATGAGGACTGCACCCGGTGCATGCACTGCATCAATCTGATGCCCAAGGCCCTGCGGCAGGGTGAACAGCGGGGCGCAACCATCCTCGTCGGCGGCAAGGCGCCCATCCTGGAGGGGGCCCTCCTGTCCTGGGTCATCGTGCCGTTCATGAAACTGGAGCCGCCCTACGAGGAGCTGAAGGACCTGATCCTCCGGATTCAGGACTGGTGGGATGAACACGGCAAGTCGCGGGAGAGGCTCGGCGAGCTCATCAAGCGCCTGGGGATGAGGGTGTTCCTGCGGGCGGTGGGACTGCCCGCGGTACCGCAAATGGTAAAGGCCCCGAGGACAAACCCCTATGTCTTCTTCTGGCCCGAAGATATAAAAAAGGAGGTGAAGTAAAATGGCAAAGACGGATATCGGTCCCCCTGATTACAAGACCATGCTGCCCCCCGTGATTTCTCGCAACTACGGGAAATGGCGCTATCATGAAATTCCCCAACCGGGGTTGCTTGTGCACACGGCGGAGTCGGGAGAGAAGCTTTACTCGGTTCGGGCCGGATCGCCGCGCCTCGTATCGACGGATCACATCCGGGAGATGTGCGCGATCGCCGAGAAATACTGCGACGGCTACCTGCGTTTCACGAGCCGCCACAACATCGAGTTTCTCCTCTCCGACAAGGACAAGGTGTCCCCCCTTCTGGCGGAACTCGAAAGCAAGGGCTACCCCGTCGGCGGTACGGGACACTCCATCTCGAATATCGTCCATACCCAGGGATGGGTGCACTGCCATACGCCGGCGACGGACGCCTCCGGCCCCGTCAAGGCTGTGATGGACGAGATCTACGACTATTTCGTCACAATGAAACTCCCCGCCCATGTGCGGATCGCCCTGGCCTGCTGTTTGAACATGTGCGGCGCCGTCCACTGCTCGGACATCGCCATCCTCGGCATCCATCGGACGGTTCCCAAGCCGGACAACACCCGTGTTCCGAATGTCTGCGAAATACCAAGCACGGTGGCCTCCTGCCCCACGGGCGCAATCCGCGGCGACATGAAAAACAAGACCATCACGGTAAATGACGAAAAGTGCATGTACTGCGGAAACTGCTACACCGTCTGCCCGGCCATGCCCATCGCCGATCCCGAGAACGACGGCATCTCCATCTGGGTGGGAGGCAAGGTTTCCAACGCCCGCAGCGCCCCTTCTTTCTCCAAGCTTGCGATCCCCTTCCTCCCGAACAACCCGCCGCGGTGGCCGGAAGTCGTCGATGCCGTGAAGAACATCATCGAGGTTTACGCCAGCCATGCGAGGAAGCATGAACGGGTAGGGGAGTGGATCGAACGTGTCGGGTGGGAGCGGTTCTTCACCCTGACCGGCATTCCGTTCACAGACAAGCACATCGATGACTTCACTCTGGCCACGGAGACCTTCCGGTCGTCGACACTGTTCAAATGGGAGTGATTATGAGCGAGGATCTGAAGGCGCGTGTGGGCGAGATGTTCAAAGGGAAGTCCAGCGGCGACAAGAAGATGTTTTATGTCCGCGACGTCACCCGCTGGTTCCCCGGAGAGGACCGGCACGCCATCCAGGATGTCATCAAGAAACTGATCGACGACGAGGTGCTCCGGTACTGGTCGAGCGGCAGCACGACATTCGTCATGCTGGCGGAATACTTCCCCAAGGAATAAGGGGCGTGTTCGCAGTAGGTGTCGCCGGATGAACACGATACGACCCCGTCTGGTCCTGGCTGCCCTCCGGGGCGGCGCAGGGAAGACCACGATTTCCGTGGCCCTGGCCGTAGCCCTTCATAGACGGGGGATCGGGGTCGTTCCCTTCAAGAAGGGGCCCGACTATATCGACGCCGCCTGGCTCTCCATGGCGGCCGGAGCCCCCTGTTACAATCTGGACACCTTCCTGATCGGCCGGGAACAGGTGGTCCGCTCTTTCTCACGTCGTGCGCTGGAGGATTCCCTATCCCTGATCGAAGGGAATCGGGGTCTCTATGACGGGATGAATTCGGAAGGAGAGCACAGTACGGCAGAGTTGGCAAAGCTGCTCCGCTCCCCCGTCGTTCTGGTGATCGACTGTGACAAGGTCACCCGGACGACGGGGGCGATGGTTTTAGGGTGTCAGACCCTTGATCCGGAGGTGAATATCCGGGGCGCGATCCTCAATCGCGTGGGAGGCAAACGTCATGCGGCCATGGCGCAGAGGTCCGTCGAGGAGTATTGTCATATTCCCGTACTGGGTATTGTGCCGCGGATGGAACGCCTTCCCTTTCCGGAGAGGCATCTGGGGCTGATTCCGCCCCAGGAGCACGACCGGGTCCGGAAGGCTCTGGACGCGGCAGGCGACATCGCCGAGGGCTTTCTGGATATGGAAGGGCTGATCCGGGTCGCCCATGACGCCCCTCCCTGGAGCGCAGAAACGGTCCGGGACGTCGCCCCGGCGAGTAAGACCGCACCGAAAACGGTCCGGATCGGCGTGATCCGGGATGCGGCCTTTCAGTTCTATTATTATGAAAACATGGAGGCGCTGGCCGAAAGTGGCGCCGCGGTTGTGGAGATCAGCGCCATCGAGGAGAAAAACCTCCCCGAGGTGGATGCGCTGTACATCGGCGGTGGTTTTCCCGAGACGCAGGCCGGACGTCTCGCCGAAAATGAAGACTTCCGCCGTTCTTTGAAAGAGGCCGCCGAAAACGGCCTTCCGATCTATGCCGAATGCGGAGGATTCATCTATCTGGGCGAATCCCTCACCGTGGGCGATGCATGTTACCCGATGGTCGGCGCCCTGCCCGTTTCGTTCGGGATGGAAAAGCGCCCCCAGGGACACGGGTACACGATTCTGGAGGTGGACGGGGAAAACCCCTTTTACCCAGTCGGAACGCGATTGAAAGGACATGAGTTTCACTACTGCCGGATCCTCTCCCGCAGGGAGGGCTCTGAACGGACGGCCTTTCATGTCAGGCGGGGAACGGGCATGGACGGAACGCGGGAGGGCATGACCCGGAAGAATATCCTGGCCTGTTTCACCCATGTGCATGCGTTGGGAACGCCGCAATGGGCTCCCGCCTTGATAGACGCGGCAGGGAGATATCATGCTCAAAAACAAGCTAAACCCCCCTTCCCCTCGCTGGGGGAGGGATAACACAATATAAAAATTATAAAAATCAGTAAAGGAGAATTGAAAGTATGCCCACAATTGAACTGGCAGGTAAAACGTACGAAGTGGATGAAGACGGATTCCTTCAGGAACTGGACAAGTGGAGCGAGGAATTCGCCCAGGCCTATGCAAGCGCGGAGGATATCGAAGGCGCCCTGACGGAAGAGCACTGGAAGCTCATAAATTATTTACGTAATTATTATGAGCAGTTCGGTATTGCACCCATGATCCGGAAAATCTGCAAGGAGTGCGGGGTCGATATGAAAAGACTCTATGAACTCTTTCCCACGGGACCGGCCAAAGGGGCCTGCAAGCTTGCCGGTCTTGCAAAGCCGACGGGATGCGTCTAAGAACGGTGCCCACTGTGCCACAATCACAAAGGGAGTCCCGCTCTTTGAAAAGCGGGACCGTCCTTTTTTTGGGGAAGTCGTCCCGTGACTGATGATGGGAAGCCACCATCTTTATAGGCGGGATTTGTAGATTACGCTTCAGGTTTAAAAAGGAATCTGGTTATGGTTAATGAATTGAAGGTGAATGAGAAAATCATCCGCCTGATGATCGGATTCATCACCGATGTCGGCAATATGGATGGGATCGTTTATTACGCACGGCCGGATCTGGCGTTGGGATCCGGATTCGGCACGGCGATTTCCACCCAGGGAGGCCCCAAGGTGCAGGAGGAGTTGAAAAAATTCGGCAACGCCGGTACAACGGATGTCGTCGTCACCGGCGGTGGCAACCTTCAGGCCAAGTACATCCTGCACGCGGTCGGACCCCGATTCCAGGAAGAGGACAGCGAGGAAAAACTGGGGAAAACGATGCTCAATACACTGCGAAAGGCCCAAGAGCATCAGATGCAGAAAATCGTTTTCCCTGCCATGGGAGCGGGGTTCTATGGGATTCCCCTGGAAGTTTGCGCCCGCGTCACCCTGGAAGCAGTCAGGACGTTTTTAGAGAAGGCCAGCACACTGCGGGAAGTGGTTTTTTGCCTTCGCGACTCCCGGGAATTGAAGGTTTTTCAGGCTTATCTTCAGAAGATGATGTGAAAATATCCTGCAAGTTTATAGGGGATTTTCCCCGAGTAAAGAGAGTTCCCTGCTTCACATTCTTGACGTAAAGCATGCAGGCAGGTTGAGGAGGATGGGATGAGCGACACCCTTCGTTTTGTTTTCGGTGATCTGCAACTGATGGCCTTGGGTTTTATGGCCGTCGTTTATATACTGCGTATCCGCTGGCTGCTGAAATTCAAGGCATCCCGGGACAGGCAGGCAAAGTCAGAAAACATGAGCGCCTCTTCGTTCAAGGGGATTGTCTATTCCTGGGCGAACGTCGCCATGCCCTGGTCGATGGAGAGCACCCGTCAAATGTCCTTTTTCTACATCCAATTCGTTGTCTTCCATATAGCCGTTATCGCCAATATCGGTATGTCCTTCGTCATCCCGTACGCGCCCGGTTTGATGAAACCCGTCATCGTGGTCCGCCTTATTCAGACCCTGTTTGCCGCGGCCTGTGCCATCGGCTGCTACCGGATGTACCGCCGTCTCAGCAACCCGGCCATTCGCCTGATCAGCACCCCGGATGACTTTTTTTCCCTGGCCCTGCTGACTCTCTGGCTGTTCGCTTCCATACTTGCGGCCCCGAACCGCCCGGATCTGGGAGAAGGTCCGCTGATGGTCTATTTCATCATGACCGCCTTCTTTTTGGTCTATGTCCCCTTCAGCAAAATCTCCCACTATCTCTATTATCCGTTTACCCGCTTCTATTTCGGGAGAACCATGGGCCACCGGGGCGTCTACCCGATCAAGCGGGTTCCGCAACCGAAAAATGCAGCAGCTAAGGGATAATATCGCATCAGGAGTAAAAAATGGCTGTAATAGCAAGATCCCATAAAGCCGAGAAATTCGTCGAAAGGTTACGTAAAAAACTCAGCCGCCAGATGGTGGGCTCCCTGGCGGGCTGCGTTCACTGCGGCATGTGCACCGAATCCTGCCATTACGTCCTGTCGAATCCGGATGATCCCACCTATGCCCCGGCTCACAAGGCGGATCAGATTCGTAAGATTTTCAAGCGCAACATCGACTGGACCGGAAGAATTTTCCCCTGGTGGGTGCATGCCGAGGACATCCGCACCGATGAAGATCTGGAAAGGCTCAAGGATATCGTTTTCGGAAAATGCACGAACTGTCGAAGATGCTCTCTCAATTGCCCCATGGGGGTCGATTTCGCCACGCTCAACCGCATGGCCCGGGGTTTGCTCGTTTCCGTCGGCGTCATGCCGGAAGGGGTCGCCGTCGTCAGCAAGGACCAGTGGGAGGTGGGAAACCAGATGGGCGTGCTGCCGCAGGACTACCTGGAGACTCTCGAATGGCTGTCCGACGAACTGGAAAACGAGTTCAAAGATCCGGTGGCCCGGATTCCCATCGACAAGATGGATGCGGAGATCGTTTATGCCATTAATCCCCGGGAGGTCAAATACGATCCCCGGACGATAACCGATGCGGCGCGTATTTTCTATATTGCTGGGGAGAATTGGACCATGCCCAGCGAGGGATGGGACATGACCAATTTCGGCCTTTTCTCCGGGGACGATGAGCTCGGTGCGGCGGTCGCTCTGCGTGTCTACGAGAAGGTCATTGAACTGCGGGGGAAAAAGCTGGTGTTATCCGAGTGCGGTCACGGATACCGCTCGACCCGCTGCGAGGGGCCGAACTGGTCGGGGAACGTCGTGCCCTTTGTCATCGAAAGTTCGGTCCTGACGATGCTCCGATACATCAGGGAAGGCCGGATTCAGGTGGACAAAACAAGAAACAAAGAGGCAGTGACCTTCCACGATTCCTGCAACAATGCCCGAAGCTGCGGATTCTACGAGGAACCACGGGAGCTGTTGAATCTTCTGGTGAACGATTTCCGGGAGATGTATCCGAATCGGGTGGAGAATTTCTGCTGCACCGGCGGGGGCGGGG
>JAHJXP010000261.1 GCA_018827585.1 Pseudomonadota bacterium | reverse complement strand
GCCTATCTCGCCGCCCTCTACGAGGAGCAAAAGAGCTTCCTAACTGCGGAAGAGATCATCCGGGAGGGACTCAAGAACAACCCCGCCAGTGTCGATCTTCAATACAGCCTGGGGGTGCTCTTCGAAAAGACCGATCGGTTCGACGAGAGCATCGCGGCGATGCGAGAGGTCCTCAGGGTCGAACCGGATCATGCGGATGCCCTCAACTTCATCGGGTATCTGTACGCGGATCGGGGGATCAACCTCGACGAGGCCGAGCAGATGATCCACAAGGCCCTCGATCTGAAGCCGGGAAACGGATACATCATCGACTCCTTAGGATGGGTCAGCTTCCGGAAAGACAGGCTTCAGGAAGCCATCCGTTATCTCAGGGAAGCGGCGGAAATCCTGCCGGAGGATGCGGCGATCCTCGAACACCTCGGGGATGTTTACGTCAGGACGGGGGAGATCCAGGAGGCGGTCGAGACCTATCGGCGCGCCATCCGCTTCAATCCCCAAAACGAAACCCTCAAGAAGAAGCTTGAAGACCTCGTAAAAAGTCTTGAAAGTCGCTAAAATAGGACGGCTTCGTAAAAAGGCCGCAGGCAAGGCGCGCGAACCCTGAGGAATGAGGCGTACTTTGGCGTACGCCGCAATGACGAAGGGAGAAGCGCAACGCAGCATCCGGTCTTTTTACGAAGCCGTCAAGATTGAAGACCTGAGCGGGGGGAAAGGCCCCCTCTCCCTGATCACTCCCCGAAAGACCTCCATGCCTCAACGACCTCCATACTGTATCCTGGCTCTGCTTTTGCTCCCCGTCCTCGGCCTTGCCTTCTCCGGATGCGCCGGGGTGACGGTCTCCGCCCGCCCGGCATCTTACGATTCGCCGGAGTCCGCGCTCCGGGCCCTCGCGGTGTCCGGATCCGTGGATGAAGCAGTCACCGCCACTGCGCGCATCCTGATCGACCGCCACGGGGAGAAGTATCCTCTGAAGGTCGCGCTGATGATGAAAAGACCAGCGCACCTCCGTCTGGAATCCATTCCGCTAATGGGTCCGCCCGACTTCTTCCTTTCGGTCAGCGGCGGCGAGCTCCGCGCCTTTCTCCCTGGAAAAGGAGGGGGAAGCTTCTATATAGGCCGGGCCACGCCGCAGAACCTCTCCCGCTTCTTTCCCCTGGCCCTGCCGGCCGACGAAATGATCCCCCTGTTGATGGGCCTTCCCCCCGCTGAGGGGGAGACGCCCTTTTCTCTGAGCGGAGAATGGGAGCAGGGACTTTATCGTGTCGACCGGCACGAGGCGGGACGGAAAGTGCGTTCCCTGTGGATCGATCCGGCCGTAAATCTGATCACCCGGATCCGGACGTTTGGAGAAGGGGAAGCCGCCGCCTACACCGCCGATTTCTCGGAGCATGCCCGTGTGGGAAAAGGATTCTTGCCGCAGCGTCTGGTGATCAGCGGGGATTCTTTTCCCGAGATGACCGTCCGTTATACGGACCCGCAGCAGATCGCCGCCGATCAGGCTTCCTTTGCCCTGCCGGTCCCGGAGGGGGTCACCCCTATCATTCTGGATAATTAATATCGGCGGCTTCGTAAAAAGTCCGGATGCTGCGTTGCGCTTCACCCTTCGTCGTTGCAGCGTACACTAAAGTACGCCTCACTCCTCAGGGTTCGCACGCCTTGCCTGCGGACTTTTTACGAAGCCGCCCTAAATTCAAGGCTTTGCGACTCTTTTTACGAGATCGTCATTATTTGATTTCGAGAAGTTTCACGCGGGCGATCCGCGCCTGGCTGGTATTGGGGTAATCCTTGACGACCTGCTGCAGGAGCAGTTTGGCGCTTGCATTATCCCCTAATTTCATGAAGGAGAGCCCCTGTTTCAGAAGGGCGTAAGGGGCCTTGTTCCCCTCGGGAAAGTTCTTGCTCACCTTGTCGTATTCGACGATGGCCTTTTCATAATTTTTATCGAAGTAGTAACACTCCCCTATCCAGAACTGGGCATTGTCGGAAAGCTCGGAATCCGGGTAGAGCTTGAGGAAATTTTCAAATCCCTCCCGCGCCTTGTCGTACTTGGCCTGTTTGAAGAGCTCGTAGGCCGCCGCGTAAAGGGACTCCTTATCCGTCTTGACCTTGCCGGGGGCTTCCTTCGGCGGCGCCGCCGGCGGCTTCCCGACCTTTTCCCCGGCCGGCGCTGCCGTCTCTTCCTTCTTGCCGATCTCGAGAAAATTTTCGATAAAGCTGATCTTAAAGGCCAGATTATCCAATTTCTCCCGGAGGGCCTTCTCCTCTTCCTCCCGCTTGCTCACCTTGGCTGATACAGCTGCGATTTCCTTTCGGGTCTCGTCCCGGAGACCTTCGGCAAGCCCCCTGTTCTGCTGGAGATGTCCCCTGATTTCAGCGATCTCGGCCCGGAGATCCGCCTGGCTGCCGCGCAGGGATTTGAGGGCCTCGTTGGTTTTTTCGATCTCGCCGCGGAGCTCGGCAATCTCGCCCCTCAGCGGCGCAAATCCCCGCTCCACCGCGTCGATCTTCTCGTTGGCAGTCTGGATACGATAGTTCAGTTCCCCATGAACACGCCTGAGATCATCCGTCGTGGCGCAACCGACCACGGATGCAAGCAGGATCATAAACAGGGGCGGCAGAAACCTTCGCAAATCGCTTCCTTCTCCTCCCTGGAACGGTTTCCGTGCGGAACCCTTACAATGTTACGAATCCTGTGAGTCCCGCTTTCACCCGGGACTCACAGGTTCATCCCTTAACCAAAGGGACATTACTTCACCGGCGGGAAAGTGACGAAATGGGCCCTTCTGTTCTTCGCCCAGGCCTCCTCGTTTTGTCCCTTGTCCAGGGGCATCTCCTCGCCGTAGCTTATCGTGTTGATCCTGTCCTTCTGGATCCCCAGGTCAACAAGGTATTTTGCAGCTTCATCCGCACGCCTCTGACCAAGCGCCAGGTTGTATTCAGCGGTTCCCCGCTCGTCGCAGTGCCCCTCCACCACAAGCTTGTACTCTTTGTGCTTAAGATAGGCCGGTGCACCCGCCTTCAGGATCGCCTGCGCTTCCGGTTTGAGATTGTACTTGTCGAAGTCGAAATGGATGTCGGGAATCGTCAGCTCTTTGAGGAGCGCCGCGGCCCTTGCCGCCGCTTCTTTCTTCGCCCTCTCGGCCGCTTCCTTGGCCTCTTTCGCAGCCGCTTCCCGGGCCGCCTGATCCCTCAGGGCCTGTTCGCGCAGCGCCCTCTCCCGGGCCGCCGCATCGTCCACCGGTTTTACCGCCGGGGGGACCACCGGCGGCGCCACGACCGCCGGTTCCCGCTCCTGCGTGACCGTTACTTGTTCTTTGACCGCCGCCTTCTTGGCACAACCTGTCAGATAGGTCACTGAGATGCACAGAGCGAGAACGATCAACCCTATTGATAACAGATTCTTCTTCATCCTATTTCTCCTTTCTTTATCAAAGATGGGTAACGCTGATTTATGACTACTCAGTATCTTAACCACCACTGCCGGTAAAAATCAACCAAAAAATGGGGAATTCTTTTCTCACCTTCTGAATCAGGCCTCATCCCGCCGGCAGCTCCACGAAAGCCCCCTTGCAAGGCCCCGGCAACGTGCGGGGGCTACGTCCTCAAATCTTTCCCCAGACAGGCGGTAATAAGGGCGCTTTGCGCCGCCGCCGAGATCCTGTCGGAGTCAACGCAGGTGGGGCGACCAGAACGGGCCTTTGCTGCTGTCGCTCCCCTCGTGCAGCACTCTGACATTCTGGCCGTTGGCATTTATGATCTCTATCCTGCTCCGGCCGTTTCCGTGGGCGCTGTAGACCAAGTACCGTCCGTCAGGCGACCAGGCGGGCGATTCGTTGTTCCACACATTAAAGGAGAGCTGCTGGGGGCTGCCGCCCTCCGCATCGATGATAAAGATCTGGTAGCGGCCATTGACGGACCCCTCGTAAGCGATCTTCTTGCCCCCGGGCGACCAGGCGGGAGAGGTGTTGTAATTGCCCTCATAGGTCAGCCGCCGCACGTTTCCGCCATCGGCATCCATGATGTAGATCTGCGGAGAACCGCTTCGGTTGGAGACGAACGCAATCCGGCGTTCGTCCGGGGATCGGACAGGAGAAACGTCGATGGAAAAATCACGGGTCAGCCTCTGAAGGAGGCTGTTGCCCAGGGTCATGTCATAGATCTCCTGATTCCCGTCCCGGCTCAGCGTCAGAAGAAGTCGTTTCCCGTCGCGGGACCAGGAACCGGGCAGGTTCAGCCCTGGATAGTAAACGATCTTCTGCGTCGCCCCGCTCTCCATGTCCCGGAGATAAACATCGGGATTGCCGTCCTTGTAGGAGGTGAACGCCAGATGGCGGCCGTCGGGCGACCAGCGCGGGGAGAGGGTCAGCGTCCCGTAGTCCGTCACCTTGCGGAGGTCCGAACCGTCGAAATCGATCGTATAGATTTCCGACGAGGCGCCGCTTTTCTTGATGAAAGCGATGCGGGTATCGAACAGGCCCGCCTCTCCCGTCAAGACCTGGATGATCTCGCCCGCGAACTGCATGACCATCCGGTTTTTATCCTCCGGCCTTCCCGAATACCGCTTTCCGACGACGAGTTCCCCCTTCACCACATCAAACAGGCGAAACTCCGCGATGAGTTCCCGGCCGTCCTCCTGGAACCCGCCCTTGACCAGATATTCGGCGCCGATCGTCACCCAGTCCGCAAAGCGGGTCCCTTCCGCCGTGATTCCGGCCTGAGCCTGATCCTCCAGAAAGGCCCTTTTATCGAGGAGATGAAAGTAGCCTGTCAGCGCGAGGCTCCGGGCAAGGGTGTCGGAAAACCAGGCGGGCAAATCGCCGTTCGTCCTGTCCGGGCGCAAGGGCTTGAAATCGGTGACGGCAATGGGGAATTTATGGAAAGAGGGAGAATAGATGTCGATGTACACCTTTCCGGACGCCCGGTCGGCGCCGGACAGAACTAAATACACGAGGGTCAAAACCGCCAAACACTTCAGTTTCTTCATGCCGCCTCGCCTTTCCTTGTCTCCCCATGATAATCTGACGGCTGCCGCCGCCCTCTTACAAGAGCACCGAGAGCTTTGAACAATGACGACTTCGTAAAAAGTCCGGATGCTTCGTTAAAGCTTCATCCCTCGTCGTTGCAGCGTACGCCAAAGTACGCCTCACTCCTCGGGTCTCGCGCGCCTTGCCGGAGCCTGCCCCGGCGAAGGCCGGGGGCCATTTAACGAAGCCGTCCCCAGTTCAAGGCTTTTTATGACTTTTTACGAAAGCTTTGAACAATGTCTTTTCGAAAAGCGCCGGCGATGAGAAATCTTCATGTTTCCAATCGGCAAAATTTCACCCGCGGTCGAAATGACATAAAAAATAGCATTTTCAAAAGGTATTGCATCATGATAGCAGATCGGTCGAATGAAAGCGGATGCCCACCTCAAGGCTGCCGCCCCCGATCTCTGCGGGCAGAGGCGGAAAGGGAAGGGCCTTCTGGATCGCCTTCAGGGCCGACTCGTCGAAATATCGGTTTCCGGAACGCTTTTCAAAGTTGATCGCCGTTGCCCCTCCGCTGCGGAGGATGGTCACATGTATCACCGCCTCCAGCCCGTCCCCGTGGAGCATCCCCTGAGGGAGCGCCCACTTCGCCTTGATCCGGGACCAGATCACCGAATAGTAGATCTGCATCTTGTCGTTGCCCGCGGCGTCGCCAGGCTGAGAAGCGGCTGCGCCGGGCAATGCGGAGGCGGCCGGCGGCTCGGGAGCGGTTTTTGCCTGAGGCTGACGGGACGCGCCGGGCAACGCGGCCCGCTTCCGGATCTCTTCCATAACCTTTTCCATGTCGTGGTCCCGCTTTGGATCCGCGTCCTGTTTTTTGCGGGTCTCCAGGCTGCGGATGGGAACGATCGGGGCCGGCGCCAGGCTTTTCTTCAGGACCTCCCCTGTGCGGTCGGTCCTCATCAACTCCTTTACCCCAACCGACTCGCCTCTCTTCTCCAGAACCGCCCCGGGAAAACTGACCAAAGCGACGTTGTAGACCGGCCCGAAGGTCCTCTTGGACGTCGGAAACGACGGTGCGAAAAAGAGGAGGGTCAACAGAAGCATGTGGAACAGCAGGGAAACGAGGACCATGCTGTTGAGGCCTATGCCGCCCTGTTTTTCCCTGATTGCGGTCGACATCACCTTGATTCCTCGGGCGGTTCGGTGATCATCCCCAACTTGTCCACGCCGGCCTTCCTCACCTCGGCCATGACCTCGACGACGAATCCGTAGGGGACGTTCCTGTCCGCCCGCATAAAGACCTCGCGGTCGATCCGCGCCGCAAAGATATGCTCCAGCTTGATGCCGAGTTCCGTCAGCGGCGTCTTGCTTTTGTTGAGAAAGATCTCCTTCGCCCCGTTGATGGTCAGCACCAGTTTCTCTTCCGCGACGTCCACGCTCTTCGCCTTGACGCGGGGCAGATTGACATCGATCCCCATCTGCAGCATCGGCGCCGTGACCATGAAAATGATGAGCAGAACGAGCATCACATCCACAAGGGGGGTGACGTTGATCTCGGCCATCGGCCGGCCTTCGTAATGGTTTCTGCGTTTGGAATATTTCATGGACGCTCACCTTTTGACATAATAACGTTCCACAATATTCAGCAGTTCCGAGGCGAAATTATCCATCTCGCTGGTCATATTCTTGATCCGGCTCAGATAGTAGTTGTAGAAGATGACGGCCGGGATGGCAGCCGCAAGACCCGCTGCCGTAGCGATGAGCGCCTCCGAAATGCCCGGCGCCACTACCGCCAGCGTCGCCGAACCCCTGGCGCCGATCCCCTTGAATGTCTCCATGATCCCCCAGACGGTCCCGAACAGGCCGATGAAGGGGCTCGCGCTCCCCGTGGTCGCCAGAAAACCGAGGGCCGTCTCCAGCTTGGTCGTCTCGGACCCGCAGGCCCTGTTCATCGCCCTCTCCACATTGTCGATGCCGGCGATTTCAAGCACCTGCCCGCCCGTTTCGGCTGCCTCTTTCCCGCCGGGATTCCCCCGCAGGGCCTTGGTGATCTTCGCCAGCTCCGTATATCCGGCCCGAAAGACCTCCGCCAGTGTCGAATTCCGGTATTTCTTCGTCTCGGGAAAAATCTCCGACAGTTTCGTGCTCCTCATATAGGTATTCAGGAAAAGTCCGTTCTCACGGATGATTTTCCGTATACTGAAGTATTTCATCAGGATGATGGCCCAGGAGACGACAGAAAACAAAAGCAGGATTAACAGAACAAGCTGGACAACAAATCCTGCATTGATGACCATGTCGAAAAGGCTGCCATGGAAATTACCCCCCAGATTCATCGCGGCGACGGACGAGACTTCTTTCACGTTGATCTCCTTTGCGAGAGCTTTTTTTAAAACAACAGGGGAACTTTTCGCCCGCGAACACGGCGGGCGGTAAAGCCCGTGTAATAATCAAAGTACATCTAACGAAAAAGGCGGGGCTTGTCAAGAACCGATGAACCCCATGCCTCCGATCGGTGCGGCGGAAGCAGAAAAAGATCAAAGAAATTCAGGCGTGAACGCCACCACATCATCGATCTTGTCCTTGCCGGCCAGGATCATCGCGAGCCGGTCTACGCCAAGGGCGATGCCGGCGGAGGGGTGCATCTGCGGGAGGGCGTCAAGAAAGGGCTCCGGCATGGGATAGACGGCGCCGCCCTGCAGACGACGGCTTCGTACGGCCTCCTCGAAACGCCGGCGCTGCTCTCCGGCATCGTTGAGTTCGGAGAAGGCGTTGGCCATCTCCATCCCCCCAATGTACAGTTCGAAACGCTCCACAACCTCCGGATCTCCGGCCTTGACCCGCGCCAGGGCGCCCAGCGCAACCGGATACTCATACAGGAAAACAGGCCGCTCCACGCCCAGACAGGGTTCGATTGCGCAGGCCATGATCTCTTCGAAACGATCGCTTCCCAGGGCCTCGGAGACGGTGAGCGGGGCATACCGGGCAAAGGCCTCCCGGACGGTGAGTCTCTCCCACGGGGGAAGAAGGCGGATCAACCTCCCCTGGCGGGGAATCTCCCCGGCAAAGCCGAGTTCTTCGGCTACGGCGCCGATCAGGGCCTCGCAGTCGTCCATCAGGGCCAGGTAATCCGCCCCGCGGCGATACCATTCGAGCAGGGTGAATTCCGGAAGGTGGCGGTCGCCTCTCTCCCCGCCGCGGAAACATCTGCAGATTTGGAAGATCTTCGGATAACCGGCCGCCAGGAGCCTCTTCATGCACAGCTCCGGAGAGGTGTGCAAAAACCATTCGCCCGAGGCCACGGCCTCAATGTGGGATTCAGGCGCCGGCGCCGGGATCCGGCAGGGCGTTTCTATTTCGAGGAAATCCCTCTCCAGGAAGAACCGGCGAATTGCCTGGATCATCCGGGCCCTGAGCTTCAGGGCATCTTCCTTGGCGATCAATCGCCAGCTTTCGTCCATCCGCCGTCTATCCCTTGACCCGTGTCAGGTACTCGCCGCTGCGCGTATCGATCCTGATCCGCTCCCCCTCCTCGATGAATGGGGGAACCTGGAGCTGATAGCCTGTCTCAACGGTAACCGGTTTTGTGTTCCCCGACACGGAATCCCCTTTGGCCCAGGGATCGGCCTTGGTCACCGTCACCTCGATGAAATTGGGCAGGCTGATCCCCAGCGGCTTATCCTCGAACAGGAGGATCTCCGCCTCGATGTTGTCGAGGAGAAAATTCTTCGCCTCGCCGACCTGGTCCTCTGTCAGGAAGACCTGCTCGTAACTCTGGTTGTCCATGAAGCAGTACTTCCCCTCTTCCTTGTAGAGGTACTGCATCTTCTTCTCCTGGAGATCGGCCGGTGCAAAGACATCCACGGAGCGAAACGTCCGCTCAAACTGGTTCCCGTTGATCATGTTCCTGAGTTTGCAGCGGTAAAGGGCCTGGCCCTTGCCCGGCTTGACGAAATTGAATTCCGTGATGATATAGGGATCGTTTTCGATCTTGATCCGCAATCCTTTTCTCAAATCACTGGCAGTATACATGGGATTCGCTTCTCCTTTTCAACTGGCCGCGGCAGGTCGGCCGCTTTGCCGTTTCCCCTTCCCTGCGGAGGGAAGGAGTCTGACGCCGCATGATGCGGTATTTTTGACGGCTTCGTAAAAAGTCCGGATGCTGCGTTGCGCTTCACCCTTCGTCATTGCAGCGTACGCCAAAGTACGCCTCATTCCTCAGGGTTCGCGCGCCTTGCCTGCGGCCTTTTTACGAAGCCGTCCCATTTTCGACACTTTAAGACTTCTTTACGAGGTCAGTATTTTTAATCCATCCCGTAATCCTTGTCAAAAAAATTGTGATCCGTTCATGCCCGGCAGGAACGCACAAGGCTGGAGGGGGATCTTTCCCCCGCCCCCGGGGCAATCCAGTACGTAGCGCGGCAAGCAGAGCCCGGAAATAGCGCGCCGGAGCTTCTCCATGATCTCCACACCGTTTCCGATCTCCGCGCGGAAATGGTCCGTCCCGAAAACCGGATCGCACTGAAACAGGTAATAGGGACGGACCGAAATCCTCTCCAGGCCGCAGAGCAGATCCCGCATCGTCTCGTAATCGTCGTTGATCCCCCTGAGCAGAACCGACTGATTGGAAACGGGTATCCCGGACATGAGCAGCATCTCGCACGCCCTGGCGGATTCGGCGGTGATCTCTCGCCCGTGGTTGAACTGCGTGTTGAACCACAGCGGCCGATGACGCTTGAGCATCGCGCAGAGCTCCGGGGTGATCCGCATGGGCAGGGTAACCGGCGCCCGGCTGCCGATCCGGAGGACCTCCACGTGGGGTATCGCCCGGAGGGCCCCCAAGAACCAGTCTAACTGGCCCTCGGAGATCACGAGAGGATCCCCCCCCGAGACGATCACCTCCCGGACGGAAGGGGTCCGGGCCACATATTCCACCATCGCCTGCAACCGCTCCCGCCCCCCCCGGAGTCCCTTTTCCCGCCACATTCTCTTGCGGTTGCAGTGCCGGCAATAAACGGCGCAGTCGCCGGTGACGATCGCAAGACAGCGGTCGGAATAGCGGTGAATCAGTCCCGGAACCGGCATCGTCCTCTCTTCGTCGAGGGGATCCGGAACCCCTCCCAGGGAAAAACTGAGTTCCCGAGGATCCGGAAAACACTGCCGGCGGAGGGGATCGCTTTCATCGGACGCATTCAGGAGCGACAGGTAATAAGGGGTGATCGCCAGGGGGTAGCGCCTGATCACGGGTTTCAACGGCGCAAGCCAGGAAATGGGTCGTTTGAGCTCCCGGGCCAGATGCCCCAGGGAACGGACGCGATTTCTAAACTGCCATCTCCAGTCATGCCAGTCTGTCACAGATATTTCCATCACAGATATTTCTCCAGGATTTGACGACTTCGTAAAAAGTCCGGATGTTCGTTAAAGCTTCATCCCTCCCCTGCTTTCGCAGGGGCAGGCTTATTGCGGCGTACGCCAAAGTACGCCGCACGTACCATTAGTCCCTGTCGCCCGCAAGAAATTATTTGCTTTGTCAAGAGAGATTCTATATCTTTTAACCGTATGGCGCCACACTCTTTTCTGACCGGCCCTGAGCAGTCAGGGGATGGTTCGACCCGCTTAGTCATCGTCCGTACAATCTTCCACTTGCCCTCGCAAAGAGGGTTTAACAAAAGGAGAAGGGAGATGACCCAATGAACACAGTATCGCAGGATGAATTAAAGGTGTTACTGGGAAAACAGCAGGGGTTGTGTGTCTCTATTTTCATGCCTACCTTCCGCTCCGGCGTCGAGGGCCAGCAGAATCAGATCCGGTTCAGGAATCTTCTGCGCCGGGCGGAGGAAAGGCTGCTCGCCGGCGGTATGCGTTCTCAGGAGGTAAAGGAGTTTCTGGAACCCGCCCAGGCGCTTATCGGCAACGTCCTGTTCTGGCGACGCCAGAGCGACGGACTGGCGCTCTTCCGCTCGGCGGGCCTGTTCCGCTGTTTCTGCCTTCCCGAGGGATTTGACGAACTCATCGCGGTTACCGACCGTTTTCATATCAAGCCCCTCCTGCCTCTGCTGAGCGGAGACAGGAGGTTCTATATCCTCGCCCTCAGCCAGAAGGAGGTCCGGCTTCTGGAGGGGACGGCGCATCATGTCCAGGAAATCAAACTGGAATCGGTTCCCAAAAACCTTGCCGAAGCGCTCCAGTATGACACGCTCGAGAAACAGGTCCGTTTCCGCTCCGGCTCCGGAGGGGGAGGCGACCGCACCGCCATGGTCTCCGGACACGGCGCTGATATCGACGACACGAAGGAAAACCTCCTGAAGTACTTCCGCCTGATCGACCGCGGTCTCCACGACCTCCTCAAGGACGAACGGGCGCCTCTCGTCCTCGCCGGGGTGGAATATCTCTTTCCCATCTACCGCGAGGCAAACGCCTATCCCCGGCTCCTCGACGGAGGAATTGGAGGAAATCCGAAGGGGATCAGCGCCGAGGTCCTCCACGGGATGGCCATGGAGATCGTCGGTCCCTACTTTCAGAAGGCCGAGCGCGAGGCCATCGCCCAGTACCGGCAGTCTTCGGGAACCGGCCTGACTTCCGACGACATCAGAGAAATCGTCCCCGCCGCTTTCCACGGCAGGGTCGGCCAGCTCTTCGTTGCCGCGGGCCGGCAGCGGTGGGGGGTCTATAACCTGGAAAAGGGCCTCGTAGATCTTCATCCGGTGATGGAGACAACCAGCGAGGACCTGCTGGAGATTGCCGCCATACAGACGTTCCTCAACGGAGGCGCGGTCTTCACACTGCCCCTTGAGGAGATGCCGGATGCGCGCGACCTCGTCGCCGTTTTCCGCTACTGAAAAACCCCGGAGGCTGTCGCGGGCAGGGGCCATGCCGCGAAATGGGCTTTGATTCAGCCGGGGACCATCATGCAGATTGCCGGGCTATAGAGAAACATGGATGTGCAAAGCCGTAAAATGCGGGTGGCGGGACTTTCGGTCATTTCCAACGCCGCCCTGGTGGCATCGAAGCTGGCCGTAGGTCTGCTGATAGGTTCCGTCTCCATCATGTCCGAAGCTATCCACTCCGGAGTGGATCTCCTGGCCGCCGTCATCGCCGTCTTTTCCGTCCGGACCTCCAGCCTGCCCGCCGACGCCAGGCACTCCTTCGGCCACGGCAAGATAGAAAACATCTCAGGGACCGTTGAGGCGCTCCTGATCTTTGCCGCCTCCGGTTGGATCATCTTCGAGGCGATCAGAAAGATCCTCCATCCCCAGCCAATCGCATACGTCGGCTGGGGCGTAGTCATCATGTTCATCTCGGCCGCGGTCAATTATGCCGTCTCCGGGATGCTCTTCAAAGTGGGACGAGAAACGGATTCCATCGCCCTCCAGGCGGACGGCTGGCATCTCCGGACCGACGTCTATACCTCCGTCGGCGTCATGGCCAGTCTCTCCCTGATCTGGATCGGCAACCGCTTCTTTCCCGGTCCGAATCTGGACTGGCTCGATCCGGCGGCGGCCTTGGGCGTTTCCGTCCTCATCATCCATGCCGCTTACAGGCTGACGATTCAGTCGGCCCGCGACCTGATGGACGTGCGCCTCCCTCCCGAAGAAGAAACCTGGATCCTCGATCTTATCAGGGCCTATCGGCCCGTCATTCACGGCTTCCACAAGCTGCGAACGCGCAAGGCCGGGAATTTCCGCTTTATCGAATTTCACATCAAGGTGGATCCGGAGATGTCCGTGAAGGTCTCGCACCGCATCACGGACGAACTGTCCGAAAGCATCAAACGACACTTCTCCAAGGCCAGCGTAACCATTCACATCGAACCCTGCGGCGGGCGGTGCGACGAGAGCTGCCTTCCGGGCTGTCTGCTGGAGGAAGAAAAGAGGGGTGGGTCAATATGGGGTTCACGCGTCGGGACTTTATGAAGGGCTGTCTCCTTTTGGGAGGGCCGGCGCTCCTCCTGCCCAGGGACCTTCACGGCCGGCAAAGGCGGGAGGAAACGTGGCAGCCCGCCTATGCCAAACTTGAGAAGGAGGGGAAACTCGCCCGGAAGATCGAGCAGGCCTACGGGATCTTCGAGAATTGCCAGCTCTGTCCGAGGCGCTGCGGGGTGAATCGCCGAAAGGGCCAGAAGGGGTTCTGCCGGGCGCCTCTCCGTCCCGTTATTTTCAGCCATCACCCCCATTTTGGCGAAGAAGAACCTATCTCGGGAATACACGGCTCCGGCACCATATTTTTCTCCAACTGCAACCTCCGCTGCATCTTCTGCCAAAACTGGCCCATCGCCCATGAGGGACGGGGCGAGGAAATCGGCGATGAATCCCTGGCGGAGATGATGCTCGACCTCCAGAAGATCGGTTGTCACAATATCAACGTGGTTACCCCCACCCATGTCATGCCAAACATCCTCAACGCCGTCAGGATTGCCCTGACAAAAGGGATC
>JAHJXP010000260.1 GCA_018827585.1 Pseudomonadota bacterium | reverse complement strand
TCCCGGAGCTGACGCATTATCGCCTTTTCTTTACAAGAGCAGCCTACTTGGGGATAGGCGTCGTGGTCAGGAGGTATTTGAGGTCGTCGTCTTCGAAGCGGATGGAGAAGCCTCCGTAAAGGGACCGGTTGTTCCGGTCGCTGATGAAATCGTCCCAGCCGGCGGAGAGGTAAAAGTGCTTGAATATCTGGTATTCCGCGCCGGCCTTGAGGTGGGCGCGGCGGTCTTCGCCGAAGTCGAAGGCCTCGAAAGAGAGCTTCAGCTTGTCGTTGAGGGCGAGGTAGTCGATTCCGATGCCGCCGGTCGACTCGATAAGACCGCCCCTGAGGACGAGATCCCGGTACCGCTTGCCGATCTGGGCGTTGAAGAGAAGGCCGTCGCGGTCCCACTCCTCCGTCCTCGTTGTCGGGCCTCCGCCCACGGTGACGTCCTTGGTGGTCCGCCTTCCTTTCGGATCGCTGACGACGCCGAGGATGTAGAACTTGTCCTCCTTGGGCTGGATCCGCAGATCCAGATAGCTCTTCGCATTGCTCTTGTCGAAGAGGAATTCGCCCCGGTAGCTCAGGAAGGTCCGGAACTGCTCCGCCTTGTTTACATAACGGTTGAGTCCGGTCAGCCCCTCATTGAGGTTCCTGACCGTCTCGTCGTCGTTGATGAGTTTGCCGATACTCCCCCGTCCCTCGTTGATCTTCTCCGTGACCTCCTGGAGCGAGGTAAGGGCCTTGTTGAGCTTCTCCGCGGTGGTCTTGTCCTTGACGAGCTGGCCCAGGGTCCCTTCGCCCCGGTTGACGCCATCGGCGATCTCGGTCAGCGAGGCAAAAGACTTCTCCATCTCTTTCGATGCGGCCTTCAGGCTGTCCATGACCTGGCCGACCTTCTCGTCGTTCTGGGTGACGACCTTGTTGAGATTTCCCGTGAGTTGGCGGGTGTTCTCGATGGCGGCACGCAGCGCGTCCTGGTTGCTGACGACGACGTCGTTCAGGTTGCGCGTGAGGTCTCGTGTGTTCGTGAGGATTTTGCTGATCGCCTCCTCGCCTTCCTTTCCGGCCAGGACCCGGTTGAGGGAACTCGTCACCCCGCGGACGTCCTCGGTGATCAGGCTCAACTGATTGAGCATTCTGTCGATATCCGTCTGTCGCTCCGTCCGGGAGATCTGTTCGCCCGGTCCGAGGAACGCCGCCCCGCGGGTGCCGGGGTGGAGTTCGACGTACTTTTCGCCCAGGATGCCGTGGGTCTTGATGGCTGCGATCGCGTCATGCTCGAGTTTCACGCCCGGGGTGATGCGGAGCCGGACGAGGGCCTTGCCTTCCTTCAGGCTGATCGATTCGACCCGCCCGACCTCCACGCCGGCGATCTGGACCGAGGCGTCCTTATCAAGGCCGGCCGCGTTTTCAAAGACGACGTCCAGGGTATAGCCCCGCTTCAGACCGAAGGTCTGTTTCCCGACCTGGAAGGACATGTACCCGAGGATGATCAGCCCCACGAGGACGAACAACCCTACCTTTGCCTCCGAACTCACTGAAAACATTACTGCCTCCTCAAACCCTCTCACATGATCCGGATCGGTCCGTCGATGCTCCCCGAGAGGAACTGGACCGTAACGGGGTTCCTCGATGCCCGCAGCTCCTCGGGAGAGCCGTATTCGATGATCTTTCCCTCGTAGAGCATGGCGATTCGGTTGCCGATCTCGAAGATCGACTGGATGTCGTGGCTGATCACGACGCAGGTGAAGTTGAATTTCTTCTGGGTGTCGATGATCAGCCGTTTGATCGCCTCCGTCATGACGGGATCGAGGCCCGTAGTCGGTTCGTCGAACAGGACGATCTGCGGGCGCATGGCGATCGCCCGCGCCAGCCCCACCCGTTTGCGCATCCCGCCGCTCAATTCGGACGGCATCTTTTCCTCTACCCCGGTCAGGCCGACGGACCGGAGCCGGTCGGCGACAGTTTCCCGGATCTCCCTCTCCTTCATCCGTGTGTGCTCACGCAGGGGGAAGGCGACATTCTCGCCCACCGTCATCGAATCGAAGAGGGCCGCTTCCTGGAAGAGCATCCCGAATTTCTTGCGGATATCGTTGAGATCCCGGTCCCCCAACTTCGCGATATCCGTGCCGTCGACCAGGACCTGCCCGCTGTCCGGTTTGAAGAGGCCGATGATATGCTTGAGCAGGACGCTCTTTCCGCCGCCGCTCCGTCCGATGATCACGGTGGTCTTCCCCTCTTCGATCTCGAGGTCGACGCCGTCGAGCACCTTCTGTTTCCCGAATGATTTGTGGAGATCGACCAGTTTAATCATCGTGTCTGCTCAAAACATGATCGCCGTCAGGAAATAGTCGCTGATCAGGATCGAGATCGAGGCCAGGACCACCGCCTCCGTCGTCGCCCGCCCGACCCCCTCGGCCCCGCCGCGCGTGTTGAACCCCTTGTAGCATCCGATCAGGCTCAAGATCAGGCCGAAGCAGGCGGCCTTGACCAGCCCGTTGTAGATGTCGTCCAGCTCTACGAGCCGCGTGATGTTCTTGACAAAAACCCCCGAATTGATCCCCAGGATGTGGACGCCGACGAAGTATCCTCCCAGGATGCCCACGAAATCGGCGACCACCGTCAGCAGGGGCACCATGAGAACGCCG
>JAHJXP010000286.1 GCA_018827585.1 Pseudomonadota bacterium | reverse complement strand
CCATAGAGTCCGCGGGATTTCATGCTCGCCTACGCGCGGCAGGGCGAAAGTTCGGCGTTGCCGTAGCCGATGTGGGGATGGGCATCTGCCATCAATTGGTGCTGGAGCGGGGCAAGGCTCTTCCCGGGCACCTTGTAATTGGCACCGATTCGCATGCCTGCGCTTATGGGGCTTCGGGGGCATTCGGCACCAGCATGGGCGCCAGTGAAACGGCCATCGCCCTGATGACCGGCAAAGTCTGGCTCCGCATTCCCGCCTCGCTCAAGGTATGGATCGAAGGAGCGGTTCAACCGGGCGTCTCTGGGAAGGATGTCATGCTGGCGCTACTGCGGATTTTACGGGAGGATGGCGGCGACTACATGGCGCTGGAGTATGGCGGTTCGGGCGTAGCGAGCCTCGGCATGAGCGATCGTGCAACCATCGCCAGCTTGGCGGTGGAAGCAAGCGCGAAGGCCGGTCTCTTCCCACCCGACCGGATCACACTCGACTGGCTCGCTTCGATCGGGGTGTCGCCGGACCCGACCCTGCTCGTCGCCCCCGATCGCGATGCAGTCTATGCGCGGGAAATCACGATCGACCTCGATCACCTGGGGCCCCAGGTTGCCTGCCCGCCGTCTATCGATAACGTGATGGACGTAAGCGAGGCGGAGCCGGTGAAGGTCGATCAGGTCTTCATTGGCACCTGCACCAACGGCCGTCTGGAGGACTACCGGATCGTTGCGGCGATTCTTAAGGGCCGCAAAGTGTCATCAGGGGTTCGCTGCATCTGCTTTCCCGCCTCCCGGACCATCCAACTGCAGATGATGGAAGAGGGGATAACCCAAACCCTGGTGGAGGCGGGCTGCATGGTGATGGCTCCCAGTTGCGGCCCTTGCGCGGGCTTACACTCCGGGCTGGTGACCGCCGGCGAGGTCGTGGTCTCTACCGGTTCGCGTAACTATGCCGGCCGGATGGGCGACGACAGCTCGAGGGTTTATCTGGCTTCCCCTGCGACGGCTGCGGCTTCGGCTGTGGCCGGGCGGCTCACCGATCCTCGTACCCTGGAGGTGGTCATGCCATGAAACTCAGAGGATCAGCCATCGTGTTTGGTAACAACATCAACACCGGCGTTGTGATCTCGGCCAAGTACATGTCGAAACAGGGCGACCTGAAATCGCTTATTCCTTATATGTTTGAGGCAATTGACCCGGGAATCCATACGCGGCTGCCGGAATCGATCCTGGTTGCCGGGAGTAATTTCGGTGTAGGATCCACCCGGGAGATTGTGCCGGTTCTGCTTCGTGAAGCGGGTGTTCAGGCGATAGTGGCCCGCTCGTTCAGCCGGGGCTTCTACCGCAATGCGACCAACCTTGGGTTGCCGCTCGCCGAGGCGGAGGTTGCGGGAACGGTCGGGGGCGATCTCTTGGAGATCGACCTCCATAAGGGCGTGGTGACCAACCTGACCCGAAGCACCGAGGTGCGGGTCATTCCTCTCCCTGAGATCATGCAACGGATCCTCGCCGAGGGTGGACTGGTCCCCTTTTTCAAGAAATACGGGGCGCTGACATAGCTGGGAGGCAGGAGCATGACATTGAGAGAGTTGCTGGACCAACCAGGCTTGCTGTTGATTCCGAGCGCCTTTGACGCCTTCAGTGCCCTTGCCGTACAGCAGGCAGGCTTTCCCGCTGTATCGCTTACGGGCAACGGCCTTGCCGCAGCTCTGATAGGGCGTCCGGACCTGGGTCTGCTGACGATGACCGAGGTGGCGAGACAGGTGAAATATGTCGCCGATGCGGTCTCGATCCCCTTGATCGCCGACGCTGATACGGGGTACGGTGGCCCGCTCAATATCTATCGCACGGTGAAGGAATTCTGCGCCGCCGGGGCTGCGGCCGTTCACATCGAAGACCAGACGATCCCCAAGCGCTGTGCCTTCCTGGGGGAGCCCCCTGCGGTGGTACCCTTGGATGAAGGGTGCATGCGAATGCGGGCCGCCCGCGCGGCGGCCGACGAGGCCGGCCTTGTTTTGATCGCGCGTACGGACGCCCACCAGGCTCATGGTCTTGACGAGGTGCTGCGCCGGGCAGAGGCTTATACGAAGGCCGGCGCAGACATTCTGTTCACGGCGACCATTGGGTCCTTGGAGGAGGTGCGGCGCCTGGCGGGGGAGGTTTCCGTACCGGTGATGGTAAACATGAACACCTCCGCCGCCATTGCGAAAGCCACGTCGGAAGAACTCGATCATGCAGGGGCAAAACTCGCCGTCTATCCATCGGTCTTGCGGCAGGCGGTGCTCCGATCGATGCAGGAGGTTTTGTCCCTGCTCAGAACGGATGGGCACCTGTGCCGGGTACGAGAGCGCTTGGCCAGCGGCAAAGCCTACGACGAGATCCTGGACACGGCCGCGTGGGTGCGGTTGGAGCAGCGGTTCATCGGAACCTAGGGGCGGTCAAGATGAAGGCAGAGCCGGTCAGTGGATATCTCATAGCCTCTGGAATGGCTGGCCAACCTGTGCTCTCACATCCCCAAAAAGGTTGAACGAGGGCGAATTGCCTCAAATAAAATGTTACCCAAGGAGTGACTAAAAAGGGATCGTTGACTCATAATTCGATGTTACCGAACATTTGTGACAGACGATCCTTAATCTTTATTGATGTTGAATGTGGTTTTCATGCCTTTGTCCCAGCCGTCCCACAGGTATGCATCCACCTTTCCATCGGCTATCACACGAAATGCGTATCGCACCTGTTCTTCATAAAACTCACAGAACGCACCGATCTTATCCATGCCGCCATTCATTTCATAGGCCTCGGCTGGACAGGGGGCGCCGCAGAAGTGCCGGATTGCGCAATGCCGGCATGGCTCAATATCTTCGACCTTACGATCAGTGACCAAACGGAATGGCTCGGATTGGAGTACGGTGGGAATATCGTCTGTAAAAAGGTTGCCGGACTGAAAATGATCCAGCCCGATGAATTCACTACAAGGAAACATGCCACCATTAGGAGCTAACGCGAAGAAGCACCTCCCGCCGCCACAGGGCGATATATCGCACATCAGCCGGCGGGCCGCCGGTGCGATAATGGCAAGAAGAATATTGGCGAAATTGCCCACAGGTAATCTCCGTCCGGTCTGTTCATACAATTCATAGGTGCGATCCAAAGCCGCCAGGAAATATCTGACTGCCTCCGCATCGCCGGGCTTCAAGCTGCGTGACGACGGAAGGGTGCAACGGAGGATGTTCATCAGACACGTCGGCACCTCTTTCTCATGAAAAAAATTCACTAACTTGCTCAGGTGCCGCAGGTTTGCGCCGGTGACCGTACAGATAACGCTCCAGCCTTCATAGCTTTTAAGCCGCTCCATGGCGGCGACAACCTGCCTGAAGATTCCCTGGCCATCCCATTTTTTTCGGGTGCGATCGGCAATCCGGGCGGTAGGAGCGTCCAGCGAAATCCCGATGCTCACATGATGGCTCGTCAGGAACTCAACAGCTTTATCGTCCAGCAGTGTCGCATTGGTCTGGACGCCAAAGAGAAAGTCATCTCCGTATTCCTTAATGCCCGCGAAGACTGCCTCGCGATTGAGCAGGGGCTCGGCCCCATGGAAGATGATTTGTGGCATCGAATCCTTCGGCAGTGTCTTATGAAAGTATCGTTTGAGGATGTCGAGGGCCGCAAACAATTTCTTTTCCGGCATATGCTCGCCATGACGCCGCATCTTCTCGGGAATATAGCAATAGGTACAGTTCATATTGCACCGTTCGGTGGGGTTAAAATAAACTGCCGAGGGTTTTAGCCCAAACCGCAAGGAATCCATCTCTTTGGCAAAATGTTTGGATTTTTTCGCATAAGATTTTAAGAAATCACCTTCCGACAGGCAATCCATGAGTTTATCACGCTGAATCAGGGACCAGAAGGCCGTGTCGGGCTCAATCATGGCTACATATTTCGGATGCCCGATGTCAATTGCTTGAAACGTAGGACCATTCCCCGTGTTTACGAAACGGCCCCGCGAGGGGGCCGCCGTACCATTAATGACGTTGTTTTTCGTGCCGGTCATTATTTCACTTTCCTATTCATCAGAATATAGTGAGATAGTCCGGTCCCTTTGGCCTTGCAGCCCTTCCGATAAGCAATCACATCTTTTTTAACTTTCTTTTCCTTCATGTTCATTCTCCTTTCTTGTCGGTGAGATGTAATAAAAAAAGGGCTCCAACTGGACGACTATCGTCAGTCAGAACCCTTTGCCATCAGGTTCATCAAAAATTTTCCGGCTCTCACAGGTCTTCTGGCTCTCGGGTCGTAAGCTCTTCACAGTCTTCCCGCCGAGTGTTACCTCGACAGTGACCGGCCATAAGCCATCATGAAGAGCCTCGCCGATTACAGCGGCGGGTCCGCCACGGATTTACACCGTGTTCCGGTATGTGTGAACCGATTTAAACAATCATCTACCGGCGAGAGGGAGTAATGTCAAGCTTTTTCTAAGAAAAAATTGACACCATTGATAACTGTTTGAAGTCCTACATTTTCATCACAATTGACTATGATAGGTGTTTCCTTTTTGTGGAAGGAGATATCGGTGTAAACTTAAATCAAAGAAATATCAGCCCGAATGTGATACGCTGATTCGCCAAATCGATTCGAAAGGGATAAAACATGCTTGGCGTCTTCGAAGTCTATGTGGAAACCCATTTCTCCGCGGCCCATGCCCTGCGGGGCTATCCTGGCGACTGCGCGCGCCTGCACGGACACAACTGGATCGTCCGGATCTTTGTCCGCTGCCGTGAACTCGATGACACGGGCATCGGAATCGATTTCCGGGTGATCAAAGAGCATGTCCGGGATGTGCTGCGGGGATTGGATCATTGCAACATCAATGAAATCCCGCCGTTTCGGGAACTCAATCCCTCCTCGGAAAACATCGCCAGGCACCTCTATCAAGAACTCAGCCGGCGCATCAATTCGGAGGCGGTTAGGGTCTCGAAGATTCAGGTGTCGGAAACACCCAATGCCGGCGCCTTTTACTGGGAGGAATGAGTGCCGTTACAGGTCAACGAAATCTTCTTCAGCATTCAGGGAGAGTCTTCCCATGCCGGCCGGCCCTGCGCCTTCATCCGGCTGACCGGCTGCAACCTCCGCTGCTCGTACTGCGACACCACCTATGCGTATGATGAAGGAGCCTGGCTCGAAATCCTCGATATCGAGAGGCAAATCCGCTCCTTCCATTGCAGGCTCGTGGAGATCACCGGCGGGGAACCGCTGCTCCAGGCGCAAACCCCGGAACTCATCCGGACATTGCTGGATCGACACTACACCGTTTTGCTGGAAACGAACGGCAGCCGGGAGATCGGCGTCGTCGACGAACGGTGCATCCGGATCGTGGATGTGAAATGCCCCTCCAGCGGCGAATCGGAAAAGAACCGGCTGGAGAATTTCGATATCATCACCCCGAACGACGAGGTCAAGTTCGTCATCGGCAACCGGGAAGATTTCGAATATGCGAACTCCTTCATCTCCACGCATCTCTCCCGCCGCAACGGCCTGAAGCCCCCGCTGATCTCCCCGGTATTCGGCCGGATGAACCCGGAAATCCTTGCCCGGTGGATCCTGGAGGATCATCTCGATGCGCGCCTGCAGATCCAGCTTCACAAATGGATCTGGGGGGCCGAAAAAAGGGGCGTATAAGAAAAGGGAGTTTCATCATGTCCGGCAGAAAGGCAGTCATCCTCTCCAGCGGCGGCATCGATTCCACCACCGCGATGGCCATCGCCAGGGCGGAAAATTATGAAATCTACAGCCTGACCTTCCACTATGGCCAGCGGCATGCCTGTGAGCTGGAAGCGGCCCGGAAGGTGGCCGATTTCTTCCGGGTAAAGAAACATCTCGTCATCGACATCGATCTGCGACCGATCGGCGGCTCGGCGCTCACGGACCAAATTGACGTCCCCAAAGGCCGCGGCGTCGACGACATGGCACATGAGATTCCGGTCACCTACGTCCCGGCCCGCAATACGATCTTCCTCTCCTATGCGCTGGCGTGGGCGGAGGTGCTTCAGGCGGCGGATATTTTCATCGGCGTCAATGCCGTTGATTACAGCGGTTATCCGGATTGCCGGCCGGAGTTCATCGCCGCCTATGGGCAATTGGCAAACCTGGCCACCAAAGCGGCGGTGGAGGGAAAGCTGCGCATGAATATCCAAACGCCTCTGATCCGGATGAAAAAGGCGGAGATCATCAAAAAGGGGATCGAACTGGGCGTCGACTACGGCCTGACCCACAGCTGCTACGACCCCTCGCCGGCAGGAAAGGCCTGCGGCCGGTGCGACAGTTGCACCCTGAGAAGAAAAGGATTCGAGGATGCCGGTGTGCCCGACCCGACCGTGTATATCGCGCCTTGACGCCTGCCCGTTGATTGCATTGGAAAAATTACCGGATCCTCAACAGATTGGCGTCAATCCATGTCTTCAGCATCCTTGAGGCATTGAGGGGGTCGCTGCCGATAATTCGGTATAAATCACGGTTGCTGATAGAACCGTCGCGTCAATCCGTTCGCTGACCCGGTTCCAAATGTCAGGACGCTCGTCCGTTGAGAGTCCGCCTGCGCCCATCCTAATAGTACTGCCGGATGTAGCCATAGGCCTTGTCGAAGAGCTCCTGGTCGGTGTGGAGCCGGTATTTGAGGAGCGTCCGGCGGAGCTCCTTCTGCACCAGGCGCTCGCCCTGGCTGGTGTGCTGCCAGTCGGGGAAGCTGACCTTCTTGACGATCTCGTCGATGTCCGCGACGATCCGCTCGACGATGATGTGGGTGTTTTTGCCCTTGGTGAAGGTCTTTCTCCAAGAGGCGGTCCATGAGAACAACCCCCTCCCCGGCGCAGTCATTGCTATTCAGAGCTTTGGCGACTTCCTCGGATTTAATCCCCACTGTCACATTTTGGTGACGGACGGCTGCTTTTACGGGAACGGCATGTTCCGGGTCGCGCCTCCTCTGGAGTTGAAAAAGCTGGAGGCCATCTTCCGGCACAAGGTATTCAGGATGCTTCTCGCCAAAGGGAAGATCACCAGGGAATTGATTGCCATGCTCTCGTCATGGCGTCATTCCGGGTTCCATGTCTTCTGCGGCAACCGCATATCACCCCATGACGAAACGGCCATGGAAAATCTGGCGCGCTATATCATCCGGGCGTCGTTCTCCCAGGAACGGATGCGGTATCTGGATCAGGAGGGAAAGGTCGTCTATGCGTCTAAAGACGGGAAGTCCATCAAGGTTTTCCCGGCTATGGAATGGCTCGCCGCCATGTGTTCCCACATACCGAACAGGGGTGAGCAGATGGTGCGGTACTATGGCTATTACAGTAATGTCGTCCGGGGTAAAAGGCAGCAGGAAGGAATTGATGATGCCATCCCCTGCATCCTCGAACCTCAGAGAAACGAAAAGGCTTTCAGGAAAAGTTGGGCCAGGCTGATTCCTCTCACTCTCCAGCGCCCAGTGATTCCTTCTACGCCGACCCCGACTACTCTTGGGATGCCTATATTCATGCATAACGCCTCATCAAAAAAGGCGTGAAGGAGAGGTCTGCCTGAATTGTGCTCAAAAATGCCTTCTTGACGGGTGACTCGACCAAAAGGTGAGCTGATTTCTCAAAAGAGCGGCCGCTGCTCCACCTTCCTTATCCCAACCGCATCGCCAGCCCCTGCTTTTCGATGCAAAATATCCCTTGACAAGCAAAAACAGCCCCCCTATACTTCCATCCATCGAAAGCAATACCTTATCAAATCAAAGGTATTGATGTGTTTATTGATGAGCCGGGATTCTATTGTATTATTGCAAGAAAATAGTCTCCGTGGGATGCCACCATGTTAAAGATATTCTACGCATATGGTGAATTCCACTTCAAAATGTACCACAGGCTCGTATGGCCTGATAATACACCCCACGGGGTGGGGTGTGCGACAAATTTATGAGGGCGATTTTACGCCGCCGCACGATGCTCCCGAAAATCTTCACAACGGTTGCTCAGAATACTGCAGCGCAGGGCTATAATACTGTTCGCACCCTAACTGTCCAGTGCATACCCGACTGTTTCAGGCGCTGCCCAGCGACGGTGCGGCACCCTGCCTCCAAGACGCCAGAGCCTACAAAAAGACCTCTCTTCCTGAAATCCGCATACCGCATCCGTTCCTTGTTTTTCTCAAAATAACCGATCTCCCGTTCACATATCTATTTATCGTATCCCGGTAGGGATGAGCAACGATTGATGGCATCCGTAATCCACCACCAAAGAGGAAAAGGCGCTGCGTAGCCCGCTTCGCACCCTGGTCCAATTTTACGCACCGGGGAGGCCCTATGCCGGGGGAAAGCACCCTCCCCGGGGCGGAGGCGGCCGCTTCAACTGTCCGGCGAAAGGGGGGTTTCCGGAAAACAACCTGCCGCACTGCGATATGGCATGATTGCTGCGATCTTCCCAGGGAAAGCATTTCCGCTTGTGGATTTATACAAATTCTTACGGGTTCATATAATGACGGGAGGGATGGCAATGGAAGGACGAATAGATGCGGTCGTTTTCCCCGGCCAGGGATCGCAGCGGGCAGGGATGGGAAGGGACTTCTTCGAACAGATTCCGGAAAGCCGCTGCGCCTATGAGGAGGCTGCGGACGCCCTGGGTTGGGATGTCGCCGCCATCTGCTTTGCGGATGATGAACGCCTCCATCTTACCGAATACACCCAGCCCTGCATTGTGACGACGGAGATCGCCATGCTCAGAGGACTGTCGGCCCGTTACGGCTTCAGCCCCGCCCTTTTCGGGGGGCACAGTCTCGGCGAATTCACGGCGCTTGTCGCTGCTGGCGCGCTCCCCTTCGCGGCAGCCCTGAAGATTGTCCGGGAGCGGGGCCGTCTCATGCAGGAGGCGGTGTCGGTAGGCGCCGGGGCGATGACGGCGGTGATTGCGGACGAACTCAATCCGGAGGTGATCGGCAGACTTCTCGACGGGCTCCTGGTAGACGTGGCAAACGCCAATTCCGATCGTCAGCTTGTCCTGAGCGGCGAGACGGGAGCGGTCGCCGAGGCGGAAATCCGTCTTTCGGCGGCCCTGTCCGGCCTTCCGGCCCTCCGTTTCGTGCGGCTGAACGTGAGCGCCCCTTTCCACAGCCGGCTCTTGGAACCGATTCTCGATCCCTTCGCCCAGGTTTTCAGGGAACTGGGCGGCTCTCTCGACCCGGTTGCGGCCCGCCGCGTGACCTCGAACTACCGGGGCGGTTTCCACTCCGGCGACCGGGAGGGGGTGATCGAAAGCCTCGTCCGGCAGATCAGCCACACCGTCCGGTGGAAACAGAACATGGTCTGTCTCGCCTCGGGGGCAGACGCCGTCTGGGAGATCGGTCCGGGGAGACCCCTGCGGGAATTCTTCCGGACCATCGGCGTGGCCTGCACGTCCGTGACGACCCGGGAGGCGGCGGAGCGGGCATTCGCCGTCGCTGCCTAAGAGCGGGCGGAGCCAAAAAAAATGGGGACAGCTTCCTTTTTTTCACGGGGAAAACAGGGGCGCTGTCCCCATTTTATATACGAAGGCGTCAAAGGAGCATTGGCATGGATTTCAATCTGACCGAAGAGCAGAAACAGTATCTGGAGACCGTCCGCCGTTTCGTCGGCCGGGAGATCATCCCCAACATCATGGTCCTGGACAGGGGGCACATCTTCCCGTTCGACATCATCCGGAAGGCCTGGGATCTGGGCATCATGAACCTCTCCATCCCGGAGGCGGTGAAGGGGTACTCCCTCGATCTGATTTCGACGGCACTGATCATCCGGGAGATCTCCTACGGGGACAGCGGCATCGCCACGTCGGCGATGTGCAACGACCTGGCGAACGCGGTGATCGCCCTCCACGGTTCGGATGCCCAGCAGCAGGCTTTCCTCGGCCCCTTCGTGGAGCGGCCTCTTCTGGCCTCCTTTTGTCTGACGGAGCCGAATGCCGGCTCCGACAACAGCGCCATGACGACGATCATCAGCAAAGGCAGCGGCGGCAAATACCTGCTCAACGGCGCGAAGTGCTTCATCACGAACGCCTCTTTCGCCTCGCAATTCACGGTATTTTGCAAGGTCGGTAAGCTGTCGTCACCCTTTTTGGCCTGCGTCGTCGTTCCGGCGCTGGCCGTGGAACCGGAGACGGCGGAGACCGGGTCGCAGACCTGCCGGGAGATCCCGCTTCCCTGCGGGGGACGGATCGTGACGGGAAAGCCGGAGGACAAATTAGGACAGCGCCTCTCCAACACGGCGAGCGTCACCTTTGAGGATGTCGTCATCGAAGACGAACAGATCATCGGCGACAGGCGGCTCGGCTTCCAGTACCTCACCGACGTCCTCGATTATGCGCGGCCCATGGTGGCCGCCATCGGCGTCGGGTTGGCCCGGCGGGCGCTCGACGTCACGCTCGCCTACACGCGGGAGCGCCGCCAGTTCGGCCAGCGGATCTGCGACATGCCGGTGGCCCGGGAGACGCTCATCGAGATGTGGAAGCGGATCGAGCAGGCGGAGATGGCGCTCATGAAGGCGGCCTTCCTGGTCCAGGAGGGGGCGCCGGACAGGGGCGTCTACGCCTCCCTCGCCAAGAACCTGGCCGCGGACGCCGCGATCTTCTGCGCCACGCAGGGGCTTCACCTCCACGGCGGCTACGGGTTCATCTCCGAGTACGAGATATCGAAGCTCATCCGGGATGCACAGATCATCGACATTTACGAAGGGGTCCGCGAGGTCCAGAACATGATCATCGGGCGGGAGCTGGTCTAATGCTTTACCTGCACGGCATCGGCCATTTCTATCCGGAAAATGTCATCACCAACCGGTTCCTGGAGGAGCTGGAGATCGGAACCGACGAGGCCTGGATCATGGAGCGGGTGGGGATCCGCGAGCGGCGAACGGTCCTTCCCCTCGACTACATCCGCCGGACAAAGAACCGCGACCCGCGGGCGGCCCACGAGGCGAGTCTTTACAGCAATGCCCAGACGGCGGCGGCGGCGGCGCGTATGGCCCTCGACCGGGCGGGCCTCGCGCCTTCCGATATCGGGTTTGTTATGTCGGGGTGCAGCGCCCCTGCCTGGTCGTCGCCGGCGGAGGCGGCCATGGTGGCGGCAGAACTGGGGATCGATGCCCTTTGTATCGACGTGAACTCGGCCTGCACCACCTTCGGGATGCATCTCGACCTGCTCAGCCGGATGGCGGCGGAGAGCCTGCCGCCCTTCGTCCTCATCTGCCAGCCGGAGAACCTCACGCGTTCACTCGACTTCAGCGACCGCTCCACAGCCATCCTGCTTGGCGATGGGAGCGCCGCAGCCGTCGTTTCAGCCTCGGTGAAAGCGCGGGCGGCCTTTGGGGAATCAAGCTGCGGAACGAATGCCTCGGCCTGGACGAAGGTGGCGATCCCGCTGATGGGCCATTTCCGTCAGGAAGGCCATGCCGTCCTGGGGTTCGCCATCCGCCGGATGACGGAATCCGTCCGGTGTCTCAAATCCAGCCTGGCGGGAGGGGGACGTTTCCGTTTTATCGGCCACCAGCTGAACATGGGGGCTCTCCGGACCGTCTGCGAGCGGGCGGGGATCGCGGAGGAAGAACACTGGTACAACGTGGATGAATTCGGGAACACTGGCTGCGCGGCTGCGGCCGCCATTTTAAGTCAGCGCTGGGAGGAGTTGCGTCCCGGCGACCGCGTGGCCGTCTGCCTCGTCGGGGCCGGCCTGACCTGGGTCCATCTGCTGCTCAGCGTGGAGGAGGGGCTGTGATGACGTACGACGAGTTTAAAAGGCGTTCCTGTTTCGGTCTGGAGGAGCTCCTCGCCTTCGCCTACGGCACGCTGGTCGACGACCCTCCGGAGGGCTTCGTGGCCCGTCTCCCGGCGCCGCCCTTCCTGATGGTGGACCGGATCCTGGAGATCAGCGGGGAGGGGAGCAAGGGGAGGATCGTGGCCGAGCAGGACCTCCGCCTCGACGCCTGGTATTTCCAATGCCACATGCCCTCCGATCCGGTCCAGCCCGGCTGTCTCTCGGTGGATGCCATCTGGCAGATCCTGGGCTTTTTCTGCGTCTGGCGGGGTGCCCTCGGCTCGGGGCGGGCGCTCGGCTGCGGCGAGGTGGTCTTCAACGGCCAGATCCGCCCTTTCAACCGCCTGGTCCGTTACGAGGTCGAGGTGCGGCGGTTCACCCAGTTGAAGGAATCGGGGGCGAGCATCGTAATCGGAGAGGGACGGGTCTGCGTCGACGGCGAGGAGATCGCCGAGATCCACGGGGCGCGGACGGGCGTCTTCCGAGGGATCGCCTATCCGGATTACCCCCGCCGGTCGGCCAATTCCGTCGGCGGCCGGATGAAAGAATAGTGGAGCTTCGCTGCAGCGGCAGGGTGGCCAAAAAAATCTCCAATGCGGCCCTCTCGAAGACCTTCGTCCAACTGATTCGGTTGGAAAATTAGGAATAACGCCGCAATTTTTCTGCGGTCGGGAAAAGCGATGGAGTGGGAAAGATGAGTGATAAGAAGGTGGCGGTTGTCACGGGGGGCGGTACGGGGATTGGAGCGGCCTGCGTGCGGGAGCTGGCGGCGAAGGGCTTCCGGGTGGGCATCCATTACCGGTCGAGCAGCGATGCCGCAAAGCGCCTGCTCGCCGAGATCGGGGACGGGTTCCTGCTCGCGGCGGACCTGGCCGAGATCGACCAGGTGGAGGCGATGGCGGAGCGGCTCAGGCAGGAGACCGACCGGCTCGACTGCCTGGTGAACAATGCCGGGGTCGCCATCGATGCCGACATGCAGCGGATGCGGCTCGAGCAGTTCGACGCGCAGCGCGCGACCCTGCGGGGCACCTGGTATCTCACCAAGCGCATCCTGCGTCTTTTTATGATCCGCGCCGGGAGCGGCCGGATAATCAACATCTCGAGCGTCATCGGGCACACGGGGAACAGCGGGCAGATCCCCTATGCCATGGAAAAGGCGGCCCTGGACGCCCTGACGAAGTCCCTCGCGCAGGAGCTCCGGGGGCGGAACATCCTGGTCAATTCAGTCGCCCCCGGTTTCATCGCGACGGAGATGACGGCGCGGCTGCCCGAAGAGATAAAGACGGGGATAATCGCGCGGATCCCGCTGAGCCGCATCGGACGACCCGAGGAGGTGGCGGAGGCGGTCGGTTTTCTGGCCACGGCCGGCTCTTACATCACCGGCGCGGTGATCCATGTCAATGGGGGGTTGTATGGAGGCTGATCGCGTCCTGCGGGAGAAAATACTGGGGATGGTCCCCCAGCGGCCTCCCTTCCTGTTTATCGAAGAGATCCTGGAGCTGGACGGGGAGCACATCGTGGGCGCCTACCGGTTCCGTCGCGACGAGTATTTCTACCGCGGCCATTTTCCGGGAATGCCCATCACCCCTGGGGTCATTCTCATCGAAACGATGGCCCAGACGGGGGTCGTGGCCTTCGGCCTCTACCTGTCTCTAACTCGCGACAAGGGAATGGGGAAGATAGGGGACCTCTTGACGCTGTTCACGCTGGCGGAGAATGTGGAGTTCACCGGCGTCGTCCGTCCCGACGAATCGGTCATCATCACGGGGAAGAAGGTCTATTTCCGCGGGAACCAGCTCAAGGCCGCCATCTCAATGGCGCGGCCGAACGGTGAAGAGGTATGTTCGGGCGTCCTGGCGGGGAAGGGGGTCCCCCGGGCCGAATTCGAACAGAGACTGGAAAGGCGAACCCGTAAAAAGTCGCAAAAGCCTTGAATGCAGGACGGCTTCGTAAAAAGTCCGCAGGCAAGGCGCGCGAATCCTGAGGAATGAGGCGTACTTTGGCGTACGCCGCAATGACGAGGGATGAAGCGCAACGCAACATCCGGACTTTTTACGAAGCCGTCAGGAAAGGCATTCCGGGCCGATCCTTGCGGGCAAAAGCGTGAAGGAGACGAAACCATGAAGCGAAGGGTGGTCATCACGGGGATGGGGGTGGTCGCACCGAACGGCCACGGCCTTGAAGCGTTCGAACAGGCCCTCCGGGAGGGCCGTTCGGGCATCCGGCATATTCCGGAACTCGCTGAGCTGAACTTCGCCTGCCAGGTGGGGGGGATCCCCCAGGAGTTCGATGCGGTGCGCAAACGCTATTTCGACCATGAGGAGCTTCAGTCGATGAACGGAAACATCGGCTACGCCTCCGTGGCGGCCGTGGATGCATGGAGAGATGCGGGATTCGCCGTACCCGAGGCGTCGGACCAACAGGTCGACTGGGAGACGGGGATCATCGCCGGCTCCGGGATCGGCGGGATGGACACGATCGCCCAGACGTTGGTTCCGATGGTGAACGGTGGGAATGTCCGGCGCATGGGAAGCCGGATCGTAGAGCAGGTCATGAACAGCGCGACGAGCGCCCGGATCGCCGGCCTGCTTGCGCTGGGCAACCAGGTCACCTCTAATTCCTCGGCCTGCAGCACGGGAAATGAGGCGGTCATCGATGCCATGCGGCGCATCCGCGAGGGACTTGCCACCCGAATGCTGGCCGGCGGATCGGAGGGGGCCTCTCCCTATATCTGGGCCGGTTTCGACGCGATGCGGGTGATCTGCAAGAAGTTCAACGACCGGCCGGGGGAGGCCTCGCGGCCGATGAGCGCGAGCGCCGCCGGCTTCGTTCCGGGCGCGGGAGGGGCCCTGCTCCTCCTGGAGGAGCTGGAATCGGCCCTGAACAGAGGGGCGCGGATCTACGCCGAGGTTCTCGGGGGAATAGTCAACTGCGGCGGCCACCGGATGGGGGGCTCCATCACCGCGCCGAATCCGGAAGGGGTGAAGCGGTGCATCCGCGGGGCTGTCGCCGATGCGGGGATCGATCCCGGCGAGATAGACGCGATCAACGGCCATCTGACGGCGACCTATGCCGATCCCATCGAGGTGAAGAACTGGTCGGAGGCCCTGGGGAGGGGACCGGAGAACTTCCCGTGGATCAACGCGACCAAGTCGATGATCGGCCACTGCCTGGGCGCGGCCGGGGCGATCGAATGCGTGGCCGCGGTTCTCCAACTCTACCGGGGTTTCGTTCATCCTTCGATCAACTGCGGGGACCTCCATCCCGAGATTGCCCCCTACGAACGGAGCGTTCCGCAGAAGGCCGTGGCGTGCCCCGACCTCAAGATCGTGGCCAAGGCCGGCTTCGGCTTCGGCGATGTGAACAGTTGCCTGATTTTCCGGAAATGGGAGCCATGAAGGGGGATGCTCTCGCATAAAGTCCAAAAACCCTTGAAATGGGGACGGCTTCGCAAAAAGATCCGCAGGCAAGGCGCGCGAATCCTGAGGAGTGAGGCGTACTTCGGTGTACGCTGCAATGGTTGTGAGGCTTTAGCCGAATCAAACCGGGAGATTCCTCGCTTCGCTCGGAACAAGCTCCGGATGAAACGCAACGCAGCATCCGGTACTTTTTACGAAGCCGTGAAGGGGCTTCAGGGATCCTTCCCATCGTGAGGGAGAAGGAAATTGTGTTTGAAAAATAAAAACAATGAAGGAGAAGAACTCATGACCGACGAGCAGGTTATGGAAAAGGTGATCGACATCCTGAGGGGGTACGTGAAAGATCAGGCCCTCCTGGAGAAGGCGACGATGGAAACCAACATTCTCAAGGACCTGAAGGTCAATTCGGCGCGGCTTGTGGACATCATCATCAAGTGCGAGGATGTCTTCGGGACCACAATCGACGACGACGACGCCGACCGGATCGCGACCATCGGGGATGCCGTGGCATTGGTCCGGCAGAAGGCGGCATAAAGGAGATCATGGAGAGGTTCGAAAGATTTCTCCGGTTGCAGTACTGCCTGGGGCGCCTGGCCGCGGTCGTTACGACGCCTCTCGTATTTCTGGCTGTCAGGCTGATGGGCTGGCGGATCAGGGATGTCAGGCGGATCCGGAGAGATATTGCCGGGTGGCAGCGGGACCACCGGGGACCCTGGATCATCTGCGCCAACCATCTGACGATGGTCGATTCGGCCGTGATCAGCTACGGGATGGCCTCGTTGTGGGGCCATATCCTCCGTTTCCGGCGTGTGCCCTGGAATCTTCCGGAGCGGGACAACTTCCAGCGGAACCCCCTTCTCACCCTGATGTGCTACCTGGCCAAGTGCCTGCCCGTGAACCGCGGGGGAAGCCGGGAGGAACTCCAGCAGCTCCTCGCGAAGTGCTGCCGCGTCCTGGAGTGGAAGCAGAGTCTGATGATCTTCCCGGAAGGGGGGCGGTCGCGGACGGGGCGGGTGAACCGGGAGGGTTTTTCCTACGGCGTGGGCCGCTTTCTGAGCGAATGCGGCCGCTGCCGCGTCCTCCTCGTTTACCTCAGGGGCGACGGCCAGTCGGAGTACGGTGCGATCCCGCGCTTCGGCGAGCGTTTCACGATGATGGCGGAGGTCTTCGATCTCGGTGAGCCGGAGGGCAAGGGGCTCCGTTTCCAGAGGGAATATGCGCGGCGGATCGTCGAGCGTCTGGCCGCTATGGAGGGAGACTACTTTGCCGCCCGTGGGTAACGACATCGTCGATCTGGAGGAGTCGGGCAATCGCGGAAAAAGCGGCGATGGCCGTTTCCTCGGCCGGATCTTCACCCCGGAGGAAAGGGAACTGATCGCCGGGGCGGACTGTCCCGATGCGCTCCTCTGGTCGCTCTGGGCGGCGAAGGAGGCGGCCTACAAGGCCGTCAGCCGCGACAATCCTGATGTCTGTTCGATTCCCCGGCGCTATCGCGCAATTCTGGGGACAGCGCCCCTGTTTTTTTCGGAAGAAAATAGGGGTGACATCCCTATTTTCTCAGGTTGCGTTTTCACCCCGCAGGGCGAGCTGGCGCTCCGCGTAGCCGTCGCGGAGGGCTACGTCCACGCCCTGACGGCTGGATCAGAGGCCGAGTTAGAGAGGATCGTCCAGCATGTGGATCGTGTGGGCGTTGCGGAAGACGCCGGCGATTTTCTCCGTTCCGATCATGCGGGCGACTGCGAAAACATCCCCGATCCCTCGGCGTTCGTCCGGAGGCGGGTCCTTCGGGAGATCGCCCGCCGCAACCGATGTCCTTTCGAGGATCTCGAAATCCGGAATGATCCGGTGGGACCAGGCGCCCCCCGCGTCTTTCTCCGTGGCCTGCTGTTCGCCGCGGATATCAGCCTCAGCCACGACGGCCGCTTCGCTGCCTTCGCCCTCCTCGCTGATTGACGAATCATGACGACTTCGTAAAAAGGCCGGATGCTGCGTTGCGCTTCATCCCTCGTCGTTGCGGCGTACGCCAAAGTACGCCTCACTCCTCGGGCTTCGCGCGCCTTGCCTGCGGCCTTTTTTACGGAGCCGTCCCATTTTTGCAACTTTTAAGACTTTTTTTACGAGGTCACGAATCTTTGTTTTTTACGTCTTTTCGCGTTCATCAATCTTGACAGGAAGAATTGTTTTCATTATAAAGCAACACATATTACGCGAGACTTCCGGGTTCCCTCTTACTGCCGGGCATACCGGTACTTTCTTATTCAAGGAGTCGGACGATGAAGGTGGTGGCGTTCAACGGCAGCGCCCGCGCGCAGGGCAACACGGCCATTCTGCTGAACCTGGTTCTCGATGAAATCCAAAAAGAGGGAATCGAGACGGAACTCGTCTCCCTCGCGGGAAAAATCATCCCCGGCTGCCAGGCCTGCTACAAGTGTCACAAGGAAATGGACGGCCACTGCGCTGTGACCGGCGACATCGTCAACGAGTGCATCGATAAAATGCGGGCGGCCGACGGCATTCTCCTGGGCTCCCCTACCTATTTTTCCAATATCACCTCCGGCATGAAGGCGCTGATCGAGCGCTCGGGCATGGTCGCCCGCGCCAACAACGGCCTGTTCAAACGGAAGGTTGGCGCCGGGGTGGTGGCTGTGCGGCGGGCCGGCGCCATCCACACCTTCAGCTCCCTCAATTTCTTTTTTCTGATCGGCCAGATGATAGTGGTGGGGTCGAACTACTGGAACATCGGCATCGGCAGAGAACCGGGCGCTGTGGCGGAGGATGAGGAGGGGATGCAGACCATGACAATTCTGGGGCAGAACATGGCCTGGCTCATCAAGAAGATTAACGGCTGAGATCTTTGAATTTCTCCTGATACTCGGCAAATTGTCATTATTGCGGATCCCGGATCGGGGTCCGGGACAGGCGCAGGAATCCAGTCTTTTCAAAGGCATCCTGGAGTCCGGGTCAGGCCCGGAATGACAAAGGCGGCATTTTCAAAAGTCTAAGGCCGATTTAATTGTACGCCGCCGGCCTCTTCCTCTTCGTCTCATTCGGAGAGGAGACCGGAAGGTGCATTTGTTGCAGGCGGGGAAGTCGTCAATACTGGGGGAAGCGATGAATGCAATCAGAGAAGAGGAACTGAGGGAGATACGGCTTTTCAAGTCGGTCGATCTGGAATCGATCAAGGGTATTATCGACGCCTGCACCGTCCGGTTTCTGGAACCGGGAGAGGTGCTTATAAATCGGGGAGAGACGAACCGCACAGTTTATTTCCTCCTTGACGGCCGCGTGTCCGTCCATCTGGATTCGCTCGACAGCAAGCCGACGGCGATCCTCGGACCGGGGGAAAGCGTCGCCGAGATGTCCGTGATTGACCGCCAGCCGACGTCGGCCTATGTCGTGGCCGCGGAACCGACCCGCCTGCTGGCGATGGACGAGGAGATCCTCTGGTCGCTGATTAACTCTTCCCATGCCGCCGCCTGTAATATCATCGGCATTCTCACCTCCCGTCTCCGGCATGCCGACGCCGTCATCGCCGAGATCGGGGATATGGGTGATTTGCGGGGATACGGGACGATCGATGCGCTGACCGGCCTCCACAACCGTTTCTGGCTGTATCAGGTCATCGAACGCCAGGTCCATCGGTGCACCACGGATGGACGTCCTCTGTGCCTGATCATCGTCGATATCGATGACTTCAGGGCCTTCAACGAGCGTCACGGCCACACCCACGGCGATCACGTCCTCTACTCGGTGGCCAATGCAATCGGCGATAATCTCCGCCCGGCGGAGATTATCGCCCGTTACGGGGGCGACGAGTTCGCCGTTCTGCTGCCCAAGGTGGAATTGGAAATGGCGCGGCGGATCTCCGAGCGGCTTCACCAGGGGATCATGGGCTCTGTTCCCGTCATGCCCGATGGGAGCGCCATGCCTCATCCGACCGTTTCCATCGGTTTAGCGGCGCTGCAGCCGGGCCAGACGGGGAAACAGCTCCTTGCCGAGGCGGGCAAAGCCCTTTCGCACGCCAGGGATAAAGGCGGGAACTGCATTTCCGAGTAGCGAATCTAATTCCATAAGGAGGTGAAATAAAGATGGCAAAATCATTCAAAGGTTCGAAAACGGAGAAGAATCTGCTGGCCGCTTTTGCTGGCGAGTCCCAGGCGAGGAACCGCTATACCTATTTCGCCAGTGCGGCCCGGAAGGAGGGGTACGAGCAGATCGCGAACATCTTCGCCGAGACGGCGGACAACGAAAAGGAGCATGCCAAGGTGTTCTTCAAGCACCTCCAGGGGGGCGAGGTGGAGATCACCGCCGCCTATCCCGCCGGCATGATCGGGAAGACGAAGGAGAATCTCGAGGCCGCGGCGGCGGGCGAAAAGATGGAGTGGACCACCATCTATGCGGACTTCGCTAAAACGGCCAAGGCCGAGGGATTCCCCGAGGCGGCCCGTTCCTTTGACCAGATCGCCAAGGTGGAGAAATTCCATGAGGCGCGCTACCGGAAACTGATCGAGAACGTTGCGAAGAAGAAGGTCTTCAAGAAGGACAAGGCGGTGAAGTGGCGCTGCATCAACTGCGGCTATATCTTCGAGGGAAAGACGCCCCCGAAGATCTGCCCGGCCTGCCAGCATCCGCAGCCCTATTACGAGGTTCTGGCCGAGAATTATTGAGTTCTTCCGGATCAGGCCGCGGCTCCCGGGCATCCGCGGCCTTTTTTTATGGCGGCAGGGCACTCCGCCCGGAGGCGCCCCGCAAGCCTTCACCGCGGGGTGTATGCCTGCCACGGCTTCAACGGGATCGAATGAGAGGTTGTCGCGCATACGGCGGTATGGATTCTCTCCAAGTAGCCTGCCTCGAAGCTTCTCCCGCCGCTGACGAGCCCTTGGGTCCGTTGCCGCCCCTGAACGAAATAACGAAATGCTAAAGGAGGGAGAAAATGAAAATAGAGGTCATTCGTGCTTTCTTTGCTTGGTGTGCGGTCATCAATCTGGGGCTGCTGCTCTGGTGGTTTTTGATTTTCACCCTGGCTCACGACTGGGTCTATCGCCTCCATAAGAAATGGTTTCCTCTATCAGTCGAGCAGTTCACAGCGATTCACTATTCAGGGATGGGGCTGTTCAAAATAGGGATATTTCTGTTCAATCTGGCGCCCTATTTTGCCCTGCGCATCATCGGCTGAGTGTGCGGCTTTCAGCGAGGTGAACGGAGTGGGGGCAGGGGAGAGGAGGGGGAATGGAGTTCAAGGAAATCATCTACGATAAAAGGGACGGAATCGCCACGATCACGATCAACCGGCCGGAGAGGTACAACGCGTGTACGCCGGTGACCATATACGAGCTCACGCAGGCCTTCACCGACGCATGGGTCGATAAGGGCGTAGGGGTGGTCGTCCTCACCGGCGCGGGTGACAAGGCGTTCTGTACCGGCGGCGACCAGTCAATCCGAGACAAAGGGGGCTATGGCGGAACCGTCGCCGCCCTTCCGCTTGAGGTGGGCTGGCAGCAGGTGTCGCTGCTGATCCGTACGATTCCCAAACCGGTGATCGCCCGGGTCAACGGATTCGCGATCGGCGGGGGGCATGTGTTCCATGTGGTGTGCGACCTATCCATCGCCTCCGAAACAGCGCAGTTCGGTCAGGTGGGGCCCCGGGTCGGGAGCTTCGACCCCGGCTACGGCACGGGGGATCTCGCGCGGGCCGTGGGGATGAAGAAGGCAAAAGAGATCTGGTTCCTGTGCCGGCGTTACACGGCGAGGCAAGCGCTGGAGATGGGCCTCGTCAATGCGGTCGTCCCTCCGGACAAGCTCGATGAAGAGGTCGGGATGTGGTGCCGGGAGCTTCTGGAAAAGAGCCCCACCGCGTTGAAGATGCTCAAGTACGCGTTTCACGGCGAGACGGACGGCGTGATGGGGATCACCAATCTGGGGGTGGGCGGGCTCGGCATGTACTACGAGACGGACGAATCGCTCGAAGGCAAGACCGCCTTCCTGGAGAAGAGAAAACCGGACTTCTCCAAATTCCGGGGAAGGTGAGGCGCTCAGGACCAAGGAATCCACGAACGGAGGGGGATCCCTGTCGGTCCCTTCAAGGCGTCCGACGCCTCGGGCCTCGACGTGGTCCACCTGTGCATCAAGAGCCTGCAGGAGCAACTGGGCGACAAGTACCGCCCTCCAAGTTAGACCAGTGTCATAAATATCGGAAACATGATATAATTAGATCATGAAAGTGATTCGCACTCAAGCAACATTGAAAAAAGTTTCCAAAGAGGATGACAGCTTTGTCCGCGCATCTGCGGCAGAACGTGTCTCATTCATATGGGAGTTGACGGCGGAACTGTGGTCGCTCAAAGGGGCTGAGTATGTTGAACGAAGATTACCGAGAAATGTTACAACTCTTACTCGGCTCCAGAGATAATCTGATAAAAAACAAACATTCAACCGGCCGCGAAAAAGATAAATTGGACGCTGAGCATCTCTCCAGAAATCAGGAGGTCTAACGTATTAATGGTTTTTACGTCGGCTCCGCGCAGTAAAAAAAAATCTTAATACGTTGGCCAATTGAAAGAGAGCGGGGAATCTGATACATCATGCCTATGAAACAGGAAGACATATTGCGGGATCTGCCAGCACGCACCGGCCGGGCTGTGGCCCATTACTGGAATACGCGGGCGGGACAGAGGGACAAGCAGAAGCAGACCGGGAAAGCTGACCAGGGATTGCGCAGCGCAGTGACCGGCGGCGCACAGATGGATGGCGTAATCGACCTCTTCACGGAACTCATCAAGGGTTCCGGTATTTCCGAGCGGTATGTCTTCAGGAAGAAGGCGGTCGAGCTTCCGGGATTCTTCCGCCCCACCAAAGAATGGGACCTGCTTGTGGTGCGTGAGGATACGCTTCTCGTTGCAATCGAGGTGAAGTCGCAGGTCGGCCCATCCTTCGGCAACAACTTCAACAATCGGATCGAAGAAGCGATGGGAAGCGCCCTCGATTTATGGACCGCTTACCGGGAGCGCGCCTATCTGACAAGTCCCCAGCCATTTCTTGGTTACTTCTTCATGCTGGAAGACTGCGAGGCATCCAACCGACCGGTCAAGGTACAGGAGCCGCACTTCAAGGTATTCCAGGAATTTGTGGGCGCTTCGTATTTGCGCCGGTATGAACTCTTCTGCCGGAAGCTAGTGTCACGTCAACCTTGTAATGTCGTAAATAATGTGGTAAGTTTTCTTCATAATCAACCTGGGAGGATTG
>JAHJXP010000259.1 GCA_018827585.1 Pseudomonadota bacterium | reverse complement strand
CTCCCCCCGCAGGGAATGGAGGAAGGCCCCCGTAATCAGCACCGGCGCCGTTTTCCCGATAAGGTCCTGTCCCCCGGAAAAATTGACGATCCTGTTCCCCCGCGTCCTTCCCGTCATCTCCTCACCGCTGTTTTTGCTCGGCCCCTCGACCAGCACCCTCTCCACCCAACCCACTCGGGCCCGGTTCTTTGCGAGGGTGTGTTCCTCCTGAAGGTCCTGGAGGATGCGGAGCCGCTCGCGCTTCACCCTCTCGCCCACGGTCCCGTCCATCCCGACGGCCGCCGTCCCTTCCCGCTCCGAATACTGAAACGAGAAGAGGTTGTCAAACCGAATCTCTCTCATCAGCGCCAGCGTCGCCTGAAAGTCCTCCTCCTGTTCCCCCGGGAACCCCACGATCACGTCGGAGGTGATGCTGATCTCCGGGCAGGCCTGGCGAAGCAGGGAGATCTTCTCCCGGTATTCCCCGGCCGTATACCCTCTGTTCATCCGTTTGAGCACCCGGTCCGACCCCGCCTGGACCGGGAGGTGGATGTGCTCGCATAGTGAGGCCACCTTCCCAAAGCAGTCGATCAGCTTCGGCGAGAGGTCCTTCGGATGGGACGTCGTAAACCTGATCCTCTGGATCCCGGCTACATCCCCGAGGGCGCAGATCAGGTCGGCAAAATCGGAGCCGCCGTCCGATGTCTTCCCGTAAGAGTTCACATTCTGTCCGAGAAGCGTTACCTCCCGGATACCCTTGGCGGCGAGGGTTTCAACCTCCCGGACGATCTCCGGCAGCGGCCGGCTCTCCTCCCGTCCCCTAAGATGCGGCACCACGCAGTACGCGCAGAAATTGTCGCACCCCTGCATGATGGTTACAAAAGCGCTTACCGCCCCTGCGGACGGCTGCGCCGGGATCGCCAGGGATGGGACCCGTTCGCAAAAACCCGTCTCGGCGATTTTTCCCCCCGTCTGTTCCCGGGCTTCGATCAGTTCCGGAAGCCGGTGGATCTGATGCGTGCCGAAGACCAAATCGAGATAGGGCGCCCTGTGGAACAGGCGCTCCCCCCGCTCCTGGGCGAGGCAGCCACCGACGCCGAGCAAAAGCTGCGGCCTGGTCTCCTTCAGCGATCGGAAACGCCCGAGCTGGCTGTAGATCTTCTGCGCCGCCTTTTCCCGGATGCTGCATGTATTGACGATGATCAGATCCGCCCCTTCCGGATCATCCGTCGTCTCGTATCCCGAATCCTGAAGCAGGGCCGCCATCTTCTCCGAATCCTGAACGTTCATCTGGCAGCCAAAGGTATGAATATATAACTGTTTTTTCTCCAAGCATCCCTTCTCCCACCCAAACATCGCATGTTGCTGACTAATATATGAAGGATAGATAGTCAATAACAATTATAAATTATAGGGACGTTGTTTACTTGTCAAGTAAATAGAACCAGCCTTTCCCGGAGCCCCTTTCTTTGCCGAAGGATATCTTCCCCTTTGCGCATAAGCAAACTGACACCGGAGCGGCTTATTCCCAGTATTTGCCCAATTTCAGTCCCCTTGTGACCGTATTCATTAATTGCCAGGCAGGTCCGACACGCCGGTGCCGGCGATTGAAACGAATGGCATAGCCGGTAAGCAGCCTCCGCATCAGAAGAGGCAGATTACCCGATTTGATCGCGGCAAGAGGTGGAAGTGATTGAGGCAGAATAGCAGAATAACAGATAATCTCTCCAGGAAATCTTTTCTATCCTGGTCATCCCGGAAGAGATCGGATTTCTCAATGCCTCTCACTATGACGTGCTGCAAGAGTCCCGGTGCATCCAATCTCGCGTGTCTCGGCATGGAATAATGCTATCATTATTGACCGTAGAGTCAACAACTAAACCACGTCCCTCCAGGTGGTCCCTCCAGGTGCGGGGTTCGTATTGCCAGCCTGCAGTTAGGCGCGCTTCTTCCCGCTTTAGGGTAAAGTGGGCGAAGCGGCCGACAAGCGGGGCGATCAGGCGCGTTCTCCATCCGAATGTCGCGTAGATGTCCTTCAACAGCACATCCGCCTTTTCTTTTATTCGTTCGTCGCAGCGGTACCATTTCCGCATCGCCCAGACGGCGCCGGCGTATACCGAACGCAGCGGGAAAACCTGCCACGCCATGCGCTCCCGGACCGGACGGCGGGGATCGTCCCCATACATTCGCCATCCGTTCAGCAGCACGCGGATCAGCCTCAGCAGGCTCGGTCCGTTCACCACAAAATCCCGCCGGAAGGCCTCCAGGAGATACCCCTCTTCCTTCCCCTCCCTGATATGCTGATGGCGGTAATTGAAGCGGTACTGCCCGTGGGCGTCGGCGCAGGGTAATTCCTCTTCCGGCAGGAGCGTGCCGGCCTTTTTATGCTGCTCATAGAGGGGCGTACCCGGAATGGGCGTATAGAGCATGAACTGGTGGAAGACCGTCTCGTGGCTGACGGCATAATCGATGACGGCCTCCATGTTTTCCGGCCGGTGCTCCTCGAGCCCGATGATCGAGGAGCCGAGAACGGATATGCCGTGAGCCTGCAGGAGGTTTACAAAGGCCTTGGTATCCGTCCCCCGGAGCTTGTCGTAGGCGCACTCCTCCCCTTCCAGCCCCATCCAGGCCCAGGCTATCCCCAGTCTCACCAACTGATCCATGGTATAGGATTGCAGAACGCGGGCGGAGCTGAAGACATTGAGGGTCCAGCTTTTACGGTTGTCTTCCATCAGTTCGAGGAGGCGGAGCGCCCTCTTTTTCTGGAGGAGAAAATTTTCGTCCATGACGAAGAAGGACCTTACCTTCAGCTTCCGCTCGATGTCGCACATGACTTCGAACAGCTCATCCCCCGTCTCGTAGAAGTTGACAAACTTGCCCTTGCCGCCGAAAAGCGCGGAGGTCGAGCAGAAGTTGCACCCAATCGGACAGCCGACGGACGGGATAAGGATCGCCGCAGTCCCCCCCTGCCGTTTGCTCAGTGGTATGCCCATCATCCGCCCGTCAAAGCCGGATATCGCCAGGGGGTGCCTAAACGGCGCCTGATCGTCCTGTCCCAGGTACCTTTGAAACCACCGCACGCCCTCGCCGCGGACGATATGGTCCGCATCGATCATCTCCGCGAGGCCTTCCTTGTTGGCGATATGCCCCCCGATGACGATCGTGGCCGCGGGCTGATGCCGCCGGATCAATTCGCACATCTTCCTGACCTTGCCGATATTCGGGACAATGCCGCTGATGCCGATGACGTCGTAGGTCCGCTCGCGGATTTCCTCCGTGAATTGTTCGAGCAGGGGGAAATCGAGGAGTGTGCAGGGGGCTTCGATATTGGTATGAATCATCATCAGCCCGAAGGAGCGGTGGAACATCCGCAGGGAGAATCCCCCCTGGACACGGGTGACCTGATTCTGGTAGAGTTCCATCGGGTTGATCCGGCGGCTTCCGTACTCGTCGTCCTGGGCGTAAGGTCCGAAAACGCTCGTAAGCAGGACGCGGGCGCGGGTTTTGAGTGGATGGACCGGTTGATTTTGTTCGGGCATGATCTTCTCCTTTCGCTGCGGCCGTTTCCTTGCCGCTTGGAGAGCACCTTAAAAGATATCCCGGAAGAATAAAAGGGGCAACTTGTTGTTTTACAATACTTTTACAATTGACAGGCGGCGACAGGGCAGGCCCCGCATACGACGCTAAATCATCTGCGGAAGGTCAAAGCGGACGAATCCGTAATAAAGTCTTAAAAGCCGCGATTGGGGGGCCTGGCTGAGCAAAGCCCTGCGCCACCCGGCTTTGGAGGGCTATGAAACAGGCAAGATGGTTCATTCACCCGATTTTTGTCTTCGTCCTTTCCACCGTGGCCCTCGTGATCTCCCTCCTTCTGTACATCTACTGGTACATCGGCGTAAGCGAAAACCTCAAAGCGGTCATCCAGCGCTACCAGCTCGATCCCAGCCAGTTTTTCGAGGCCAGGACGTGGGTGGTGATCCTCATCCTGTCGCTGCTGGTCGGCATAATCCTGGCGGGAATTCTCATCATCTTCATTTACAATTTAAAAACCCTCCAGCTCTACCGTCTGCAGCACACCTTCATCAGCAATTTCACCCATGAACTCAAGACCCCCGTGACCTCCCTGAAACTATACCTCGAGACTTTCGCCAGGCATCGGCTGTCCCGGGAAGAGCAGCTCAAATATATCGGGTTCATGCTCCAGGACGTCGAGCGGCTCTCCGAAAATATCAGCAGCATCCTGAACCTGGCCCGTATCGAGAGCAAGGTTTACGAGGGAGAGTTCACACCTGTCGATCTGGCGAAGACGGTCCGGCGCTTCATCGCCGGCAACGTACATATCTTCCGGGACTGCGACATCAGCGTGGAGGAACCGCCGGGCGGACCCTTTTTTTACCCCGTCATCGTTCCCCTTTTTGAGATGCTCCTGATGAACATCCTGACCAATGCCGTTAAATACAATGCCTCCGGAAGGCCCCGGATCGACATCGCTTTCGAACAGCAGAAGAATTCCCTCCTGCTTCGCGTCCGGGACAACGGGATCGGCATTGCCAAAGAGGAAAAAAAGGTGATCTTCAGGAAGTTCTTCCGGGGCCGCCACCAGGAGGACGTCCCCGCCGGGGGAAGCGGCATCGGCCTGTACCTTGTCCAGCAGATCGCCCGCCTTCATCGCGGCCGGATGACCGCGGACAGCGAAGGGGAAGGAAAGGGGTCCGTGTTCACACTGACCCTGCCCTATAAAATTCCGGAGGTCAAGACATGAAACACACCGCGAAGCGGCGGGTCCTCGTCATCGAAGACGACCGGCATATCGCCGAGGGGCTGCAATTGAATCTCACCCTTCAGGGCTATGAAGCGGCGATTGCCGGAAGCGGGACCTCGGGGCTCCGGATGTGGAAGGAGTGGAACCCGGACCTCATCGTCCTGGACGTCATGCTGCCCGGCCTGGACGGCCTGTCCGTTCTGCGCCATATCCGCCTGGAGGACGAGAGAATACCCGTGCTGATCCTTTCTGCCAAGGGGGCCCCTGACGATCGGGTCAGGGGTTTTTCCTGCGGCGTCGACGACTATCTGGCCAAACCCTTCAATCTGGAGGAATTTCTCCTGCGGATCGACCGCCTTCTCACGCGGTCCGCATGGGGCGGCCGTTCGACCGCGGGTAAACCTGAAGATCAAGCGGAGTGGAAAAGATACGCCTTCGGGGGCAACACGATCGACTTCGAAACGATGACCGCGGCGTGCAGACAGGGGGTGATCCACCTGACGGACCAGGAGGCCAGGCTGCTGAAGCTCTTCATCGCCAACCGGGGGAAATCCTTGTCGCGCAAGGTTCTGTTAGAGGTCGGATGGGGGTATTCGGGCGTGACGACCACCCGGACTGTCGACAATTTCATCGTCAGGCTGAGGAGGTATTTCGAGGACGATCCCCAGAACCCGGTTTTTTTCCGGAGTCTTCGCTCCGTCGGATACCTCTTCGACCACCCCTGAGGACATCGTACGCAGCCCAAGACCTCTCTCTGCGTTGCCTTGCCTTCGGGACCTTTTACGAAACCGTCCCGAGACCAAAACGCCCTGCTTCACCGCTCCTTCGCATACCCGGAAGGGACCTCGAAGGCGTCCGCCGCAATGGATTCGGTATGAATGGATTTCACTTCCACCGTGTTCGAGAAGAAGCCGTCGTCCGCGGTCTTTTTCGCATCGCTCCCGCCCAGTTTCTGGGAGATGGCCCCCTTGAGCCCGCCGAAGAGATCCCCAAGCGCCCTCGCCGGACCCTGGCCCGCCGCCGGTTTCTCCCTCTTCGGGGCATCCCCTCCGGAGGTCTTCCAGTTCACCGCCGTGCGGATGGGATGCCCCTTGATCTTCGCCATCTCGTTTTTGAACCGGCCGAACTCCTTGTCCATCTCTTTGCCCGAAGCGCCGCTCATAGAGACGATCGCCTCCATGCCGAACTGTTTCATCTCCGCCGGGGGCAGGTTCAGCCCGAGCTTGTTCATATACGCCCGGGAAAAAGCCTCCTGCTCAGCCTGAAGCTTCCTGATGGCGGCGGTCTCCGGGGTGGTCCAGAGATTGGTGATCATGGTGTTTTCCGTTTTCGTTTTTGTTTCGAGGTCCTCGATCTCGACGAGCCACGTGACAAGGTACTCCTCGCAGGGAAAGGCGTTGATCGTCTCGGCGGCCCCGGTCTTTGCAACCTTGAATTCGCTCTTCGTCACCCGCGCCCTGGACTTTTTCTCCCCTTCCCTGCCAACCGGCTCGCCGAGCTTCAACGGCTCGATCGGCATTTCCGTATAGGTCTTTTTCTTTGTGTCGAGGTAACTACTCAGGTAGCCCCACCATGGAGCCGCCATTGACTGGCGAGTAGTATATCCCCCCCCCACGAATGCAAGCAAAAAAATAAAATTATTTTCTGGACTCGGGCGGCGGAATGCTGTAGTCTGTAAACCATGGCAGAAGTCATGGTCATTCAAGGACGGGAATTACACGCCGAAGACATCGGGTTGATTCGATCTCTCCTGGCGGAACACGGGGACTGGTGCCGAACGCGGATCAGCGAGGAGCTTTGCCGACGCTGGGACTGGCGCAATGCACAGGGCCGATTCAAGGATATGGCGGCCCGCACACTACTGCTGAAGCTTGAACGTGCCGGCCACATCCAACTGCCGAAGCGGCGGGGCCCTTCATCCAACGGGTTCCGCAACCGCAACCCGCCCCTTGTGGCTCATGCGACCGAACCAATCCGTTGCGCGTTGCGCGACCTACGGCCTCTGGCCGTGAGCATCGTCGAGCCCGGATCGGCAGACCTGCGATTGTTCAACTGCCTGTTGAGCCGCTATCACTATCTCGGCCACCGCAACACGGTAGGCGAGAACATCCGGTATCTGGTGCGCGACCGCGCGGGACGGCCGGTGGGTTGCGCGCTGTTCGGCTCGGCGGCGTGGAAGTGCGCGGCGCGCGATGCCTGGATCGGCTGGGATCGCGGCAGACGGGAGGCGAACCTCGGGTTCCTGACGAACAACACGCGCTTTCTGGTATTGCCCTGGGTCACCGTGCCGCATTTGGCCAGCCACCTGCTCGCGACTTTGGCCCGACGCGTTCGCGCCGACTGGCAGGCCAAGTATGGGCATCCCGTGCATGCGCTGGAAACCTTCGTGGAGAGCGACCGTTTCAAGGGAACCTGCTACCGGGCGGCCAACTGGCTGCGGCTCGGCTCGACGCAGGGGCGCACCCGCAACGATCGCAACCATTGCCTCCGCGCTACGGTCAAGGACGTGTATCTCTATCCGCTCAGCCCGGACT
>JAHJXP010000258.1 GCA_018827585.1 Pseudomonadota bacterium | reverse complement strand
CCTCGGAGAGCAGTTCTTCCCTGGACCATATCCTCTTTTCGGAGGAGAAGTTGGAAAGCCAGATCAACGGCGTACTGTCGGACGCGATGGAAAAGGCGATCGAAGGGCCGGAAACGGGCCGTCAGATCCGGGAGGCTCTCAAACAGTAGCCGCCGTTTGCGCGGGAGCGGCCTTCACCAGTGATGATCGCGCAATAAATCCTAAAAGCCTTGAAAAAGGGACGGCTTCGTAAAAAGCCCGCAGGCAAGGCGCGCAAGTACCCTCCCTCAGGAGTGAGGCGTACTTTGGCGTACGCTGCAACGACGAAGGGTGAAGCGCAACGCAGCATCCGGACTTTTTACGAAGTCGTCAGGAATAAGGAGGAAAGTTCAATTGAATATCACGTCAGAGATGGTAAAGGACTTAAGGATAAAGACGGGCGCAGGCATGATGGACTGCAAGGAAGCCCTCGCGGCTGCGGAGGGCGACTTTGAAAAGGCGGTCGACTATCTGCGGAAGAAGGGAATGTCGGCCGCAACCAAGCGCTCTTCAAAGGCGGCCAAGGACGGCGCCGTGGCCTCCTATATCCATATGGGAGGGAAAATAGGGGTCCTCGTCGAGCTCAACTGCGAGACCGATTTTGTGGCCAAGACGGAAGATTTCCAGGCCCTGGCCAAGGATCTGGCCATGCATGTCGCCGCGTCGAATCCTCTGTACGTAAGGGCGGACGATATCCCGGCACCGGCGCTGGAGCGGGAGAAGGAGATCTACCGGAGCCAGCTTGTAGAAGAAAAAAAGCCGGAAAAGATCTGGGATAAGATCATCGAAGGAAAGCTGAAAAAATACTATGAGGAAGTTTGCCTGATGAATCAGAAGTTCATCAAGAATACGGATATTACGGTGGATACGCTCGTAGGAAACATGATTGCCAAGACGGGCGAGAATATCGTCGTACGAAGATTTGCCCGGTTTCAGCTGGGCGAGGAAATGAAATAGGTGGTCATGGATCATCGTCCTGCCTACGGAAGGGTGCTGCTGAAGCTGAGCGGCGAATCCCTGATGGGAAAGCTGGTCTCCGGCATCGATCATGAGGTCGTCGACGGCATTACCGGAGAGATTCGTGAGGTTGCCGACCTTGGCGTCCAGCTCGGGATCGTTATCGGCGGCGGAAATATCTTCCGGGGACTGGCAGCCAGCGCAAAAGGAATGGATCGAACGACCGCCGACTACATGGGGATGCTGGCCACGGTTATCAATAGTCTTGCCCTCCAGAACGCCCTTGAACGGCGGGGCGTCAGCACGCGGGTGCAGACGGCCATAGAGATGAGGGAAATCGCCGAGCCGTTCATCCAGAGGAGGGCTCTGCGCCATCTGGAGAAGGGACGCACAGTGATTTTTGCCGCCGGAACGGGGAATCCCTATTTTACGACGGATACCGCGGCGACTCTCCGCGCCGTTGAGATCAAGGCGGATGTCATTCTCAAGGCGACAAAGGTGGACGGCGTTTATGACCGTGATCCGCTAAAGCATGCGGATGCGGTTATGTATAAAAAAATCAGTTATACCGATGTATTGACGAATAATCTTAAAGTAATGGATGCAACTGCCATATCCATGTGCAGGGATAACGGGCTCCCCCTGGTCGTTTTCAATCTCCACAAGGCGGGGAACATCAGACGGGTGATCTGCGGAGAAGACGTGGGGACCGTCGTGGGAGGGTGATCTCATGCAGGAAATCGTTTTCGAGGAATTAAAGGAGAGCATGGAGAAGGCGATCAACGCCCTCGAGAAGTCCTTCAGCAAGGTCAGGACCGGCAGGGCATCTCTTGCCCTTCTGGACGGCATCAGGGTCGAATACTACGGGACGCCAACGCCCCTCAATCAGGTGGCGTCTCTGTCCATTCCCGAAAGCAGGCTGATCGTCATCTCCCCCTGGGACAACTCGGTTCTCGGCGCCATCGAAAAGGCGATCCAGAAATCGGATCTGGGGCTGATGCCCAACAACGACGGCAAGCTGATCCGTCTGCCCATTCCTCCCCTGACCGAGGAAAGACGCAAGGAACTGGTCAAGGTCGTCCGAAAGATGGCGGAAGAATGCAAAGTCAAGCAGCGAAACGCCCGCCGGGACGCCAATGAGCAGCTCAAGGACCTCAAAAAGGACAGCGAAATCTCGGAAGACGACCTCTATGCCTTCCAGGAGGAGGTTCAGAAGACGACGGATCGTTACATCGAAAAGACCGATGCGATTCTGGCGGCCAAGGAGAAAGAGGTCATGGAGATCTGAAAAGGGCGGGGAGATTGGCCTTAAAACGGGGAGCCCCGGTGCTCCCCGTTTTGTTTCGGTGTGCCTTGAAAAATAATCGCCGATATGTTTATATGACGGCGGAATCACGATTTATCATTGGTTGACGCTCTCGTAAAAAGTAATAAAAAGCCTTGAACTGGGGACGGCTTCGTAAAAAGGCCGCAGGCAAGGCGCGCGAAGCCCGAGGAGTGAGGCGTACTTTGGCGTACGCCGCAACGACGAGGGATGAAGCGCAACGCAGCATCCGGACTTTTTACGAAGCCGTAATTCGTTGCGCCCGGAACTCGCCCGCATGGGGTTAGTCGCTAACGGGCGCCCGAGTTTATTTTTTTCGGTTGATTATGAAAGAGATCGATCCGGCAAGGATCCCCCGGCATATAGCGATCATCATGGATGGAAACGGTCGTTGGGCTCAGAAGCATTCCCTGGGCAGGGTCCTGGGACATCGCAAGGGGGCCGAATCCGTGCGAGCGACAGTAAAAACCTGCCGGCGACTCGGAGTCCCGTACCTGACGCTATACGCCTTTTCGATGGAGAACTGGCTTCGGCCGAAAGAAGAGGTTCGGGCCCTGATTCAGCTGCTCCGGGAATACCTTGACGGCGAGATTCAGGAGATGATGGACCGGGACATCCGTCTTGCGGCCATAGGGGATCTGGATTCCCTCGGAGACCCGGTCCGGACTAAGCTCCAGGAGGCCATCGACAAGACGGCCCGGAATCAGGGGATGGTCCTCAATCTGGCCCTCAGTTACGGCGGGCGCGATGAGATCGTCAGGGCGGCGCGGAATTTGGTCAGCGACGCCCTGGCCGGGATCATCAAGCCGGAGGAAGTGACCAAAGAGCTCTACCGCCGTTATCTATACACGACCGGCCTGCCTGATCCGGATCTGTTGATCAGGACGGGAGGCGAATGCCGCGTCAGCAATTTTCTCCTGTGGCAGATGGCCTATACGGAGTTCTATTTTACCGACGTCCTTTGGCCGGATTTCCGCGAGCAGCATCTCCTGGAGGCGATTGCCGACTATCAGCAGCGGGAGCGGAGATTTGGAATGACGAGCGATCAGCTCTGCCGGACATAAGTCCCGCATGCCGGAGGGGGGCGAGTTCAAAGGGCCGCGGGTCGGCGGAGGGCAGACAGGCGCCTCCTGACCTAAGGGCGGAAAAGGGGACCAACGATGACCCCGCACCTGAAAAGATGGATCACCGGGGCGATCGCCGTGCCGATCCTCTTCGGGATTATTGCCTACGGTTCGGAGATCGCCTTTGCCGTTCTGATCATTGCGGCCTCCCTCGCGGGAATGCTGGAATACAACCGGATGGCCTTCGGGGAGGGGATCTCCCGGGAAAAGATCCAGACGATGGCCATCGCCTTTGTTATCCTCCTGACCGCCGTTAGCGGAGATTTTCGCCTCCTTGCGGCCGTCATGAGCTTAGGCGTCATGGCGGCAATGATGCTCCACCTTCTGCGGATGAGAGAAGGGGAACCGGACATGGGGCCCGTCGCCAAGATGATATTGGGGATCATGTATGTCCCCCTGTTGATGTCCCATTTCATCCTGATTCGCAAGGCGGAGGAGGGGGTGTTGTGGGTGTTTTTTATCCTGGTCCTGGCTTTTTCCGGGGATATTGCCGCCTACTACGCAGGAAAGGGGTTGGGGCGGAGAAAACTTCTTCCCAATGTAAGTCCGGGAAAGACCGTTGAGGGGATCATAGGGCTCATCATGGGCAGCATAGCCGGGTGCCTTCTCTTCCGGCAACTTTTTTTCCCGCTGCTGCCGGTTTGGCATGCCGTCGTTCTGGGGCTGGTGGGAAGCGTGGTGGGACAATTAGGGGATTTGTGCGAGTCGGCCTTGAAAAGGGCTGCCGGGGTAAAAGATTCCGGGGCGCTTCTCCCGGGGCACGGCGGCATACTGGACAGATTGGACTGTCTCATGTTTATTGCACCGTTCGTCTATTATTATCAGGCGCTGATCATTCGATGAAAAGGATTTCCATACTCGGGTCCACTGGTTCGATAGGCGTCAGCACGCTGGATGTTATTGCGGCCCATCCGGAAGAGTTTGCCGTGATGGGACTGACCGCCGGGAAAAATATCGGGCGTCTCCAGGAACAGATCGTGCGTTTCCGGCCGCGCCTGGCGGCGGTGATCGACGAGGAGCATGCATCCAGGCTCCGCTGTCTGCTGGGACCGGCGGCGACAGAGATTCTTCATGGGGCCGAGGGGTACTGCGAGGTGGCCGCAGCCAGCGGGAGCGATATGGTCGTTTCCGCAATGGTGGGCGCAGCCGGGCTTATCCCCACGCTTGCTGCGATTGAGGCGGGAATTCCGATCGCCCTGGCCAACAAGGAGACCCTGGTCATGGCGGGTAGAATTGTCCTGGGCAAGGCAGCGGAAAAGGGCGTGAACATCATACCCGTCGACAGCGAACACAGTGCGATTTTCCAGTGCCTCCGGGGGCACTGCCGGGAAGATGTCCAGAGGATCATCCTGACCGCCTCCGGAGGGCCGTTCCTCAATGCCTCTGCGGAGCGGCTGGCGTCGGTGACTTCCGCTGAGGCGCTGCGGCATCCAAGCTGGGCGATGGGCAGGAAGATAACCATCGATTCGGCGACCATGATCAACAAGGGCCTTGAGGTCATCGAAGCGGGGTGGCTGTTCGGTCTTCCCGTTGAGGCGATCGACGTCCTCATCCACCCCCAGAGCATCATTCATTCGCTGGTGGAATATCGGGACGGGAGTGTGATCGCCCAGCTCGGCGTGCCGGACATGAGGCTCCCGATCGCCTATGCCCTTTCATTCCCGCGCCGCCTTCCCCGGTCTGATTGCCGGCTGGATTTGACGATGGCGGGCCCGCTGGAATTTCTCGTCCCCGACCTGGAGAAGTTTCCCGGCCTGAGACTGGCATACGAGGCCGCGGGAAGAGGGGGGACGGCGCCGGCCGTCCTGAACGCCGCGAATGAAACAGCCGTAGAGGCGTTTCTTTGCGAAAGGATCGGCTTCAGCGACATCGTTCCGCTGGTCAAACGGGCCCTTGTCCGCCACGTAGTGCAGGCCGAGCCAAACATAGACGAAATTATCGCCGCCGACCGGTGGGCCAGGGAAGAGGCTGAACAGGCCGTAAAAGAAAAAGTAAGGATAAGAAATTGATAGGAATCAGCATCGTATCGGTCATTGTCTTACTGGGAGTTCTCATCTTTGTTCATGAACTTGGCCATTTTCTGATGGCCAAGCAGGCGGGGGTGGGCGTACTGAAGTTTTCCCTTGGCTTTGGCCCGCGGATCATCGGCAGGAAAGTCGGGGAAACCGAATATCTCCTCTCCCTGATCCCGCTGGGCGGGTACGTGAAGCTTCTCGGCGAATCCCCCGGCGAAGAGCTTTCGCCGGGGAATGAGGAAAGATCCTTTCAGAAACAGCCGGTCCTGAAAAGGATAGGCATCGTGGCTGCAGGGCCTTTTTCCAATGTTCTGCTGGCCGTGGTGATATTTACGATAGTAAACATGATCGGACTGCCGGTCCCTACAGCGGAGATAGGAAATTTGCAGCCCGGTTCCGCCGCGATGGACGCCGGCATGAAAGCCGGGGACAGGATCATCGCCCTGGACGGCACGGTGGTAACGAAATGGGAGCAGGTCTCGGAACTCATCGGCCGCAGCGAAGGGAAGTCTCTGCTGATCGCCGTAAGCAGAGACGACCGGACAATGGAGTTCACCGTGACTCCGCGGCTCGTGAAAGCAAAGAACATCTTTGGGGAGGCCGTGGACGGCTACAAGATCGGCATCAGCCCCTCGGCGAAGACCGTCATCGAGAGGAAAAACCCTTTGTCGGCCTTCGGAACGGGGCTCCGACAGACATGGATGATCGGCAAGCTGACCGTCGTCAGCATCGGCAAGATGTTTCAGGGGGTCGTCTCGCCCAAGAGCCTGGGAGGACCCATCCTGATTGCCCAGATCGCCGGGGCGCAGGTAAGGGAAGGGATCGTCCCGTTCATTCTGTTCATGGCCCTGCTGAGCATAAATCTGGCCATCCTCAACCTCCTGCCCATCCCGGTCCTCGACGGGGGGCATCTTTTGTTCTATGCAGTGGAGCTGGTGACGGGCCGCGAGGTTAATGTGCGCTGGCGCGAGATGGCCCAGCAGATCGGCTTCGCCCTTTTGATCCTCCTGATGGTGTTCGTCTTCATGCTGGACATCGACAGGCTTGACATCAAGATCATTAACGATTTCGTTAAGATGTTTACGGACTGACGATGCTGACCCTGGCGATAGAAACCGCGACGATCACTGCGGGAATGGCCATTCTCCAAGAAGAAGAGGTCATCGCCGAGTTCTACGTCAATCTCGGCAGACACCATGCGGAGGTTCTGTTGCCGGCGCTGGATCGGCTCTTTCTTCTCGCGGGGCTGACCCCTGATCAGGTCGATCTTTTCGCCTGCACGGTCGGTCCCGGTTCGTTCACCGGGGTGCGGATCGGGGTGAGCACCGTCAAAGGCCTGGCCCTGGCGATGGGGAAACCGGTTGTCGGGACGTCCACCCTGGAGGTCCTCGCCATGAACGCCTCCTTATGCCCAAATCTGATCTGTCCGCTGCTCGATGCCCGAAAAGGCCAAGTTTATGCAGGCTTCTTCCGCATGGGCAAGGACGGACTTTCGGAAGCCGTGAAGCCCGAGAGGCTTTCCGATGTCGAGATCCTGCTGCAGGATCTCGTCGATGAAGAAGTGGTATTTTTAGGCGACGGGGCCGTGCGCTATGGGAAACTGATTTGCGAGACGCTGCCTGGCGGGTTCGTCCCGGTTGACGGCCGGCTGCATCGCCTCCGGGCATCCGCCGTCGGGCTGACGGGGCTTAGAAAGTATCGAAGCGGCGGTTTCCTTGATGTATTAACCCTTGCGCCCAAATACCTCCGGCTTTCCGAAGCGGAGACAAAATACCGGACGGCGTAGCGCCGCGCCGAACGTAAGCAATGATTGACTTTCTACCGGCATTTGGGTAGCATCATCAGCTGAAGGCATGATCATTATGAAAAAGAGGAGGATCGCCTTTGTCACTCGATGAAAGCCACAGCAGCATCATCGTCAGGGAGGGATTCCCGTTCATCATCCCTCTGGGGGCGGTCACCCTTGTCTGTTTCATTGCGGGATTTATTGGATTATCGGCTGTATTGCTGCTGCTCACCTTGTTCGTCTGCTGGTTCTTCCGCAATCCGCAAAGGACTACGCCGGAGGATCAGCGGCTGGTGATTTCCCCGGCAGACGGCAAGGTGATCAGGATCGAGGAGACCGCCAGCGACGAACTGCCGGGCCGCCCCTTCCGGAAGATCAGCATCTTCATGAACGTCTTCAGCGTTCACGTCAACAGGATGCCCTGCGCCGGCGAGGTCTTTTCCATTCGGTATCGGCCGGGGAAATTCCTGTCGGCGGATATGGACAAGGCCTCGGAGCAAAACGAGAGAAACGCCGTTCTGCTTCGGATGGCGGACGGGCGGGAGATCATCACGATCCAGATTGCGGGGTTGATCGCCCGGAGAATCGTCTGCTGGCTCAAGGAAGGAATACAGGTCCAAAAAGGGGAGCGGTTCGGCCTGATCCGCTTCGGTTCACGGGTAGAAGTATTTATGCCGCCCGAGGCGAGTATCCTCGTCAAGGTAGGGGATAAAGTCAAGGCGGGCGAGACGCCAATAGGAGGGCTGACATGAAAAAGGGACCATCGTTCAGGAGAGACCGCATGCGATTGGGGATCTATGTCCTGCCGAACCTTTTTACAACGGCCAATCTGTTCTGCGGATTCTATTCGATCATCGCTTCCATGAAGGAAATGTACGAGATTGCCGCCGTCTCGATCCTCATCGCCGCGGTTCTGGACGGTCTGGACGGTCGGATTGCCCGGATGACCCATACGACGAGCAAGTTCGGCGGGGAGTATGATTCCCTGTGCGATCTGGTTGCTTTCGGCGTTGCTCCCGCCATCTTAATTTACAGCTGGTCGTTGATCTCTTACGGGAAATGGGGGTGGCTGGCGGCTTTCCTCTTCGTGGCCTGCGGCGCCCTTCGGCTCGCCAGGTTCAATGTGCAGGTCGGCATCATCGACAGCAGGGTCTTCAACGGCCTGCCCATACCCGGAGGCGCGGCGGTGGTGGCCACGGGCGTTATGCTGTTTTTCTACCTCGGAGGAGAAGGGCGCTTTTCCGATCTCTCGATCCTGGCTGCCATCGTCGCCGTCTCCCTGTTTATGGTCAGCAGCATCAAATATTACAGTTTCAAGGACCTCAATTTCTTTTCGCGCAAACCGTTCATGTCCTTTGTGCTGATCATCCTGATCCTGGTGATCGTCGTGGCGGAGCCGCAGATCATGTTGTTTACTTTGGCTTTCGGGTACGGCGTTTCCGGTCCCGCGTGGACGCTCTACAGGCTGAGTCGCAAACGGTTGAAGGAAAAAAAGGCGAAAGATCCGCAGTATCAGGATCACCCGCTGTAAGTCGGGCCGCGGGCGAGAAATGCGGTCCGCTTTGGGAAATTAAAGAGATGCGAAAATCGGAGAGTGTTGCATGAAAAACTATCGTGTCGCGGTTGTAGGCGCCACGGGCGCCGTGGGCAATGAGATGGTCAGGATTCTCGAAGAGCGGGATTTCCCGGTGGAAAGGCTGACCCTTCTCGCCTCGGAAAGATCGCTGGGGAAAGAGGTCTCCTTCAAGGGGCGCCCTCTGCCGGTGGAGGTCCTTACTGAAAATTCCTTCAAAGGCATCGAGATCGCCCTTTTCTCGGCGGGCGGCAGCGTCAGCGAGAAGTTCGCCCCGATCGCCGCCGCGGACGGGTGCGTTGTCATCGACAATACGAGCGCCTTTCGGATGGTCCCCGAAATCCCGCTGGTCGTCCCGGAGGTGAACCCGGAGGCGATTGCGCTTTACAAAAACAGGGGGATCATCGCCAATCCTAACTGCTCGACGATACAGATGGTTGTCGCCCTGAAGCCGATCCACGATGCGGTGAGGATAAAGAGGATCGTGGTCTCCACGTACCAGGCAGTTTCCGGCACCGGGAAAAAGGCCATTGAAGAGCTCTCTCTCCAGACGAGGGCTTTGCTGAACTCGCAAGAGCCGGAAATCAAGGTATATCCGCACCGCATTGCCTTCAACTGCCTTCCCCACATCGATGTTTTTCTGGAGAACGGCTATACGAAAGAAGAGATGAAGATGGTCAACGAGACCAGGAAGATCTTGAACGATCCGGGCATTGCGGTTACGGCGACCACGGTTCGGGTGCCCGTATTCCATGCCCATTCGGAGTCCATCAACATCGAGACGGAGAAAAAAATCACCGCCGGGGAGGTCCGAAAACTCCTGGAGGACGCGCCGGGGGTCCGGGTGGTCGACAACCCTCAAGAAAAACGCTATCCGCTGGCCATTGACGCCGCCGGAATCGATGAAACGCTGGTCGGGAGGATCCGGGAAGACGAATCGATTCCCAACGGCATCAACATGTGGGTGGTGGCGGATAACATCCGGAAGGGCGCAGCCCTGAACGCCGTCCAGATTGCCGAAATCCTGATCAGAAAATATTTATGAGGATAAGCGGGGGCGAGGTCAAGGGAAGGCGGATCGGTCTTCCCAGGGGGTGCCGCATCCGACCTACCGCCGATCGGGTCAAGGAATCCCTGTTCGATATTTTGCCCCCGGTCGGGGGAAGGTCTTTTCTCGATCTTTTTGCCGGGAGTGGCTGCGTCGGGATGGAAGCCCTGAGCAGGGGGGCGCGTCTTACGGCGTTTGTGGAAAAAGATTTCCGCCTGACCGAAGCGATCCGGGCGAACCTTGTTCTGCTCGGATTTTCAGGAAGGGCGGAAGTGGTCGCCGCCGACGCGCAAAATGGGCTCGGGCGCCTTGCGGGGCGTGGGAAGCGATTCGATATCCTATTTGCCGATCCCCCCTACGATGAGGGTTATCTCAGGGAAACGCTGCAGTGGCTGGAAAAGGAAGATATTCTGGCCGAAGGCGGCATCATCGTCATCCAGCATTCGGTCCGGGAGGCTTTTGATCCCTCATCCCTCCGGACCCTGGTGCTGACCGATCAGCGACGGTACGGCGATACGATCCTGTCTTTCATAAAAAAAGGTGAAAAGGAATAAACGCCAATGCACAAAATAGCGGTATACCCCGGTTCTTTCGATCCGATCACCAATGGTCATGTGGACATCATCAAACGGGGGCAAAGGATGTTTGATGAGCTCATCGTTCTTATCGCTTTCAATCCGATAAAGAAGACCCTCTTTTCCGTTGAGGAAAGGCTGGAGATGATCCGGGAGGTGATCAAGGACTGCAAGAATGTCCGTGTCGACAGTGATGACGGACTCCTGGTGGAATACATGAAGAGGGAGGGGGCCAACGTGATTCTCCGGGGGCTCCGCGCCCTTTCCGATTTCGAGCATGAGTTCCAGCTTGCCCTGATCAACCGCAGGTTGAACCGGGAGATGGAGACGGTCTTTCTCATGACCGGTTACAAATGGTTCTATATCAGTTCGACGATCATAAAAGAGGCGGCCAGTCTCGGCGGTTCCATCAAGGGTCTCGTCCCGGAGATCGTCAATCAGAAATTTCAGGAAAAATATCATCCTAATGAGGAACGACTATGAAAACAGCAGGCAGGATTTCGCTCATCAAACCTTCGCCCACCCTGACCATCCAGGCCAAGGCCAATGCCCTGAAGGCGGCGGGCAGGGACATCATCGCCTTCGGCGCCGGGGAGCCGGATTTCGATACCCCCCAAAACATCAAGGATGCCGCCATTCGGGCCATCGAGGCCGGGTTCACGAAATACACCCCCGTGGGCGGCACCGATGAACTCAAGGATGCGGTGATTGCCAAGCTGCTGCGGGACAACGGGCTGGCTTACAAGCGTTCGGAAGTGATCATCTCCTGCGGGGCCAAGCATGCCCTCTTCAATATCGTCCAGGTCCTGTTCGAAGAGGGGGATGAGGTCCTTATCCCCTCGCCCTACTGGGTATCCTATACCGACATCGTTTATCTCTCCGGCGCGAAACCGGTCGTCATCAAGACCAACGCCGGCGACGGGTTCAAGCTCCTGCCCTCGCAGCTGGAGGCGTCCGTAACGCCCAGGACCAGGGCGATCATCATCAACTATCCCTCCAACCCGGCCGGCGTCTCCTACACCCTGGAGGAGCTTGGGGCCCTGGCCGAGGTGATCATAAAAAAAGGGATAATGGTGATCTCCGACGACATCTACGAGAAGATCATCTACGACGGTCAGCCGTTTCACACGATGGCCTCCCTGGGGGAGGAGCTGAAGCGGGTTTCCCTTGTGGTAAACGGGGTCTCCAAGACCTATTCCATGACCGGATGGAGAATCGGCTATGCCGCTGGTTCCGAGGAGATCATTGCCGCCATGACCAAATATCAGAGCCAGAACACCTCCAATCCCACCTCCATCGCCCAGAAGGCGGCCGTGGAAGCCCTGAACGGTCCTCAGGACGGCGTTGCCGCGATGGTGCAGGAATTTCAGAAGAGGAGGGATGTCATCGTGGCGGGTCTCAACGCCATCCCCGGGGTGACTTGCCTGAAACCCCTGGGGGCCTTTTATGTCTTTCCCGATGTCTCCTCCTATTACGGCCGTTCCTTTGGGGGAAAGACAATCGCCGGCTCCGCGGAAATGGCGACTTACCTGCTGGACGAGGCCAATGTGGCTCTCGTTCCCGGGGGGGATTTCGGCCATGACGATCACATCCGCATCTCTTATGCGACATCGATGGAGCAGATCGAAAAAGGGGTGGCGCGGATCAGGGAGGCCCTCCTGAAGTTGTCCTGACGGATTTGGTGAAGGGTGGGGATATGGGCGGCATATTCGGCTGTGTTTCTGAACAGTGCGCAAAGGACCTGTTTTACGGAACGGACTACCACTCCCATTTGGGGACCGAGAATGCGGGTTTGGCAATTTTTGGCGCCGACGGCTTCGGCAACACGATACACAGCATAAGCCAGGCACAGTTTAAATCCCGGTTCGTCGATGATTACAAGACAATGCAGGGCGACATGGGGATCGGCGCGATCGACGACGAATCACCTCAGCCGCTGCTTATCCGCTCCAAATTCGGGACCTATGCTTTGGCCGCGACCGGGCTCATCACCAACAAGGATGACCTGGCGCGCAAGTTCCTCAGGGAAGGGGCGTCCTTCAGCGAAATGGCGGGCGGGGGGGTAAACAGCGTGGAGCTCGTCGCAAAACTGATCAACAGGGGCGACGACATCGTCGATGGAATCCTCCGGATGCAAAACGCCATAGAGGGGTCCGTCTGTCTGCTGCTGATGAATGCGGAGGGCATCTACGCAGCCCGCGACAGGTATGGGCGCTTCCCGTTGTCCATCGGGAAAGAGATCCGTCCGGACGGATCATCGCCTGGATTTGCAGCGGCAACCGAAGCGAGTTCGTTCCCCAATCTCGGTTACGAGCTGATCCGCTCTCTCGGGCCGGGCGAAATAGTCCGGCTCGACCGCGGCGGGGTCCGCACCGAGCATCCGGCGGGCGAAGAAAGGCATGTCTGCGCCTTTCTTTGGATCTACACGGGGGACCCCGCTTCGGTCTATGAAGGGATCAGTGTCGAAAATGCCAGGGAGAGGTGCGGACGGGCCATGGCCAGAGGGGATGAAGTCGAGGCCGATCTCGTCGCGGGCATTCCCGATTCGGGTGTCGGCCACGCCATCGGCTACGCCATGGAGTCCGGGCTTCCCTACCGCAGACCCCTGGTTAAATATACGCCGGGTTACGGAAGGAGTTACACCCCCCCTTCCCAGGACATCCGCGACATTGTCGCCACCATGAAGCTCAATCCGGTCCGCGATGTGATCCACGGCAGCCGGATGGTCATCTGCGATGATTCGATCGTCCGGGGGACGCAACTGAAGAATTACACCATCCGCAAACTGTGGGACAACGGGGCGAAAGAGCTCCATATCCGTCCGGCCTGTCCGCCCCTGATGTTTCCCTGCCGCTATGCCTCTTCCACAAGGTCTGTCGCCGAGCTGGCCGCCCACCGGGCGATCCGCGCCCTCGATGGGGAAACAACCGGGAACTTTGAGGAATATCTCGATCACCGCACAGCACGCTACCGGAGCATGGTCGAATGGATCAGGCGCGATCTGAACGTGACATCGCTGAAATATATTACTATCGAGAAGATGATAGAGGCCATCGGCCTGCCGGAGGAACAACTCTGCCTCTACTGCTGGCGCGGCCGGTAGCGGTCTGTCGATATTTCAGGGGGTTGTGCCATGCGGGCGAGGCAAGGCCCGCAGCGGGGGTGTCTGTTTGAGTCCGGTCAGCCGAAGAAGAGTAACAAAACCGGTTTATGTGGGCGGGGTGAAGATAGGCGGCGGGGCGCCGGTGGTGGTCCAGTCCATGACCTCCTGCGATACGCGCGACGTCAGGGCTACGGTAGCGCAGATTTTGCGGCTGGAGGAGGCCGGTTGTGAAATAGTCCGGGTGGCCGTTCCCGATGAAGAGGCGGCGGCGGCCCTCCGCGAGATCAAACCCCTCATCCATATACCGCTGATTGCCGATATCCATTTCCGCCACCGCTTGGCCCTGCTGGCGATGCGCCACGGGGCGGACGGCATCCGGATCAATCCGGGCAACATCTCCCCGGACGCGATCCGCCGGATCGTGAAGACGGCCAGGGAAAACGGCAAGGTCATCCGGATTGGGATTAACGCCGGATCCCTCGAGAAGGAGATATTTGCCCGCCACGGGGGGGCGACGGCGGGGGCTCTGGTGGAGAGCGCCCTTAAGAACATCCGCCTTTTTGAAGAGATGGGTTTTGACGCCATCAAACTCTCCCTGAAATCATCGGATGTTGCCACCACGATCGAGGCCTACCGGCTCATCTCCGGGAAATCCGACTATCCCCTGCACATTGGCGTTACGGAGGCGGGGACGCTCGTCCAGGCGGCCATCAAATCGGCCATCGGGATCGGCGTTCTCCTGTATGAAGGCATCGGCGATACCATCCGCGTTTCCGTCACCGGCGATCCCGTTGAGGAGATAGGAGTGGCCTATGGAATCCTCAGGGCCCTCAATATTAGAAATGTCGGCCCGGATATCATCTCCTGTCCGACCTGCGGGCGCTGTGAAATCGATCTTCCATCGCTGGTCCGGAGGGTGGAGGGCGAACTACAGGGGATGAAGAAACCCCTCAAGATCGCCCTGATGGGTTGCGTCGTCAATGGTCCGGGAGAGGCCGCCGAGGCGGATATCGGCATTGCCGGGGGGCGGGGGGCGGGCATCCTCTTCAAGAAGGGCAAAAGGGTCAGAAAGATCAGGGAAGAGGAGTTCATCCCGGCGCTGCTTGCCGAGATCGGGAAGATGACGGCTTCGTAAAAAGTCTTAAAAGTCCCGAAAATGGGACGGCTTCGTAAAAAGGCCGCAGGCAAGGCGCGCGAACCCTGAGGAATGAGGCGTACTTTGGCGTACGCCGCAATGACGAAGGGTGAAGCGCAACGCAGCATCCGGACTTTTTACGAAGCCGTCAAAGATGACCGCGGAATATATTCCCGAATCGCCGGGTCCAACGGCATTAAGGAGGTTGCATGCGTTATTCGGAGATGTTCCTGCCCACGGGAAGGGAGGTCCCTTCCGATGCGGAACTTGCCAGTCATCAGCTCATGATCCGGGCAGGCATGATTAGGAAACTGACCAGCGGGATCTATTCCTATCTCCCCCTGGGATACAGGGTGATCCGCAAGGTCGAGCAGATTATCCGCGAGGAGATGAACCGGGCCGGGGCCCAGGAGGTGTTCCTGCCGATGGTTCAGCCGGCCGAGCTCTGGCAGGAATCGGGCCGCTGGGTCCATTACGGCAAGGAACTGCTGCGCTTTCGCGATCGCCATGACCGGGAATACTGTCTCGGGCCGACCCATGAGGAGGTGATCACCGATCTGGTCCGCAACGGGATCAAGACATACCGGCAGCTCCCGAGAAATCTCTACCAGATCCAGACCAAGTTTCGCGACGAGATAAGGCCCCGGTTCGGGGTGATGCGCTGCCGGGAATTCGGCATGAAGGACGCCTACAGTTTCGATGCGGATGAGGCGGGGGCCGAGATCAGTTACCGGAAGATGTTCGAGGCGTACAACCGGATCTTCACGCGCTGCGGTCTGAACTTCCGGCCGGTGGAGGCGGACTCCGGAAGCATCGGCGGAAGTTATTCGCACGAATACATGGTAATGGCCGACTCCGGGGAGGACGCAGTCTGTTTTTGCAACGCCTGCCAGTACGCAGCGAATCTGGAGAAGGCCGAGATCGCCGGTCCCGCGGGCGATCAACCGTCGGGACCGGCGCTTCCCCTTGAGGAGGTGCACACCCCCGGGGTGAGGACGATCGAGGAGGTCTGCGCTTATCTGCAAGTTGCTCAGCAGGAGGTGGTAAAGACCCTGATCTTTTCCGCCGACGGTGAGCCGGTGGCCGTCCTCATCCGCGGCGATCACGAGGTCAACGAGACCAAAGTCCGGAACCATTTGGGTTGCGATGCCCTGGATCTCGCCCCGGATGAGATGATCTTCAAGGTGACGCGCTCCCCCCGGGGGTTCGCCGGCGCCATCGGCATCAAGGCAAGGATTATTGCCGATTATTCGCTCAAGGAAACGTACAATTGCATAATGGGGGCAAACCGCGAGGACTACCACCTCCGCAATGTCAACCCAGGAAGGGACTTCAAGGTCGAAGGGTATGCCGATCTCCGGGTCATCCGCGAGACCGATCCCTGTCCGCGCTGCGGGGGGGAAATCCACTTCGCCCGCGGGATCGAGGTAGGGCACGTCTTCAAGTTGGGGACGAAATACAGCAAAGCCATGAAGGCCGCCTATCTCGACCAAAACGGCCGGGAACGGATGATGGTAATGGGCTGCTACGGCATCGGCATCGGCAGGACAGTCGCCGCCGCCATCGAGCAGAACCATGACGCGGACGGCATCGTCTGGCCTCTGCCGCTCGCCCCCTATCACGTCATCATCACCCCGGTGAATGTGAAGGAAAGATCCCTCTCCGAGGCCGCGGAAGGGATCTACCGGTCGCTTCTGGAAAAGGGGGTTGAGGTCATTCTCGACGACCGCGACGAACGGGCGGGCGTCAAATTCAAGGACGCCGATCTCATCGGCATCCCCTACCGGGTGACGATCGGTCCCAAGAACCTGGCCGAAGGAAAGGCGGAAACCCGCCGCCGCCGCACCGGCGAGGTCGCCATTCTTTCGCTTTCCGAAGTCGAGGCGTTTCTCATGGATCGCATAAGGGAAGGAATTTAATTCTTAATGATCCGCATCAACGACATCCTGGAGAGGGCCCAGTCTTATCTGCCGCCGTCCGAACTGGAGATGATCGAAAAGGCCTATATCTTTTCCGCCTCCGTTCATCAGGGACAGGTCCGTCTGTCCGGCGAACCTTATCTGAGCCACCCCATGGAGGTTTGCGGGATCCTGGCCCAGATGAAGCTCGACGCGGCGACGCTCGTGACCGGCCTCCTCCACGACACGGTGGAAGACACCCTCGCCACCCTGGAGCAGATCGAGGACGCCTTCGGCAAGGAGGTGGCGTTTCTCGTCGAAGGTCTGACCAAGATCAGCAAGATCAGCCTCGGCAGCCAGGAGGAGCGGCAGGCGGAGAATTTCCGAAAGATGATCATGGCGATGTCCACCGACATCCGCATCCTCCTCGTGCGCCTGGCTGATCGCATCCACAATATGAGGACCCTCGAGTTCCAGACGCCGGACCGGCAGGTCTTCATCTCCAAGGAGACCCTCGAGCTGTACGCCCCCCTGGCCAATCGCCTGGGGATCAACTGGATGAAGATGGAGATGGAGGACCTCTCCTTCCGTTATCTCGATCCGGAGACCTACAACGAGCTCGCCCGCCGCGTGGTCAAAAAGAAGGAAAAGCGGGAGAAGTACACGGCCGAGGTCAACGGGATCATCCGCGGGGAGCTGGACCGTTTCGGCATCCCGGGGGAGGTGGAGGGGAGGTCGAAGCATTTCTACAGCATTCACAAGAAGATGAAGGAACAGCAGATCGATTTCGACGAGGTGTACGACCTGACGGCCTTCCGGATCATTCTCGATTCGGACAAGGAGAAGGACTGCTACGAGGCGCTCAGCGTCGTCCACGCCCTGTGGAAGCCGGTGCCCGGCAGGTTCAAGGATTACATCGCGATGCCGAAGGCCAACCACTACCAGTCCCTCCATACGACCCTGATCGGACCGTACGGCGAACGGGTCGAGGTGCAGATCAGGACGCGGGCGATGCATGAATGGGCGGAGGAGGGGATCGCCGCCCACTGGCGCTATAAGGAAGGCCGCGCCATCTCCAGCGGTGATCAGGAGCAGATCAAAAAACTCAGGGATCTGCTGGATGTCCAGCAGGAAATCGTTAACCCGCGCGAATTCATGTCCAACCTGAAAGTGGCCCTCTTTCCGGAAGAGGTCTACGTGTTCACACCGAACGGGGATGTGCGGTCCTTTCCGAAGGGGGCGACCCCGATCGACTTCGCCTACAGCATTCACACGGATATCGGCCATCAATGCATCGGCGCCAAGGTCAACAGGAGCATTGTCCCTCTGAAATACCAGTTGAAGAACGGGGATACGGTCGAGATCATCACCCAGGCGGGACACCATCCCAGCAAGGACTGGCTCAAGTACGTGGTCACCTCCCGGGCCATTTCGAAAATCAGGAACTGGGTCAAGACCGAGGAGCGGAAGCGGAGCGTCTCGCTCGGCCGGGACCTCCTGGAGAAAGAGTTCAAAAAACATCAACTGAAATTCGGGCAGATCGCCAAATCTCCGGCGATGGCGGAGGTCTTTGCCGAATATCATATCGCGTCCCTGGACGATCTGATGGCGGTCGTCGGTTACGGCAGGGTGTCTCCGAAACAAGTCGTTCACCATTTTCTGCCGGATGAGGAACCCCCGAAAGAGGCAGCCGCCGCCAAGGACCGCAAGAAAGGCGCGAAAACGGAGCCCGTAGGCGTGTCGCTGACCGGAATCGATGACATCATGGTCCGGTTCGGCAGGTGCTGCGATCCCATACCGGGGGACGAGATCACAGGCTACATCTCCCGCGGGAGGGGGATTACTGTCCATACGGCGGACTGCGCGCATGTCCGGGAAATGGACTCCGACCGGCTGGTGGACGTCCAATGGGACATCCGCGAAAAGCGGGAGTATCCGGTCAACATGCGGATCCTCGGCAACGATAAAAAGGGGCTGCTCGCCGATATCAGCGCCGCCATATTCTCGCTCGACGTAAACATTACCCACGCCGAAATCAATATTGCGCAGGATGGACAGGCGGTCTGCGATTTTGTGATCAGCGTGAACGATCTGAGCCAGTTTAAGAAAGTCATTGCCGCGGTTAAAAAAGTGCAGGGGGTCGTCTCCGTGGAACGGCTCTTGAGGCCCTGAGAGCGCCCGGCGATCGGGGCTGTCTTTTCAATGATGACGCTATCGTAAAAAGTCGCATAAGCCTTGAATGTAGGACGGCTTCGTAAAAAGGCCGCAGGCAAGGCGCGCGAACCTCTTGTAGGGAACGGTTTGAAACCGTTCCCTACTGGCGTACGCCGCAATGGTTGTGAGGCTTTAGCCGAATCAAACCCGGAGATTCCTCGCTTCGCTCGGAACAAGCTCCGGGTGAAGCGCAACGCAGCATCCGGCCTTTTTACGAAGTCGTCAATGATAAGAATTGACAGCCGGAGATAGTTTGCTGTAAGAACCTCTGGCCATGAAACGTTGGAAGTGGAAAGGAAGCCGTCAAAACCATGAAGGGAAGTCGCCTCAAATTCATCTTTTTTCTACCGGCCTTGCTTCTGTATTGCCTCTTGCCGATGACGGGAGCGGCCGCTCAGCCGAAGATGCACGTCGTCCTGATCGATCCCGCCCATGGAGGCGAGGATAAAGGCGTGGTGTCGGACAAGCTCCGAGAGAAAGACCTGACCTTGAAAATTGCCCTGTTGATCCGCCAGGAGGCGCAAAAAAAGGGGAATCTCCAGGTACAGCTGACGCGCGACTCCGACAGGGGCGCGACCCTTGCGGAAAGGACCGCGGCGGTGGCGCGATTCAAGCCGGATTGTCTGGTCAGCCTGCATGTCAATGCGGGATTCGGTAAAAAGGCCGCCGGATATGAAGTTTATTTCCCCGGCTTCCGGCAGACGGTCGCGGGAGGAGGCGACTCCGCCGCCATCCTCAAGGATATGGCAAAAAACAAGCACCTCAACGATTCCGTGAGCCTTGCGCAACAGATCCAGGCTGGTCTCGATAAGGTGTTTCCCCGCAAGGGGCGCGGGCTGCGCGATGCGCCGAGCCCGCTGTTGGACGGGTTGAACGTTCCCGGTCTGATCGTGGAGCTCGGCTTTGCGACCAATCCGGAAGAGCGGAAAAAGCTCGTGGAAGAGGAGACGCAGTTGGCCGTCGCCCAGGCGCTGGTAAGGGCGCTGCAGGCCTATTTTCAGAAAGGGCCGTGAAGGGGGAGAAAAGAAGGATTTCGTTTCGGCTCACACCTCACGCCTCACATTTATTTACGGCGGGCTGACAAAAATAGAGCGGAACATCCTCGGGAGTCTGGACTGAAAAAGATCGTATTTGCCTCACGGAACAGGGGAAAGATAAAAGAGATCCGGGCCATGCTCGCGGACCTCGGGATGAGACTCCTTTCTTTGAATGATT
>JAHJXP010000257.1 GCA_018827585.1 Pseudomonadota bacterium | reverse complement strand
TTTTCCCCCACCCTAACCCTCCACCCCGTCGAGGGGGAGGGGAATTCGGACTTTTTACGAAGTCGTCAACCATAAAGCAGTTCGGTTGATTGTTTCTTGACAGGCTAACCTCTCTCCCCTATAGTTGGCCGGCCGGCATAATCCGAATCTTACGCCGGCGCCGGCAAGGAGACCCATGCAAGACCGGTCCCCCGGGGAAGCCCCGTCCATTTTGGAAGACAATCCCGCCGATGAGGACATCCTCGCGGTCAGGGATATTTTCGGGTCGTTTCTCATCGCCCTGCGGAACTTCACCCTCTATCCGGAAGACCATGCCATCTGCCGGAAGTCTCTGGCCGCCGTCCGGGACCGCCTGGAGGGATTTCTGGCCGGTCGTGGATCCCTCCTCCTCACTGTCGAAAAAGAACGGTTCCTGTTTCAGGGCGAGGCCGTTCGGCAGGGAACCCCTCAGCAAGAGGAACTCGCCTTTCAGCTCTTTCGGGAAGGCATCCAGTGGCTCGAATTCCACAGCGGCATCACCCAGGAGGAGCTTAACGCCTTCTTCGGGCTGCTCAACCGCTACCGGACCGTCACGGAGGATGCGGAGGGCGATCTGGTCACGGCGCTGTGGGAAGCCGATTTCCCCCACCTGAAATACCACAACGAGGACGTCCTGTGGGAGGCCGAGCCCCTGATGGACTTTTCCCTGCTGAAGACAAGCCCCGGTGAAGCGCGGGCGGCGCAGGAAGATGAAGAGGACCAGGCCGCCCCAGCCGTGCGGATCTCCCTCCCGGAGGCCTCAAGCGCCTATTGGAAGCTCACCCCGGAGGAAGAGAGGGAAATAGCGGCCATGATCCTCGATGAGGGGACGCGGGATTGCACGGAAGACGTCCTGGATGTGCTGATGATCATCCTCAAGGAACAGCGCGATCCGAACAATTTCTCCGTCATCCTTGATTTTCTGGTCGAAGAGTTCCGGTACACCCTTGCCGGGGGTGAATTTTCCTTCGCCCGGAAATTCCTGGAGAGCCTCAACGCCCTCCAGGAATCATGCGCGCCGGACAGGCCGTGGACCCGGCCCCTGCTGGACGATTTCCGGAAAAAAATCTCCGGCCCCGAAGTGTTGGGCGCCCTGGAGGGTGCATGGCCGCAGGTCGAGGCGATGGGTGCCGATCGCCGGGAGGACCTCCGTCAGGCCTTGCTGTTGCTTCCGGCGGAGGCGATCCTCGCCCTGGGGCCGATGCTGACGAGCGCCGATCTGCCCCGCGGCGAGGAGCTGCTCAGGGGGGTCATCGGCGTCCATGCCGGCCGAAACCTGGAACCTCTGGAGCAGTTGCTGGAGACGGCGGCGGAGCCCCTGATCCGGAAGCTCATCCCCCTGCTTAAGGAGCTGGACGGGCCGGGTCCCGCCGAGCTGCTTTTCAGGCTGACAAGCGACTTTCCGGATCAGGTCCGCAAGGACGCGATCAACGCCCTGATCGCCCCGCGGGAGCTCAAGGCGAAGATCATCCTGCCCCCCTTCGAGCACCATCTGAAGTACGATCTGTCCGGCTATCCCCAGACGGACCGCAAGAAGCCCCTGAGCCTCTTCGGAAGGATTCTGACCATCACGGACATCTTCGATGCGATGACCTCGCCCCGGATCTACCGGCCGGTCGCGCTGAGTCCCGACCGGGTCCTGACCATGATGCTCGAAGGGGCGGGGAAGGACTTCGATCCCATCCTCCTGAAGGTCTTTATCAACATGCTCGGGGTGTTTCCCGTGGGGACGCTCCTCCTGCTGGACACGGGGGAGATGTGCCTGGTGATGGAAAGCCCGGAAGGGGCCGAGGTCGGGCGACCCCGTGTCGTTATCCTGGAGGATGGCAAGGGGGGCGGGTTCCGGAAGGGGGAGACGGCGAACCTGGCGGAGCGTGACCCCCGCTCAGGGGCCTTCCGGAGAAACATCGTCAAGAGCTTCCATCCTTCGGAATACGGAATCCAGCCGGTGGATTTCCTGGTGTAGATGATATCATTTTCATTCAGGCCTTTGCGCAACTTGGAAAGATCCCCTCAATCGCACAAGGGGGATTTCTTCGACACTGCCCTGAGCTGCCTAAGGGTACAGGGTCGATAAAAATGCTTCGGACAAAATGCAGCTCCCATCATAGCTATTAACGATATCGCCGCAAAAGGCTTTCCCGCTTGTATTATGTTCAGCAGCGCGCCATAGGCGTCAATATTGCCCGATAAAATCAAGGTTTGACATATCCTGTGCATAGGTGTAGATTTCGTAAGTAATTCCCGATTGTTCACGCCGACCGACAGCCATCGAAGGTTGGTTGATTTAGGTCATTAGGCGCTTGGCCGCATATATCCCCGTGAAAAGTCGGACCAGCGTTGCCATTCAAGGACCCGAGTGATGCGACTTGAAGACCTTCAACCCAATGCTGCGGTACGTGGTGTGCTTCCGGACTGCCTCGTCACGGTCGTCAGCGTGCAGTGGTTTGGCTCCGAGGCCCTCGAACTTACCTACAAGACGCCCGCCGGCAGGGTGGCAAACGCGCTTCTCTATCGACACGACGAGCCACGTCTCGATCTCGTGGAGCAAGGCCGCCCCTGGAGTTTCGATGGCGACGGCGCCCTGTTCCGCCTGGTCTCCGAAGCGCATCGCATCCGCCTTGCACACCTCTTCGACCCGGTGCTCGCCGTCCATACCTCTATTGTTGACCCGCTGCCGCACCAGATCACGGCGGTCTATGAAGCCATGCTGCCG
>JAHJXP010000256.1 GCA_018827585.1 Pseudomonadota bacterium | reverse complement strand
TCGATAAAACGTGCGACGCTCATTCCCTTATGTGTAAAAGGCTCGGGAAGAGACTGACCGAAAAGGGCGTAAACGACGAACAAACCGGTGATCGCGGGAAAAACATATCCCACCGTCCTCCTGGCCGCCTCGATGGTCATCATGAGCAGCGCGCCCCCCAAAATCAAATCCATTGTCTCGGGAGGCAAGCCCACACGGTCGGAGTACGATTCGAAGGTGACAATCGCGTAAACGGTGATGAACAACATAAAGGCCACCATCACCAAACTGACGGCGGTCATCAACTTGCTTGCGCCTGCCTTCTTGCCCCTGGACCAGGGACGAACCAGCCAGATCAAGCTGAAACCGAGACAGATATGAATGGCGCGGTGCTGAATGCCCGGCAGGGGTTTATATCCTGCAGCATAGAGATGATAAACGACCATCGACAAGGCAATAATCGTGACCAGCCACCCGATCCAATTCTTCTTTTCCCGTTCAGGAGAATCTTTCACCAAGCAATCCTTATCGTTCTCGGTTGCACCCATAGACCCTTCATCCTCCCTTTTTGCTGTTTCACCGCTTATATGATGCCACCCGACGCCTTACGGCTGTTACCGCTTGGCAGCGATCAACCTGATCAAGATCGGATCGTGTTGAAGGTTCGTCTATACAGACCTCCTGATGACTTCGGCACGATCGTTCATGGACGGCATCTCAAATCGGGAATGGCGCCGTTAGTCGCCCGTGAAAACCGGTTTCCTCTTTTCCGCAAAAGCCTTCAAGGCCTCGACCCTGTCTTTGGTATTGATGCAGGCAAGATAGGCCTGCGCTTCGAAGATAAATCCCTCCATCAATCCCACTTCCCGCGAGCGATTAACCGCCTTCTTGGCGTTTTTCAGGGCGATAGGGGAATAATCCTTCATCTTTGAAGCCAGGCTCATTGCCGTTTTCATCAATTCTTCCGTCGGAACGACGCGGCTGACCAACCCCCAGTGTTCCGCTGTCTTCGCGTCGATGCGGCCGCCGGTCAGCACCATCTCTCTTGCATGGGCGTCGCCGACCAGGATGGGAAGTAATTGCGTCCCGCCGCCTCCGGGAATGATCCCCAGGCCGATTTCCGGAAGACCGAACACGGCATTCTCCGCCGCGATGCGGATGTCGCATGCAAGCGCCAACTCCAGTCCGCCGGCCAGCGCGTTGCCGTTGATCGCTGCGATCACCGGCTTATAGAGATTGATTATTTTTATCTGGTTGACGGGTCCCCGTTCGCGGAGCTTCCGAACGTCCTTCTCCGACATGCCCTTGCGTTCCTTGAGGTCGACGCCGGCGCAAAACGATTTTCCCGCCCCCGTCAAAATCAGCACCCGGACGTCATCGTCTTCGTTGAAGGCATCGAGAGTTTCCCCAATCATTTTCCTCATGCTCATCGAGATGGCGTTGTGCACCTCGGGGCGGTTCATCGTCAGGACCGCGATGCCCTCATAAATTTCAACCAGCAGATCTTTCGTTTCGCTCATGTTTGTCTCTCCTTCTTTTTTGTCTCTCCTTCTTTGTCGTTGGTTTCATCGGTCTCTTCACGTCGGTATTTCCCAGGGCTCGGGAAAGTTCCTGAGCTTCTCCATCAGCAAAGAAAGAAATACCCGGTTATCGTTCTCGCCGATGGGTTGTTGAATTAACCCACTCCTGGCTCAACCGGTTCAGGAAGCTTCTGGTACGTTATGAAAAGCTGTCCGGTAGTTACATCGCTCTGATACAATTAGCGTTCTCCATTATCTGCTGGAGAAAAATCAGGGGTACCAATGTTATTTACGGATAGGTTCCTAATGTACGACGTTACACCTCGCCGCACCCCGGTTCCGCAAAACTTCCTTAAGATCATGACTTGCCTGTCCGTTGCTTCTACTCCGCTTTGATGTTGCCCTCTTTTACAACCCGTGCCCATTTGGCCGTCTCTGCCGAGATGAACTTGCCGAACTCTTCAGGGCCCATATAGTCCACCTCCGCACCTTGGTCATGGAACATCTTCTGCGTTTCCGGCGAGGTCAAGATCACTGCAAGCTCCTTGTCCAGCCTGTCGACGATCGTCTTCGGCGTACCGGCCGGTGCGTGGATACCCCACCAGATGCTCGATTCGTAACCGGGAACGCCGGCCTCTGCGATTGTCGGCACATTGGGCAGGACGGCGCTGCGCTTCAATCCACCAACGCCCAGCGCCTTGAGCTTCTCGGACTTGATATGAGGCATCGCCAGTGTCAGTGACCCGAACATGATCTGGGAATGGCCCCCGAGCTGGTCTGCGGCGGCGGGGCCACCGCCCTTGAACTGCACGATCATGAAATCAACGCCCGCCATGATCTTGAAGAGCTCGGCCCCGAGATGATTGAAGGTGCCGACGCCCACCGACGCACAAATCAGCTTGCCGGGCTTCTGTTTCGCGAGCGCGATGAGTTCTTTCACGGAGTTAACAGGAACGCTCGGATGGATGGTAAGCACCGCCGGTCCGGTTCCCAACCTGGCAACCGGGACAAAGGCCTTCACCGGGTCGTACGGCAGTTTGTAGAGTGAAGGAGCGATGGTATATGCATTACCGCTGAGTAGCAGCGTGTAACCATCAGGCTCTGAATTCGCCACCAATTCCATGCCGATTACGGCTCCTGCACCACCACGGTTTTCCACGATTACCTGCTTGCCGAGGCGTTCGGTCAGGCGTGCAGCGATCTGACGGCCGATGATATCGTTGCTCCCACCCGGCGCAAACGGAACGATAATCCGTATTGGCTTTGTCGGATAGGTCTGCGCTGCTACCATACCATAAAAGAGGCTAATTACACCAACCAGCATAATCACGAAGAGACTTTTCACTATCTTTTTCATTATTCCTCCTTTCTTTACCTTTATGAGCCAATTTAAACATAACCCATGACCCCGCTGAAGAGCAGAGGGGAATTATTTCTAACAAGATAAAGCTCTCCGGGAGGCAGGGAATATCTTTGCTCCAATGCCCGTTAGAGAATTATCGGGACTCCCATGTCCTTCCCGAGAGCGCGCAGCTTTTCCGCAACTTTGGCTTGTAATGGGATCCCCGTCTCCATCCGCTCCGGCACCCGCTGGTGCTCCGGCTCGCCCGTCACGCAGATTACTTCGGTTCCTCTGGCCTTCTTCGGAGGCTTGATCTCGTCAACGTAGGCTTCCATCCTGGCTTTGAAGGCCGTCACATCGGTAAAAGCAGCCAGGTCGATGGCGCGGGCACGCCCAGTCTTTCAAGCACTTGGATGCAGAAGATCTCGAGTTGATCGGACCTTGCCGTCATCTTGGAGCTCGCGGTTATTTCTTCGACTATAGTAAAAACCTCCCCTAATTTGTGCTCGTCAGGCAATAAGAATTACCTTGAAAATTACACCTGTCCAATTTGTAGTGTCAATCTAATTTCGAAGCTCCCCGATGCTGCGTCTGAAAGCTTCATTGCCGAAGTAATAAAAAAGGCGACGGGAGCGGCTGCCTCTCCCGGGGGTGACCTTCTATCTGGAGGACCTTGATTCTTGAGAACTGTAACGCACCGGAAACTTATCCGGTCATGGCAAAAACCTTCCGCGCCGCAGGTCTCCCTCTCTTCCTGGATATCCGGAAGTGGCTTAGACGCAAATGCCTTCAATGACCGCGGTCTACCTGCGTGAGTGTCGGTATCGGCGTCGAAGACTTTCAGGTCTTTTTCTCTTATTACTTCGCCACCCCTGTTTTTATGCGCTTCCCCTGTTACGTGCAGGCAGATCGACCACAGAGACGCCCGCATCGATCAGCTTGCAGCGCTCGTCTTCGGCGGCCGATTTCTTTATCGCGAGTTCAAGCACTTCAGCCGCTCTCTCGCGTGGTATGAAGCAGACGCCCGTGTCGTCAGCAAGCACAATGTCGCCAGGTGCAACCCGCACGCCAAAGATTTCGACCTCGGCGTTGATGGCCACGGTCTCGATTCGCCACTTGCCTGTGAGAGGGGTAATCTCGCTCGCCCAAAGCGGGAAATTAATCCGGCGCGAATGTGGTATGTCGCGCACCCCGCCAGAAACTATCGCGCCAGCTTCGCCCTGGCTCTTGCCGATTTGTGACGAGATCCCACCCATGTTGGATACGCCGGAAACGCCCTCAATCACGAGCACGTCACCAGGGAGTGCCAGATTGTGGGCCTCGAATTCCGCCATTTTGTTCACGTAACGCCGAGCGGTCTGATAGACATGTTCACGCTGCATGACGTTACGCACGGTCAGCGCTGGTCCCACGACGCACGCACCGGTTATGGTTGGCTTGATCACCGAAGCGGCAATAACCCCGGTAATGCCGAGTTGATCCATAACATCAGAGACGATCCCTGTCGCATCCCCCAGCGACTTGAAGCCGTCGATCAGTCCTGCGGGGGGTCGGGGTGTTTCCATCATATAAATGCGTTCCCGTGCAATTTTCCCTGTCAATTTCTTTTCCGCCATAAGATTCTCCTTGCAATAATAGAATCACCTGACCTCCGGCAAAGCCGTGGGATTACTCGATGAGAATTCATTCTCCTCGATACCTCGGTTTTCTTCTTTCCGCAAAGGCCCGCGGGCCTTCCTTCGCATCCTCCGTTTGGCGCAAGATGTACCGCAGCGTCTCCACTTGTTGCCTGGCGGATTCGAAAGGCATCTCCAAACCCATCCTCGCCATACGTTTGGTCGCCTTCACGGCCAACGGCCCATTTTCGCATATTCTCCTTGCGACGGACTCTGCCGCAGGAAACGCCTCGCCCTTGGGCACCACGCGATTCACCAGGCCCAATCGCAACGCCTCCTGTGCGCCGATCCGATCGCCCGTAAGCAGAACTTCCATGGACCGGCACCAGGACAGATCGCGAGGTAAAAGCAGACTTCCCACGCCTGTGGGCAATCCGTAGGTTACCTCCGGATATCCAAATACGGCATTCTCGCATGCGATTCGAATGTCCGTAAGCAGCACGATCGTGAAGCCCCAACCGAGCGCGTAGCCGTTGACGGCGGCGATGACGGGCTTATCGACCTTCGCCGCATGGCCGAGTCCGATATCGCAGACCGGCTCGAACACGTGCTCGACCTTCGGCACCCCTTGGCCTTCCTTGTACTTCTTCAGATCGCGCCCGACTGAGAAAGCCTTCTCTCCGGCCCCCGTGATCAAAATCACCCAAACCTCGGGGTCGTCGCCGAAAACCGCCCAGGCGCCCCAGAAGTCATGGAGCGTTTCGTTGTCGAGCGCATTGAGGACCTCCGGCCGGTTGAGAGTGATGTACCCCACATGCTCCTTCTTCTCGACGATCACCGTCATAGAATCGTTTCCTCCTGGCATTGAGAGTGAAGGCCACCATCATAAACCTCGGGATTGACGACGTACTTCGAATCGATAGAATTCCCCTTCAGAAGCTCAACGAGATTGTTCACGAGTACGATCACCGACTGTCGGCGCGTACGAAGCGTGCTCCCTCCCAGATGCGGCGTGATCACGACATTGTCCATGTGCAACAGCGGGGAGTCCTTGGACGGCGGCTCTTCCGTGAAGACATCCAGCGCCGCCCCTGCGATCCTCCGTTCATTCAGAGCGGCGATCAATGCCGGTTCATCAACGATGGGCCCCCTTGCCGCATTGACCAGATAGGCCGTCCGCTTCATGAGACCGATCTGCTCCGCTCCGATCATATTCTTCGTTGTCGACGAAAGGCTGACGTGCACCGTGACAAGATCCGATTCCGTCAGGACACTGCGAAAATCCGTAAAGACGACGTTTTCGTATTCCGGACGATCTCCCGGCAGAAACTCGCTGAAGACAAGGATCCGTTCCACGTCGAATCCCTGCAACTTGCGGATGACGCTCTTGGCGATGTTCCCGTATCCCAGAACGCCGATCCGGCTTCCCGCCAGTTCGGCCCCCAGAAAACTTTCGTCCCGCCAACCGCCATTTCTCATGCGCTCTCCGGCCCTCGGGATGTGCCGCATGATCGCCAGCATCAGACCGATCGTCAGCTCAGCGACGGCGTTGCTGTTCATGGCCGGGACATTGATCACGGGGATGCCTTTCTTTGTCGCCGCCTCGATGTCGATATTGTCGACTCCCACCCCGTACTTGGCGATGATTTTTAAACGGGGACATGCCCGAATTACCTGGCCGGTCATGGGCGTCTTCGCCGTCAGCAGAACTGCGTCGGCCCGCGCGGTTCGCGCAATGAGATCCGCCTCGTCCGCTGCCATTCCCGTCTTCACGGTCACCACCTCCGAAAGGATCTTGAGCTGCGGCTCGACAGGGGGCAGAAACTCCGGGACATAAACGACCTTTTTCGCATTCATAGGATTATCCTTTAAAAACGTTACATCGTTTCCATCTCATCTCATCTCCCGTCCGCCGGTTACGTTGACGGCCTGACCCGTCATTCCGCCGGCGTCGTCCGAAGCGAGGAAAAGGACCATGGCTGCGACTTCCGAGGGCTGGATCAATCGGGCCAGCGGCGTTTCCCGAACCCGCATCTGCTCGGCTTCTTCCACGGTGATGCCCAAGGCCTTCGCCTTCGCCGCAAAAACGCGCCGAATCCTCTCACCGTCGATGGCGCCCGGACAGACCGCATTGACGCGGATGCCCAGCGGCCCGTATTCCGTCGCCAGTGTGCGGGTCAGATTGATGACGGCGGCCTTGGATGCGGCATAGGGGCTCCTCAGAACGCGGCCCGTTTTGCCGGCGACGGAGGAAATGTTGACGATGGCGCCGCGTTTCGCTGGCTCCATGAGGCGAAGCGCCTCACGGCAGCAGAACACCGTCCCCAAAAGATTGATCTGCAGGACTTCCATCCATTCCGCGGCGGTCATTTCCGCCAGTTTTTTTGTCGGTCCCGTGATCGCGGCGTTGTTGACCAGGATATCGATGCGATCGTAAAGCGTTCGAATTTCGGCGAACAGCTTCTGCACCTGAAGCTCATCCCCGACGTCCGTCGGGAAGGCGCGGGCATCCGGAGAAATCCTCTTCAATTCCGCCAGCGTTTCCCGGAGCCGCTCCTCGTTCCGCGCCGTAATTACCACTTTCGCCCCCTCCTTCGCAAAGGCAAGGGCGATGGAACGGCCGATTCCCTGGTTCCCTCCGGTAATCAAGGCGACACGGTCTTTGAGCTTCATGATCTTCCTTCTCCCGGAAATATTCCAAAATTCTCTTAAAGGCTCTACAGTCGTGCGGCCACGGGCCAGGTTTTCTTTTCCCGGCTCGGCAGCACGACCGTCGAGCGGCCGGGCATGACTTCCTCGCCCCGCTGGTTCTTGGTCGTCGTCTCGATTTCCACGCAATATTCGCCGTCCTCATCCGTGAACTTCTTCGTCACCTTTCCCCGAAGCCAAAGAACGTCGGACAGGTAGACGAACTTCGTGTATTTCGCGTAACACTTCTTCAACCAGCCCTCGTCTCCCATCCAGTTGGTCATGTGCTGAATGACCCATTGATTGCGCTGTGCCCCGACGTCGTAAGGGAAGGGAAGGCCTGCTTGCTTGGCGGCGTCGATGCTGTAATGGACGGCATAATTGGGCTCCATGGCGCTCGTCAGGGGATCCCGGAACGCCCAGGCCGGATGCCTCCGGTAATCGCGCAGGGCCGCGCCCAGCGCCTTGAGCTTCACCGGCGCGCTGCCGATGCACCAGGCGATGATGTCGGTAACCCCCAGGGGACCGATCACGAGGGGCTTCAATTCTTCCCCCACCGAAACGTCCTCCCAATAGCGCACCTCGGCACCCCGCATCTCCGCCGCCAGGACTTGCTCCTCAATGTCCCTCAATTCATCTTCCGCCCAGGGATGGGGCAGCTTGATGTCACCGTACTTCGCCTTTTCCTGGGCGGCGCTCCGCTCAGCCCGGACGCTCCAGGCCTTCGCATTGGCCACCAGCTCCCCGTGCTGGTTGAAAAAATTGTCGTCGTAATAAACAATGATGATCCGCCCGGCAAACTGGCTCTTTTTGTCGTCGAAATGCGTGAACGTCAGCTCCGGTGTAATCGTGTCCCCTTCCAGTAGGGGCTTGTAAAAGGTCCAGTCGTTTCCCGAGTGGAAGGCATGCACCCCCTGCAGTCCCTGGGGAACCCAGGTGGGGAAAACGCTGTAAAGCCAAGAGGGCGGCGCCACCAGCTTCCCATAACGGGTTTTTGCGGCATACTCCGCATCGCGATACAGCGGGTTTACATCTCCGACGCCGTCGACAAAGTGGCGTATGGTATCCCGGCATACCAGCGTATGAAAGGGGTCGATCCGAAATTTCGAGCCGACCCGGCTCCTCAATTCCTCAAGCGCCTCGTCGGTGATCTTTCCTTCGCTCAACTGAACCTTCTTGTCTTCCTTCGCTTGTTCCGCCATGATGAATGTATTCTCCTATCTTGCTTGAATCGGCGTTCCGCCGCAATATCCTATTTCAGTCCCTTCTTGCTCACCTTCCCGCCGTCCGTCTTGGGAAGATCGGGAACGAATTCTATGACGCGCGGATATTCATGCTTGCTCAAATTGATGCGCACAAACTCTTTGATATCCTTTGCGAGTTCCTTGGTCGCCAGCTGGTTCGCCACGACGAAGGCCTTTACGATCTGGCCCCGTTCCGAATCGAGAGCTCCGATCACGGCCGCCTCTTGGACAGCCGGATGCCGCTTCAAACAATCCTCCACTTCGGTGGGACTGATGGTCCATCCCGCCGAAATGATGATATCGTCCACACGGCCCTTGTGCCAGAAATACCCGTCCTCGTCGATGACGGCGGCATCCCGTGCTCGGAGCCACTTCCCCCGACGGTGAATCGCGATTTCCCCGATCTGTCCCTGGGGAACCTCGTTCCCCTCCTTATCGATCAGTTTCACCTCGAGCCCCGGCATGGGCTTCCCGAGGGAGCCTGACTTCGCTACCCAGTTCGGAAATCCGGCATACTGATAGATCACTGCGCCGACCTCCGTAGAACCATAGCCGCTGTTAGGGGGAACGCCGAACTTCGCTTTGAAAAAATCGAAGGTGTCGGTATCCATGGGCTCGCCGGTGTAATGCATCTTCCGGATCTTGAGCTTATAGTTGTCGATCAAACCGGAATTCTTGATCATCCGATAGACTGTCGGCGCCGCGCCGAAATTGTCGATCTCGAATTTCTCCAATCCCTCTAAAAGGGTCCGAACGTTGAACTTCCCCGAATAAGAGCCCACCGCAACGCCGAGCGCCATGGGAGAAAGCGTCCCGTGCCAGAGCCCATGTCCCCAGGCAGGCGACGAAGGACAGAAAAAACGGTCCCCAAAGCGATATCCGCGGCCGAAGACGGCCGCCGGCATCAGCAAGGGCACGCTCTTGTGGTGATGGGGAATCGCCTGAGGGAACTTACGCGTCGCTCCGCTCGTGTACTGGAAGACCGCCACGTCTTTCGCCGCGGTATCGGCCACCGTATACGTATCTTTCTGGGCCGCCATTAGATGTCGAAACTCGGCTTCGGTGGGAACGACACGGTATCGACCTTCGGCGACGATCGTTGCGGCCAACTCCGGCGTCGTGAAGAGAAGTTTGGCCGCCGAATCCTTCATCCGGTATCCGAGGGCTTCCGGCCCGAAAGCTGTGAAACAGGGCACAAAAATGGCACCCCGCTTGAGAATACCGTACAGACAGACGTAAAAATCCAGCGATGGATCGAGCATCACGGCCACCCGATCGCCCCTGCCGATGCCGAAGGTTTCGAGCACGTGGGCAAATTGAGCCGTTAGACGGGAAAGATCGGCGAAGGCATGTTCCTCCCGGCGCCCGTCGTCGAACTGGATTCGAACGCCGATTCCCTTGTCGCGGTGACGGTCCACGCATTCGTGGCCGAGATTAAAATGCTCCGGAGTCCCGTCAAACAACTCCCAGATCTGATCGATGGTAAATTTTTCCTTTGCCTCTTCGTACGTCCGATAATCCAGCATCGACATGAGTGACTTCTTCTCCTCTATTTCAAGATATTCGGCTTCCGCGCTATCCGGGTTTTCCCTTTCAGGCGCCGGCAGACCGCGCCCCGCTGCGATTCCCCCAGTTTGAAAACAGAAGTCGATTTCTCTCAATTGTCGTCGTGGACAGGCCTCTTTTTTCTCTCCGCCAGGATCGGCTTGTCATCCTTATCCGTCACTGCCAGCGTTACGGCTTTTGTCGTACCGAAGGTCGGGATGACCGCTGACTGCCTTCCCATGCCCCCCGCAACAATCACCATGATGTCCTCGGGCGTTTCGGAGATGGGCACGCTGGCTTCCTCCGGCAGATTCGCGAATCGCTGCGGCCAGAGCTTCTGAAACCGCTCCATGTTTCCCTGAGAAATCAGGTGAACGGGCACCCGCGCTTTTTCAAACAAGTACCGTTTCACGTCGAGTTTGGAAAATCCGCTCTTCGCAACGGCCGCCGCGTGCTCCGGTCCCAGAACGATCAGCGGCTCGCCGCCCAGATAGATCTGGTTCGTCCCCGGCGTGGCCAGGACTCCGGCGATCGTCAGCAGAACTTCCTCGCCGGTCTGGCTTCCGTGGTCGTTCACGTTGTGAGGTCCTTCGACGCCGCACACCGTCACGGTGCTTTGCGTCTTCGGGAATCCGCGTTCGACGTGCAGGGGCTCCCAGGGACTCTGCTCTTCATTTTCAGCGAAACAGAAGGAATATTTCGCCGGGCTGCCCATCGTCGAGCGGTCCAGTACGCCCGGAGACCCGCCGCCGATATTCGTAAGAACAAGACGAATCGCCCTGCCGATGACGGCGTTGGCCATTTTCCCCTGCCCCATGGCGTTGTAGCCCGCATTGATCTCCAGGGAATCCGCCAAAGGTCCGTTCGTCAAAACCAGGACCGTGCACGGGTGCGTCGTCGTCTGCAAACCATACAGACCGAATTCGGATCGGATCATGGCCCTTGTCGCCGCGATCACGACCGGGAGGTGCTCGGGAAGGCAGCCGGCCATCGCCGCGTTAATGGCAATCTTCTTGACCGTCGCCTCTCCGCGCCTCGGGGCCACCAGACCGACGACCTCATCCGGATCGCCGCCCCAGCGTTCCAGCATTTGCGCGACGCGCTCCTCCGTGGGAGGAATGATCGGCAATCCGTCCGTCCATCCGCGCAGATAAAAAAGGCGCTGGACGGCCTCCAGAGAGGACGGCGCCTTGAATTTTTCCGGCGCGCGATCGGTACTGAACTCGTCTCCGAAGAGGCCTTTGTGCCGCAGCCTGCCGCGTGGCGCGACGATTTTCTTTTCGTACTCCTCTTCAAGCCGGGCCGGATCGCCTGTCAGAATTCGGAGGATCTCCGGAACGGCATCTGCCGCGATTTCCGCAACCCTCTCTTCGGGCTGGCCCGCCATGGGATGAGGAATATCGGCGATCGGCAGACCGGGCATACCTAGAATTTCCGATTCGGCCTTCCCGAGGGGAAAGAACTCGTCGGTGCATACGGTGGCCGTGGGGATGCCTTTTTCTTCCAGCGCTATCGAGTCGTGGATACACCACGACGTGCAGGACCCTCAGTCGCAGAAGGCGTTGACGACGAATCTGCAGCGCGTCAAAAACTCCTGGTTGAAAACCGCCGGAACCGATCCCGCCTTTTTCCTTATCCGCAGCACATCGGCAAAAGCAAAATCCTTTTTCAGGACTTTGAGGACATGGTCCAAAAATACGTCCGCATTGTTCTTGCTGCTGTCGAGCAGTCCGATCACCCCGCCGTTTAAATTCTTGACTCGCGGCGCGATCGTCTTTCGTTCGTACCTGGCGATCCCCCGCGGATTCATCAATTCGTCAGCCATTTCCTTCTCCTAAAAGATTCCTTGACGGGAAAAAGGGGAAATGTCCTGCCCATAGGGGCGAAGTTGAAGATGGCCCCCTGCCTTCGAAGCGCAACGGCCGCCAAGGCCACTGTTTGAGGGCGTAAGCCCGAGTTTGGCCTTGGCAGCGGAGCGAGAACCTGCAGGTTCGAAAAAGGTTCATGAGCTCCGGGGTAGGACATTTTCAATGCTCTTTCTCTATCAGTCCGGCAGTCCCAAGACTCTGGCCGGGTTGATTCTCACCATCCGGACAATCTCGTCCTCCGTGATGCCGCAATGGAGCATGGTTTGGATGTACATCCGCATCCCCTCCACCGGCGTGGGGTTGAGAAGCTGGCCGAAATCCGTCGATAGGATGCAAGAATCCGCACCGACGGCGCGGACGGCCTCTGCGATCCTAACCGGAGGAAGCCGGTCGCTGGACGGCATGGTTGCAACAAAGCAATGCTCGATGAAGGCGCCCTCCGCCGCCATCCTTTTCTGCTCTTCTATGGTCGCCCTGGATCCGAAAGACACGGACAGAGGGTGATTGACGACAAGCCGCGTCACTCCGACCGCACGCGCCTCCTTCAACAGGGCGAAAATCTCCGGCACGGAAATGTGCCCCGTCGCGAGGGTCATGTCGTATTGCTTGATCAGTTCCAAGATCTCCGTCACATTCGGAAGGAGCTTCCCGCTGTCGTCCAGAAGGCTGATCCCCTGCCCCTCGATACCGCGCTTCTGCACGTCGCAACGGGACGTGAAGGTCGGCATCCAGATCATCTTCGTGCCGATCTTGCCGGCCATCTCGACGGCGACGGGGTTCAAGCCCCCGACATCCGTATCCAGAGACATGCCGCCGAAAAGCTCGATCCCGGGGACCATCGGTTTGAGCACGTACGTGATCGGGGTGGTGATGTAATGATGGCTTTTGAGTATAATTCCACGCATCCCCGCTTCCCGGGCCTGGATCGCCGCCTCGTACGCCGTGACGCGGCGGCGGCGGAGCGGGTCGGGTCCGATGTGGATGTGGATGTCGATGCTTCCCTTCATGAGATCGGGTGCGTCCATCTTTCCTCCCCAGCCGTCACAGAATGCCCTCTTTTTGCAGTTCCGCCACCTGAGCCTCATCGTATCCCAGGAGCCGGCTCAGAACCTCCCCATTGTGTTCGCCCAGCCGGGGCGGTGGCATGCGAACTTCACACCGTGCGCCGTCGTAATGAACGGGTGGCGCAACCATCCGGATTTTTCCCGTGACCGGGTGTTCGATCTCCGCGACAATATCCCGCGAAACCACGTGGGGATCCTGGAAGACATGATCCAGTGTGTTGATGGGCGCAAACGGGGTTCCTTCGCCCGTCTTATCCATCCTTTCCATCCACTCGCCGGCCGTCTTTTCCTTCAGGCGCTCCTGCAGCAACCGCTCGAGCTCATGGCGATGCTCGATCCTGGCTTTTATGGTGCTGAACCGGGGATCGTCGATCATCGCTTCCAGTTCCAGCGTCTGGCAGAGTTTCTTCCAGCGGCTGTCCGCGCTTGCGCTCAAGAACACATCCCGGTCCTTTGCCTCGAATACATTGAACGGCACAATGCTGGGATGGGCGTTCCCCTGGCGCTTGGGAACCTCTCCGGTATTGAGGTATGTGCTCCCAAGGTTAAGCAGCAACGACAGGACGTTGTCCAGCAGGGAAATCTCGATGAAGTGCGATTGCTTGTCCTGGCTGCGGGCAATCAGCGCCGCCAGGATGGCCCCGTGTGCGTAGAGACCAGAGGACATGTCCACGATGGGCAGCGCGATCCGGTAAGGTTTTCCGTCCGCCTCGCCGACGAGGGCGAAGATGCCTCCCATCGCTTGGAGGATCGGATCCGTCCCTGGCCGGTTTTTATAAGGTCCCGACAGACCGAAACCGGTGATGGAACAGTAGACGAGGTCCGGTTTCAGAGTCTTCAGGGATTCATATCCCAGACCGTACTTCTCCATGGTGCCCGTCCGGAAGTTCTCCAGGACGACGTCGGCTTTCCCGACAAGGGCCCGGAAGATTTCCTTGCCCTTGTCTTTTTGAAGATCCAAAGTCAGGCTCTTCTTGTTGCGGTTCACGCAGAAGAAATAGACGCTCTCGCCCTTGATGAAGGGCGGCCCCCACTGGCGAGTATCGTCGCCTACTTTGGGCTGTTCGATCTTAATAACCTCTGCGCCCAGATCCGCCAGGATCATTGAACAGTATGCCCCCGCAACCATTCGCGTCAGATCGAGAATGCGTATTCCCTGCAATGGCAACATCTCTCTCCACACCTCCTAATTTTATCGTTCGTCCATCGGCCGAATTTTCCGCCCTTGCTCGGCCCTATTTTTTATACCCGCGGCATCCGCGAAGGGAACCGACTGGTTCAAGCCGTCCCCCGCTTTCCCCACTTCCTCATCAGCGCCCACAGGGGGGGGGCGACGAGCATAATCGCGAGGATCGCCAGGATCGTCCCACTGATCGGACGGGTGAAGAATATGGTCGGGTCACCGCGGCTGATATATAAGCTTTCCCGCATCGTCGTTTCCAGCATGGGACCCAGCACAAGGGCGACAACGATCGGCGCCACGTCGAACTTAATCTTCCGGAAGAGATACCCGAGAATGCCCATGACGATCAGGACCACGAGATCGAGCATGCTGTTGTTGATCGCATAGGCGCCAACAAGGGTCAGCAGGAGGATGAGCGCAATCAGGATGGCCTGGGGGATCTTGAGAATGCTTGTCCACACCCCGACCAGGGGAAAGTTCAGGATCAGGAGGGCAACGTTGCCGATATACATGGAAGCGACCACCCCCCAGAAAATCTCCGGCCGGGCAGAGATCAACAAGGGTCCCGTCGGAACGCCCTGGATCAGCAGTGCCGCCAGCAGCATCGCCGCCCCGGGTGTGAACGGAATGCCCAGCGACAGCATGGGAACCATCGCACCCGCCGCCGCCGCGTTGTTGGCCGATTCCGGCCCCGCCACCGCCTCGATCGCCCCCGTCCCGAACTCCTCCGGATGCTTGCTCAGACTCTTCTCCAACTTGTAGGAGGCAAACGTGGACAGAACCGTGGACGGACCGGGGATGAGACCCCAGAAAAAACCCAGACAGGAGCCACGGAACATGGGTCCCCAGGAACGCCGCCACTCCTTCCGGGTCGGGAACAGCTCGCGGAACTTCATCTTCACGATCTCAGGCAGGCCGCCCGCCTCCGCGGCGATGGTCAGCACCTCGGCGACGCCGAAAAGCCCCATCACGACCGGCACCAGTTCGATGCCCTGGGTGAGCTGGACGACACCGAACGTATAACGCTGAACGAAGGATATCGCATCCAACCCAACCGTAGCGATGGCCAGACCGAAACCCAGCACAAGAACGCTCTGCCAGAAGGGCGCTCCCGTGATACGGGAAAGAGCGAAAAGACCCAGCAATGCGATGGCAAAGTACTCGGGCGGACCAAAGGAAAGAGCGTATTCGGCAAGAAGCGGAGCAAAAAACATCAGGAGCACCACGCCCATCGTTCCGGCAACGAAGGAACCAACCGCCGAAACCGCCAGGGCCGCCCCTGCGCGGCCTTTCTTGGCCATCTGGTAGCCATCGAGGCAGGTCACGACCGATGTCGCCTCCCCCGGCACATTGACGAGGATCGACGTCGTCGAGCCGCCGTACATGCTGCCGTAGTAGATACCGGCCAGCATGATCAGCGACGTATCCGAACTCATGCCCATCGTGATCGGAAGCAGAAGGGCTATCGCCCCCACCGGACCGATACCCGGCAGGACACCGACCAGGGTGCCGATGATCGACCCGCCGATCACGGCCAGCAGGTTCTTCATCGACAGGCAAACCGAAAAACCGTACAGCAATCCCTCCAGAGGACTCATTCTACCTCCATTTTACGAAAAAATTCCCCTAGGCAGAGGGACCATGAGCAGGATGTCGAACAGGTAATAGGAACCGAGGGCGATGACGATCGTAACGCCGATCTTCATGGGCCATGAAGTCAGACCCATCGTATGCAAAACGATGAAAACGAGCATGATCGCCGACAGCAGATGACCAGCATACGGAAGGAGGAACACGTAGGCCGCCGCCGCCCCCGCCACGATCAGCAACCGCCCAAGGTCCTTTCCCTTCGGAATTTCCAGCTCGCCTTGGGCGGGCTTCACGAGATCCGTCACGATGCTGCCGATCGATGCAATCACGAGCAGAATCCCCACGAAAATGGGATACAAACCAGGCCCCGGCTGGTCCATCGTCCCCCGGGGATAGCCGAAGGCGCCAACCAGGTAAAGAAGGCTCAAAATCAGGGCAGTAATATCTACTACCAGAAGAACTCTTTGCATGAAAATCTCCTTACCGACATATGAGCCAGAACGCTAATTGCTAGGCACCAGTCCGACTTTCGGGAGAAAATTTTTATAGAATATGTAGCTCTCATCGAGCTGTTTCTTGATTTCCGCCGTTCCCTTGTAAGTCAGGTAAACGACGTTGTCCTTGGCGAACTTCTGATAGAACTCGGTTTTTTGCGCCTTCAGGAGGCCATTGTACAGCATATCCACAATGTCCTGCGGTGTTCCCTTCGGCGCACTGATGAAATAGTCGGATCCTTCCGTGATTACGTTATAGCCCATCTCCTTGAGAGTAGGTACGTTAGCAAGCTCCGGAATGGCCGTATATCGCTCATCCGCAAAAAGGGATAGGTAATTGAACTTGCCAGCCTTTACATGGGGAAGCGTCGGCATTACATTGAGCATCAGCCCGTCAATATGGCCTCCCAGAAGAGCCGTGACGGTCGGCGTGGCACCGGCAAAGGGAACGTCCGTCACGGGGAAGCCCAGGATCTTCAAGCTTGCCAAATGGATATGCGTCGTGGTGCCGATGCCTGCATGACCGATGCGAAGCTTGCCGGGGTTTGCCTTTGCGTAATCAATTATTTCCTTCATCGTTTTAAACGGAGAGTCTGTGCGAACGACGAAGACGATCTGCTGCGTTAGATAATGGATGATCGGGATAATATCGTCCGGACCCTTGTACGAAAGATTCTTGACGAGCTGGGGACTGACGGAAAGTGCCGAGATATCCAGTGCACCCAAGGTATAACCGTCCGGCGCCGATCTCACGACTTCGTTGGTCGCCAGCACCGATCCTCCTCCAGGCTTGTTCACGACGGTGAATGGCTGCGGGAAAAAAGGTTCGGCCGCCTTCGCCAATGCCCTGGCGGTCAAATCCGTCGGTCCGCCGGGGGGAAAGCCGACGATGATCTGCACCGGTTTTTTCGGGTAATCCGCCGCCTGGCCAATTTCTTGACCGGAAAAGACCACCGCCAGAACAAACACCGTAAGCATGATCACGATCCTAACTGATTTCATGGTAATCCTCCTTTTTTTAGGCTGCGATCTTGCCGATGCATGTTGGATCGCAGAATGAAAAAACTCCCCCATGCCATCGCGGCCGCGGGGGATACCTCCGCTTAAGCGTCCTTGTAACCAAATTTTTCGATAAAGGGATCCAGGTACGACTTGCCGCCTCCCCAGAGGGCCTTCACGGGTCCCGACCTTACGACAAAGCTGTACAGCTCGCGGCCGAGGATACGCTCGAAGAGTCTGCCGGCGTCAATCAGCTTCTCCAGATCAATGCCAGTGTGGACGCCCATCTCCTCGAACATGCTGACAAGATCCTCCGTGCACACATTCCCGAGCCGGCCGAAGGCATACAGGTCTCTCGACGTACTCGGTTGTCCGCCGGTGCCGCAAAGCGCGCAGTCATGTATAGTAATGCCGGCCGCCGTGGCCGCAAGGACGTTGGCCAGTCCCATACCCCGTGAATCATGGAAGTGCGTGCTGAACATCATTCCCGGGAATTCATGAAGCATCATCTTGTAGAAATAATACACCTGGCGGGGGTTGGCCATGCCGGTCGTGTCGCCGAAGGACAGGCCATTCGCGCCCATCCATTCGAGACGCTTGCAGGTCTCCACGACCTTATTCGGGTTGACGTATCCCTCGATCGGACAGCCGAAGGCGGTGGAGGTGGACACGTGAACATGCAGACCGGCTTTCCGGGCCTTGCCGATTACCTGCTCGAAGTCCTTTACGGCCTTGGCGATGGTACGCTGCATATTGACAATGTTGTGACCGTCCGTCATGGAGATGGGCAGGGAGATCCCGTTGACTCCGCTGTCGATCGCGCGTTCCAGCCCCCTCATGTTCGGGCAGGTCGCCCAGTAGAACACGCCCTCGGGGTGTTCCAGTTTTTTCAGGAGTTCCTCTGCATCCGCGAATTGCTTGACGACCTTCGGGGATACGAAGGACGTCACCTGTATGTGCTTGAACCCGGCCTTCAGCAAGGCCCGAATGAGTTCGAGCTTTTGTTCCGTCGGAACGACGTTCGCCTCGCTCTGCATCCCTTCCCGCGGCCCCATATCTCTTATGGTAACTTTCTTGGGTAAATTATCAAACATAACCCCCTTCTCTCCTTTCAAACCCTGTACTTTTTGAGCTTTTTCGGATCGATCTCGATCCCGAGGCCCGGACCTTCCGGCAGGATCAAGAAGCCGTTTTCGAACTTCGGCTTTTCGACCAAGAGGTCGTCGGACCACTTGAGGTAATTGGCCAACTCGGTACCGACTACGTTTTTATAGGCCGCGGCGTTGTGGGCGCTGGCGATCGTGCCGACACCCGTTTCCGCCTGCGTGCCGATGCTGCAGGCGATATGGAACATCTCCGCCGTCCTGATGATCTTCTGGGAGTTCATGATGCCGGTGCGGGGCGTCTTCACACTGATCCTGCCCGCCGCTCCCAGTTTCAGCTCACGGACAACGTCCTGGAGGGTAAATACGCTCTCGTCCAACAGGATCAGGATGCGGATGGTTTTGGCGATGAGGAGCTTGCTCTCGACGTCGGTGCAGGGAACGGGCTCCTCCACCATGAACACGCCCTCGTCGACCATTCTCGGCAGAGCCCATAGGGCGCTGCGGCGATCCCATCCCTGGTTCGCATCCACGTAGATATCGATCTCATCCCCAATCCCTTTCCTTATGGCGCGGATCAGCGCGAGATCCTTCCTCGGGTCGCCACCGACCTTCACCTTGAGGGTCTTGAGGCCCATGGCGACGAACTTGATTGCCTCCTCGACGGACGATTCCATCTTCTTCTTGATAGAAACGTTCGCGGCGACGGGAACCTTCCCCGGGTGCCATCCGCCGAGAAGCTTGTACAGGGGCACGCCCAGAAACCTCGCTTTCAGATCGTGAATCGCCACATCGAGCGCACCACGGGCCGTGTTATTGGCGGGATAGCGATCAAGCACGCCGCTGATCTTCTCGACATCCAGCACGTCCATGCCTTTGAGCTGATCCCGGTAGAACTCCTCCACTGCCACGACGATTCCGCGCTGGCTTTCCCCGTAAAAACCGGGCCGGGGCATAGCCTCCCCGTATCCTGCGAGCCCGTCCTCGCCGGAAACGCGGATCAGCACGTGATCCGCCTTGTCCAAAACCCCGGAAGCCCACTTGCTCGGTTCGACGTCGGGACGAAAAGGGATAACGAAGGGAATGGCCTCGATCTTGGTTATTTTCATACAAACCTCCTAAACGTTATCAGGCCGCAAGTTTCAGCTCACGACTTTTTCTTTTCTCATCCGGGCGATTTCGCCGTCGGCATATCCGAGCACATCGCGCAGGATCTGGTCCGTATGCTCGCCCAACATCGGCGGCGCGGTCATTTTCCTTGTCCCGTCGCTGCCGAATTTCACCGGCACGCCGATCATCTTGAGTTTTCCAATCGTCGGATGATCGACGATCTCCAGCATCTTTCTCTCCATGACGTGCGGATCGCTGAATACCTGATCCAGCGTGTACATGATGCCGCTGGGCAGTCCGGCCGCCTCGAATAGTTTCTCCCATTCCTCCGAGGTCTTGGTGCGCATGACCTCTTCGATCGGGGGATAAATCTGGTCGCGGTTCGTCACACGGTCCGCGTTGGTCTTAAAACGGGGATCGTCGATCAGGCGTTCCAGGCCCAGGACCTTGCAGAGCGTCGGATACATGTTGCTGCTCGTGGCGGAGGACGTGATGTAGCCGTTCTCCGTCCGGAACGTCTTGGAGGGCACCCGCCAGGGATGCTCGAGACCCCAGCGATCGGGGACCTTGCCCTCGGCGAAGTATTCCGCCGCCATGATCGACAGCATGGCGATCTGTCCGTCCAGCATCGAGATGTCGATGAAATCGCCGACGCCCTGAGTCTGGCGGGCGAAGAGCGCCGCCAGGATGGCCGCGATGGCCATCATCGAGCCGCCGAGATCGCCGACGGGAATGCCGATCTTGACCGGCTCTCCACCCTTGACGCCGGTCAGGGACATGGCGCCTCCCATGGCCTGGATGACCGGGTCGTAGGCCTTCTTCTTGCGGTACGGTCCCGTCTGCCCGAATCCGGAGATGGAGCAGTAGATGATCTTGGGATTGATTGCTTTCATCGCATCATAATCGATGCCGAGCCTCTTGACAACGCCGGGCGTAAAGTTCTCGATCACGACGTCGGACTTCTTCGCCAGATCGAACAGGACCTTCTTGCCCTCGGGATGCTTGAGGTCGAGCACCATCCCCTTCTTGTTGCGGTTCAACGCCAGGAAATAGCCGCTTTCCCCGTTGGGGTAAAAGGGCGGCCACGTCCTCGTCTCGTCTCCTCCCGGCGGCTCCACCTTGATGACCTCGGCACCCAAATCGGCCAGGCCCATCGAGCAATAGGGCCCGGAAAGCACGCGCGAGATATCCAGAATTCTTACACCGTCCAACTTTGCAGCCACGAAAGACTCCTCCTTTCTCCCTCACCCCTTGTAGGGAAACGTATGCTTGTTGTAGTGCTCCGCGCAGGAGATCGGTACGATCGTAAACAGGAAACCGTGCCCCTTCTTCGCCGCGTAGCGGTGCGGAACGCCCTTGGGCAGCAGGATGGTCACCGGCGATTTCACCTGATAGATCTCGTCGCCCAACTGGACTTCGGCCTCGAGACCGCCCTCCTCCTCCGAAATGAAAATATACAGTTCATCGAGGTCATGGGTGTGCAGATCGATATGGGGATCGTAATCCGGCGGGATCGTCCGGATCTGCCGCACTACCACGCGTACGGGGGATTCGGGGAAATATCCGTCGCCGCAGAAGGACCAGCGCGGCATGGCGTCATCGTGATGCTTCTTCGTATGATGGGCCTCGTGATGGTCCGCCGTTGAATCATAAGGTTTCTTGATGCAGTACTCGTACTTCTTCATGATTTTTCTCCTTTCCTCTATCTTGAACGGACCACTTTCATCGTGCTTTTCAAGCGTCTGTTCACAAGCCAGTTTCCCGGCAACGTTGCGAGAATTTTCTCCCTTCCGTTCCGGCAACAAATCTATGGTTCCCGTCTGCAGAAGGATAAAGACAAAGCCATGGCCGCTTTTCACGGCGTATTTATGCGGAACACCTTTCGGGAAAAGAATCGCCGCAGGCGATTTCACTTCATAAACCTCGTCTTCAAACGTAAACTCGGCTGCGAGCGTACCTTCTTCCTCCGAAGCGAGAACATAGAGTTGGTCCATGTCGTGGTAGTGCAGATCCGTGTGGGGGTAATAATCGGGCGGAATCGATTTGACGTGGCGGACGACGACCCGGAGCGGCGTCACGGGAAAATCACCTTCCTCGCAGAACGCCAGGCGCGGCATCGTTTCATCGTAATCGGCGTTCGTGTGATTGGTGGGAGGCGCCTTGTAAGGTTTCCGTATGCAGTATTCGTACTTTCCCATGGATCCTCTCCCCGACCGGCAATACGTCGCCGGTCTTTTTCATCAGATCACCTGGGCGATGTCGAAGGATTCGCGCATTGCCTCGAGAATCCGGCGCGGCTGCAGGGCATCGCCCACGATATAGGTATCCCGCACCAGCGCCCGGATCTCCTCAAAAAGCTTGATATCGGCCTGATAACCGACGGCAAGCACCGCGAGATCGGCATCATACGTGCGATCTTCTCCATCCTGGAGGCGGCACACGGCGTTTCCGTCCCGGAATTCGCCGACGTAATTGCGGACTCGGACTTCGACTCCCGATTCTTCGAGTTTGCGCCGCAGATAGAATTTGATGATGGGACCGACATCCATGCCGATGTCTTCCATCATCTCCACGACCGTCACTTTCCAACCCCTTGCCGCCAGGAAAAGCGCCGTTTCGCACCCGACGAGGCCCCCGCCCAAAACCACTGCCCGGCCCGGCTTCTTGATGGCTGTTTTGCCGGTCAGAATCTCTTCGGCGGTGACGATCTTCGCCGATTCGACGCCTGGCACATTCAGCCTTCTGGGGCTTGCGCCGCGGCAGATGACGACCGCATCCGGTTTTTCCTTGCGGATTCGATGGGCATCCGCAACCGTTTTCAGGCAGATCTCAGCGCCCGATTTCTCCAGACGTTGCGAAAGGTACCGAATCAGGTTCAATGTTTCCCCTTTGCCCGGAGGTTCGGAGGCCACTAAAATGTTCCCTCCCAGTCTTTCGGCCCGCTCGAAGAGGGTAACCTGGTGACCACGCTCGGCCAGGATGGCTGCCGCCTGCATGCCGGCAGGCCCTCCGCCGATGACGGCCACCTTCTTCGAAGCCGTCGACCGGATCCCGGTGGCCTCCTTTTCGCGCCCTACCTTGGGATTGACGGCGCAGGTTATCCCCGTATTGGACCACTGGACCGACTTCTCGATACAGCCCTGGAGGCAGCCGATGCAAAAACACAAAGACTCCCGTTTCCCACTGCATTTGGCGGCAAAGGCCGGATCGGCAATATGACCCCGACCGACGGCCACGAAATCCGCCTTGCCCTCCGCAAGAAGGGATTCCGCTACATCCGGATCATTGATCCGTCCGATGGCCATCACCGGGATGAAAACATGCTTCTTCACCCGCGCTGCAAGATGGGCGTAACAGGCGCGTTCGATGTAAACGGGCGGCGAGGTGCTGCGGATGCCCGGCGCCTTAGGAGATACGGCCATCATCGATCCCGCCGAACCGGACACGCAAAGAGCGTCGGCGCCTTCTTGCTCGAAGAGCGCGGCATGAAGTAGCGCTTCTTCGATCTCGATCCCTCCGGGAGTATATTCGTCGCCCGTCATCTTCACGATCACGGGGAAATCCCGGCCGTTGACCTCCTTGATCCCCCGCAGGATTTCCAGGGGCAATCTCGCCCTTTTCTCCGGCGTTCCGCCGTAATCGTCCGTTCTGGCATTGGCCATGGGCGAAAGGAACTGCGCCAACAGGTATCCGTGCGTGGCATGGATCTCCACGCCGTCGAAACCGGCCTTCTTCGCCCGTACGGCCCCTTGAATGAAGGCGTCGCGTACATAGGCAATTTCATCAATCGTCATTTCGCACGGCACCGGCGCACCGGGGAAAACGGGTATGGCCGATGGGGCGATCGCCTGCGTCATGGTCACATTGCGGGGGGAACGGCGGCCGGAGTGATGCAGCTGAAGCACAATTCGCGCACCGGCCTTGTGAACGGCATCCACCAGTTTTGCAAATCCGGGTATGAACCGATCGGAATCGACCCGAAGTTGATTCTGCGTAAATCGCCCTTCGAAGGAAACGGCCGTGAATTCGATGATGATCAACCCCAGGCCTCCATCCGCCCTTGCGACATAGTAGTCGATCAGACGATCGGATACGCTGCCGTCCACATTGCCGAAGTTGGTCGCCATGGCCGGCATGACAATTCGATTCTTGAGGGTAAGTTTTCCGACGGAGATGGGAGTTAAAAGCCTCATATCGAGCACCTGCATTATAGCGTTGACAGTATCACTCAATAGGGTCTCTGTCAATCTGAATTCCGACGTCCGAATTGCCTCAAATGAAATGTTACCCAAGGAGTGATTAAAAAGGGATCGTTGCCTCATAATTGGATGTTACCGAACATTGACTTCCAAAAGGAGGGCTAATTAGTCCATCCTGAAAAATGCGGTTTGCAGGCCGCGTAAAGATTGAGACTGCTCTTTGAAAACTGAAGAAAGTTGTTAAAAAAGGGTTGTTTTTACTTCGGGAATCTGATATAAATCATTGATATAAAAACAGATATTCCAGAGAGGCCACTTCTTATGTTCGAAACCCTATTTACGGACGTTCTCAATTCGGAGCATGAACTTCTGCCTGAAACTTCGGAAAATCACGTTTTTCAGGATGGACTATTTAGGACCCGTCTATGACCGTCGGGTTAACCCAAGGCTTGAAAATATTCCTGCAGCGCCGCCAATGTCGAAGTCAGGTCTTTTATCTTCCCGGCCGCTTTGCGGAACTGTGCGCCGCCCCGCAGACCCTTCGTATACCAGAGAAGATGTTTCCGAAAGTCCCTCGTCCCTACTTTTTCTCCGTAATAATCGATGACCAGCGCCAGATGGCGCCGGATTGTTTCTTCCCTTTCCGCAAGGGAAGGCGAGGAAACATCGCCTCCGGAAAGATGGGAGAGGATATTGCCCACGATCCAGGGGTTGCCCAGGGCGCCCCTCCCCACCATGACCCCGTCGCAGCCGGTCTCCTTAAACATCAGTGCTGCGTCTTCCGGACGGCGGATGTCCCCGCTCCCGATCACGGGGATTCCCAAATGGGCCTTAAGAGCGGCAATCAGCCCCCAGTCCGACCTGCCGCCGAATCCCTGATCGGCCGTGCGGGGGTGGAGGATGACGGCGTCCGCACCGCACTCCTCGGCGATGCGACCGATGTCGAGGGCGTTTATTTCGCGCTGCCGCCAGCCGGCGCGGATCTTGACGGTCAGGGGAAGGTCTGACGCTCCCCTCAGGGCCCTGAGGATGGCGGTTGCCCGCTGCGGATCGCGCATCAGAGCCGCGCCCGCCCCGGTTTTGACCACCTTCTTCACCGGACAGCCCATATTCATGTCCAGCAGATCCGCGCCTTTCTCCGCCGCACTCTTTGCCGCTGCCGCCAGCGTCTCCGGATCAACGCCAAAGAGCTGAACCCCAAGCGGCCGGTCGGCGGGCGAGGAATCAAGATAACGGCAGGTCTTGCCCGTCCCGCGGATGAGGCCGGCGGCGCTGACCATCTCGGTGAAGGCGAGGCCGCAGCCGAACTCACGCACAATCGTCCGGAAAGGCAGATCGGTGACCCCGGCCATCGGGGCGAGAAATACGTTGTTTTTCAAGAGCAACCGCCCTATTTTCATCCCTGCGTCCTGATAAATATAAAAACGCTCACCGCCGGTTCCTATTCTCCATGCGGCGCCTGGCCTTTTCCAGCTCTTCGGACGTGTTGATCCCCATGACTTCCACGGGATCGAAAGTTAAAGATGTCACCACCCGCAGCCCCCTATTGAATGCAATTTCTACGATATCGGTAAGATAGTATTCCCCCTGGACGTTCCGGTTGCCGAGACTGCCGGCTGCGGTGAAAAGAAAACGGCTCTCCACACAGTAGATCCCCGTATTGATCTCGCGGTTCTGTTTCTCCTCAGCAGTGGCATCCTTCTCTTCGACGATCTTCAGGATTCTGCCGTCGTCCGTCCTGACGATCCGGCCGTAACCGGTTGGATCCGCCGGGATCGTCGTCAGGACAGTCACCGCCGCCCCTTCCGACCGGTGACGGTCATAGAGCGCCCGCAGGGTCTCCGGCAGGATCAGGGGGACATCGCCGGAGAGGATGACGACGGCTCCTGAATATTCCTTAAAGACCTCCCGGGCCTGCAAAACGGCGTGACCGGTGCCGAGGAGTTCGCGCTGTTCCACGAAGATCAAATCGTCACGGCCAAACAGGTCCCGTATCCGCTCCGCCTGATGACCGATCACCACCACGATTCGCTCCGTGCCCGCCGCACGCGCCGCCGCGATCGGATAACTCAGCATCGGCGCATCGCAGAGGGGATGGAGCACCTTCGCCAACTCCGATTTCATCCGTTTCCCCTTGCCCGCCGCCAGAATGATCGTACAAAACCCGTCCTTCGCCTCTTTCATGGAATCGACCTCGGCTCTCATGCCCCGGCACCCGTCACTCTTTCCTAACTTTGCCTGGGGGCGCCATTCTGAAAGGATCCTCAAAAAAAGGAATGCGCAGGGCGCCCTCCTCGCTACGTGTCGGCATACACCCCGTGCTTAACGTCTGCATCATTGCGCCGGATGAAAACGCTAACGCAAAACTTAGCAGATCATGCCTCCAAAAGACAAACGATTTGTCCGATGCCTCCCGGCGCCTGATTTGTTTGACTCCGTCCGCTTTTTTAGATATGTGTAGCCGAAAAACAGCGGTTTCAAGGAGACGCCCCTATGACCAAGATCCTTCTCATCGGCAACGGCGCCCGGGAACACGCGATCGCCGAAGCGATCATCCGCTCGGGACGCAATCCCCGCCTCTACTCCTTCATGAAAACCAACAATCCCGGCATCGCCTCCCTTTCGGAGAAGACCTGTATCGGGAGGTACGACGAACCGGAAGCGGTGGTCGCCTTTGCCAGAGATACCCGAACGGAGTTCGCCATCGTCGGTCCAGAGGACCCCCTGAGTCACGGCGTTGTCGATGCTCTCAAAGCGGCGGGAATCCCCGCAGTGGGACCTCCCCGGGCCCTGGCAAGTCTGGAAACCTCGAAGTCCTTTACACGAAACCTCCTGGAAAAATACCGGATCCCTGGGAACCCGCGCTTCCGGAATTTCCCGTCGCTGACCGGCATCGAAGCCTTCTTCGACGAACTGGACGGCGTAGTCCTCAAGCCGGACGGCCTGACCGGCGGCAAGGGGGTCCTGGTCCAAGGAGACCATTTTCAAACGCGGGAGGAGGCCCTCGCCCACTGCCGCGACATCTTGAAGACGCACCCCAGCGTCACCGTCGAGGAAAAACTGGAGGGCGAGGAGTTCTCGTTGCAGTGCCTCTGCGACGGCCGGACTGTCGTGGCGACCCCGCCGGTCCAGGATCACAAGAGGCGCTTCGTCGATGACCGGGGCCCGAATACGGGCGGGATGGGATCCTACTCCTGCGCGGACCACCTTCTTCCATTCATGGATGCAGCGGCCGCAGCCGAGGGTCTGGAGATCACCAGGAAGGTCGCAGCGGCGATCCTCCGGGAGACGGGCGTCCCCTACAAAGGAGTCATGTACGGAGGCTTCATGATCACCCGCTCCGGGGTAAAGCTGATCGAATACAACGCCCGTTTCGGCGATCCGGAGGCGATGAATATCCTTCCTCTCCTCCGGACCGACTTCGTCGATGTATGCCGGGCGATCATCGACGGCTCTCTCGACCGCCTCGATATAGTATTTGAAAAAAAGGCCACCGTGTGCAAATATGTCGTTCCGAGGGGTTACGGCCTTCCTCAGAGCCGCCCCGACGCCGCTTCCGCGTCGTCCCGGATCGAGATCGGCGACGTGCAAGGGGCGCGGCTCTATTATTCATCCATCGACCAGAGACCTGATGGGCTTTATATGACCTCGTCGCGAGCGATCGGCGTGGTCGGCATCGCCGATGATCTCGACGAGGCAGAACGGGTCGCCGAAGGCGCCGTCTCCGCCATCCGGGGACCCGTGGACCACCGGCCGGACATCGGCACCGGACGGCTGATCCGGAAGAGGATTGACCATATGCGGAAACTTGTCGGCGAACGAGTTTAAATCAGGAGGGTGATATGCATCTGAACGATATAAAAAGGGCGCTGATCAGCGTAACGGACAAGAAAGGTATTATCGAATTCGCCCGGGGGCTCAGGAAATTTGATGTGGAGATCCTCTCCACCGGCGGCACGGCGGCACAGCTCAGACAAAACGGGGTCCCGGTCATCGATGTGTCGGACTACACCGGTTTTCCGGAGATGATGGACGGGAGGCTAAAAACCCTGCATCCGAAGATCCACGGCGGGCTGCTGGCCCTGCGGGACAACGAGGCGCATATGAACGCCCTTCGGGAACACGGCATAGAACTGATCGACATGGTCGTGATCAACCTCTACCGTTTCGAGGAAACGGTCGCCAGGGAAGGCTGCACCTTGGAACACGCCATTGAAAACATCGACATCGGCGGCCCCACGATGCTCCGCGCGGCCTCCAAGAACTACCGTTTCTTGTCGGTTGTGACCGATCCGGACGACTACCCGAAGATCCTCGCGGAAATGGAGCGGACGGGGGGCAAAATCTCGGAGGCTGCCAACTTCGAGCTGGCGAAAAAGACCTTTCAGCTCACCGCCCGTTACGACGGCGCCATCTCCAATTATCTCGGACTGCTCAGCGGCGGGAGCACTGAAAAGCGTGACTTCCCGGACACTTTCTCCTGCCAGTTCGCCAAGGCGCAGGACCTCCGCTACGGGGAGAACCCCCACCAGAGGGCCGCCTTCTACCGGGAGAATGCCCCGCAACTCTCGGCGCTCTCCAATGCAAGGCAGCTCCAGGGAAAGGAACTCTCCTACAACAACATCATGGACGGCGACGCCGCCTGGCAGATCGTCAGCGACCTCGCCCTGCCCGCGGTTGTTATCATCAAACATGCCAATCCCTGCGGCGCAGCCACAGCGGAGGGCAATATGGCCGAGGCCTTCCGGAAGGCGCTCGCCGGCGATCCCGTCTCGGCTTTCGGCGGCATCGTCGCCCTGAACCGCCCTGTGGACGGCGAGTGCGCGGAGGAGCTGGCAAAGACCTTCTTCGAGGTGATCATCGCCCCGCGTTTTTCCCCGGAGGCGCTGGAGATCCTGGGCGTAAAGAAGAACGTCCGGGTTCTTGAAATACCGGAGATCTCCGGCAAGCGTTCCGCGGGCTACGATTTTAGGCGGGTCATGGGCGGCCTCCTCGTCCAGGATCGCGACATAGCGGAGTTTGACATCCGCAAGGCGAAGGTCGTCACCAAGCGGGCCCCGACGGAGGCCGAATACCAGGCCCTCGATTTTGCCTGGCGCGTCGTCAAACACGTCAAGTCGAACGCCATTGTCTATACGACGAAGGACCAGCTCGTAGGCGTCGGCGCGGGACAGATGAGCCGCGTGGACTCGGTGAAGATCGCCGGGATGAAGGCCCTCCTCCCGACCGGCGGGTGCGCCCTGGGTTCGGATGCCTTCTTTCCCTTCCGTGACGGGATCGACATGGCCGCTGAGGCCGGGATCACCGCCGTCATCGAGCCGGGCGGTTCGCTCAAGGACGACGAGGTGATTCAGGCCGCGGACGAACACGGCATGGCGATGATCTTCACGGGGGTCAGACACTTCAAGCATTGATGCGTTCTTAAAAAAACCGGAAAGGAGCACAACGGATATGAAGGAAAAGGCAGGGGCTGTCGTCAGTGTCGTCATGGGGAGCGATTCCGATCTCCCGATTATGGAGGAGGCGGTCAAGGTCCTCACGGAATTCGCGATTCCGCATGAGCTCTTCCTGACCTCCGCCCACCGGACGCCGGAGCGGACAGCCAACTTCACCCGCGGGGCCGCCAAAAGGGGGGTCCGGATCGTCATTGTCGGCGCCGGGGCGGCGGCACACCTTGCCGGGGTCATCGCAGCGCAGACCCAGTTGCCGGTGATCGGGGTCCCGATCGACGCGACCTCGCTCCAAGGGCTGGATGCGCTCCTGGCAACGGTCCAGATGCCGGGGGGGATTCCCGTGGCGACGATGGCCATCGGCAAGGCGGGGGCGAAAAATGCGGCCCTTTTTGCCGTCCGGATTCTCGCCCTGGAAGACGCCAAACTCCGGAAGAAGCTCGATGATTATTCCCGGAAGATGGCCCGGGAGGTCGAGCGCAAACACGAAAACCTGAAATGCCAATCCTCCTGAAAATCGATCCCGGCAAACCGGACGAAAACATTCTTGCCGAAGCGGTGGGGATCTTGAAAAGGGGCGGTGTCGTCGCTTACCCCACGGAAACCTTTTACGGCCTCGGCGCCGATGCGTTGAGCGGAGCGGCCGTCGGGAAGATCTTCCAGATCAAGGGGCGGAATTTTCAAAACCCCATCGCCGTCATCGTTGACAACGAACGAGGGGCGATCCCCCTCGCGGAGGAGATACCCGAGACGGGGCGGATCCTGATGCAAAAATTCTGGCCGGGGCCGCTTACCCTGCTCTTCCGCGCCGCCGCTTCCGTCCCGGTCTCTCTAACGGGCGGAACGGGAAAGATCGGCGTCCGGGTCTCCAGCCACCCCCTCGCGCGGCTCCTCGCCCGGGGAGTGGCGGGACCGCTGACGGCAACGAGCGCCAACCTGTCGGGGGGACCGGAATGCACCTCCGCCGGGGAGGTGTTTTGCGCCCTCGGAAAACGCGTCGACGCGGTCATCGACGGCGGGACGACGCCAGGGGGGCTGGGCTCGACGATCCTCGATGTCACCGCCTTTCCGCCCCTGATCCTCCGGGAGGGCGCCGTGCCTGGCGCCCTCATTCTCAGCGCGCTCGGCCTGCCGGCCGGATGACCTCATCCGCGGGGAAATCGGTTTATAAAACACGTTCGGCGCCGGCAAATGTCACTGTTGTTTTGATCGTGCCGGTACGCTCCTGGCTGAAGACGATCATGAAGGGGATCTCGCCGTTCGGCGATATCCTTTCATTGGAGACATCGGTCCCCTGTGGGATGGAGAGTTCCCTCTGAATCTCGGCCTCCGCGAGAGCTCCCAGTTCCGCATCCGTCAGGGTGTTGCCGCAATAGACGACCTTCTCCCCGAGAGTCACATCGTAGGCGTCGGAGATCACCAGCCGGACGCTGATCCTTGCCAGGGGATGGGGTGACTGATTTACTGCCACCCCTTCGATCACATGGAGGTTTCCCGCGAGAAGATTCGTCACGGTACGCTGGCGCACATCCTTGATGCGCACCGGCAACGAGACGGCGTCGCGCCCCGCCGGCCCCGTTCCCAGGAATTGTTCGACGAAGGGCACGCTCCTAAGCCAGGGGGACGCCCACTCCAGGGTCTGGGTCCTGATCTCGGGGAAGAACCAGAGGCTGATCCCCCCCGACGCAATCACGATAAAAAAGATCAGCAGGAAAAGCTTCAGGATGATCCAACCCCATCTCCTTTTCCCCGTTGCTGCCTCGGCCAGTTCCTCTTCCCGCTCTTCGGCGTTGCCATCTTTTTCTTCGTCGCCGACCGGACCGCCGAGGTCCTCCCGCCCCATGCCGGCATCTATCCCCTCAAGGGAAATTTCTTTTTCAATCTCGGGATAAATTTCCCTTTCCGCCCCAGCAAGAGCTGGTTGAGGCTTTTCCACCCGCTCCATCTCCGCCCGGGCAGTTTGCCCATCGGTCGCTGAAAAGCGGTCTTCAACGATGTGCCTGGCATCGCTGATTCTCACGGAGGGGATTTCCTCACCGGAGGTGGAAACGGCGGACGGGGCTTCGCCGGCCTGCCGCTCCCGGAAGAAGACATGCTGGCAACGGCTGCAGCGCACCCAGACGCCATCGCCCTCGATCAGGGTCTCGTCAAACCGGAACCTCGTTTCACACTTCCCACACTGGATAATCATACGCCCTCCCTCTTATGCAATGTCCCTGAGCAGGCAGACATCGGGTAGAAAACGGTATTTCTCATTAAAATCAAGCCCGTATCCCACCACAAAAACATCGGAAATGGTGAAACCCACATAATCGGCCGCAAACGGGACCTGCCTCCTCGCCCATTTGTCGAGGAAGACGCAAACCCTGAGCGAGGCCGGTCTTCTTCCCCGTAGAACCTCCACCAGCCGGGAAAGCGTGATACCGGTATCGACGATGTCCTCCACGATGAGGACATCCCGTCCCTCAATCGGCGTCTCCAGGTCCTTGGTGATGCGGACATGACCTGAGCTGACGGATCCGTCCCCGTAGCTCGCCAGCCTCACAAAATCGACGCTGCACGGGATGCCCAGCCCGCGGATCAGGTCAGCCATGAATACGAAGGCCCCCTTGAGAACGCCGACGATCAGGATTTCCCGCCCCGCGTAATCACGCGTGATCTCTCCGGCAAGTTCCCGGACTCTCCGGTCGATTACCGCCTTCGGAAAGAGGACCTCTGTTTGTTCCTCAACCATCCCTGCAACCTGTGACGACTCCGTAAAAAAAGTTCCTATGCCGCTTGTTGCCCGGGATCTCCCGCGCCATTCCCCCCGCAGCAAAGAAGAAGCGGACCCTGCCTGCACAGTAAACGACGGACGACACCCTGTCAATGAAAATCAGAGGTTGCATCGCGGCCTAAGCCGGGGGTTCGCCGTTCGCCCGGATGAAAAAGGGCGTCCCTGACAGCTGCGCCCGTCGCCTTGCGCCTGAAACCGCCCGTTCCGGAAGGGCGCCCCGGTTTTCAACCCTGACGATATATATGAGGAAGGCCGTTGCAGGTCAAGCGCAAAGATGATAAGAAAGACGCGCTGAACTTGAGCGGATGCGCTCCCCGCAAATCCCGCACAACGGGAGATGGAGAGCCCCCGCCGTCAGCTGAAAATCCTGAAAGAGACATGACCATGACCGACCCGTCCAGATTGAATTCCGGCGAGCTCCTTTTGGCCGTCGAGAAGCCGAGCCGCTACACCGGGGGAGAAATCAACGCCGTCCGGAAGGCCGACGGCCAATCGCGCCTCCGCTTCGCCCTCGCCTTCCCCGACACCTACGAGGTCGGGATGTCGCATCTCGGCCTCCAGATCCTCTATGCCGTCCTGAACGGGCTGCCCGATGTCGCGGCCGAGCGCTGCTACGCCCCCTGGCCGGACATGGAACAGGAGCTGCGGCGGCGCCGTCTTCCCCTGTGCTCACTCGAGTCCCGGCGGCCGCTCGCCTCTTTCGACATCGTCGGTTTCTCCCTCCAGTACGAGCTCTCCTATACCAACTTGCTGATGATGCTGGAACTGGGCGGGATCCCCCTGCGCCGGGAGGAACGGGGCGAAGAGCACCCCCTGGTCATCGCCGGCGGCCCCTGCGCCTTCAATCCCGCACCGATGAGCGCCTTCATCGACGCCTTCGTGATCGGCGAGGGTGAGGAGGCGGTCGCGGAGATCGCGGCGGCGGTGGCGGCGGTCCGGACTGGGGGCGGCGGGCGGAGGGAACGGTTGGAGGCCCTGGCCGGAATAAAAGGCGTCTATGCGCCTGCCATCCATACCCTCAGCGAGCGGATCGGAAAGCGGATCATCCCCGACCTGGATCCCTGGCGCCTTCCCCTTTGTCCGATCGTCCCGCTGATGAAGACGATCCATGACCGGGTGACCCTGGAGATCGCCAGGGGCTGCACAAGGGGCTGCCGCTTCTGCCAGGCGGGAATGGTCTGGCGGCCTGTTCGCGAGCGTTCGCCCGCCGTCCTCGAGGAGATGGCCGAGGCGATGCTTCGCGCAACCGGACACGACGAGATTTCGCTTCTCTCCCTGAGTTCCGGCGACTATACCCTGATCGAACCCCTGCTTGCAACGCTCATGGATCGTTATTACACGCGGCGCGTCGCCCTCGCCCTCCCGTCGCTGCGCGTCGAGACCCTCACCCCGAAGCTCATCGAGGGCATCCGGCGGGTCCGCAAGACAAGCTTCACCCTGGCCCCCGAGGCGGGGACGCAGCGCCTCCGGGACGTCATCAATAAGGGAAATACGGAAGAGGAACTCCTGGATACTACGGGACGGGTCTTCGCGGCCGGATGGAAGGCGGTTAAACTCTACTTCATGCTCGGCCTTCCCGGAGAGAAGGAGGAGGATCTGGAGGGGATCGCCGACCTCGCCTACAAGACCCTTCGGACGGCAAAGAACCGGGGCCAGGTCACGGTCAGTCTTTCGACCTTCGTCCCCAAGCCCCACACACCCTTTCAGTGGCAGCGGCAGATCGGCCTGGAGGAGACCGTCGCCCGCCAGGACTTTTTCCGGCAGCGCCTGAAGAATCGCAATATCAATATTAAATGGCACGACGCCCGGATGAGCTTCCTGGAAGGCGTCTTCTCCCGCGGGGGAGAAGAAATGGGCGATCTGATCGAAACGGCTTTCCGTCTCGGCTGCCGCTTCGACGGCTGGAGCGACTGTTTCCGCTTCGACCTGTGGGAAGAGGCGCTTCGCCGGACAGGGATCAATGCCGGGGCCGCCCTTGAGGAACGGTCTTTGGCAGAGAGCTTCCCCTGGGAAAATATCGACTGCGGCGTCAGCCGCGAATTCCTCCTTGCCGAGGCCGAAAAGGCGCGGACAGGGGAACCGACGCCGGACTGCCGGAGTGGTTCGTGCAGTCTTTGCGGCGTCTGCGATCACCGGACGATTCGCAATATCACCGTGCCCCCGGACGCCCCCGTCGGGACCGTCGTCTCTTCCTTCGCCGAACGGGTCGGACGAGAGAGACAGGAAAAGGCCTTCCGTCTCCGGTTCACCAAGCTGGGCCCCGCCGGGTTTCTCTCCCATCTGGAGCTCTCCGCGGCCCTCAGCAGGGCCATGATCGCGGGCGGGATATCCTTTGCCTATTCCCAGGGATTCCATCCCCACCCGAAGCTCTCCTTTGCCGACGCCACCGCCGTGGGGATGGAAAGCCGGGGCGAATTTGCGGACATTCGGATTCATGATCCCGCTGAGGATCAGGCGTCTCTCGTGGCCCGGATCAACGCCGCACTGCCGGCCGGGGTCGAGATCGAGGCGATGCGGGAACTCCCCGCGAACGCCTTTTCCCTGGCGGAGCTGATCGCGGGGTTCGATTATGAGATCGTTTTGCCGGCGGATGTCGGCGAGGCGGAGCTGCTCGGAATCGAAGCCGGGATTCCCCGGTTTCTCGCCGCGGGAAGTTTCCGCGTCACCCGCGAAGCAAAAGGAAAGAAGTCCTGCCGGGATATCCGCCCCCTTGTCGCCGGCGTCGCCCTGGACCGCCCCTCCCGCCGGGTCCTCTTTTCGGCGCGTTCCGGTCCGCAGGGGACGGTCAGGCCGGCCGAGTTCCTGACCGGTGTCCTCGATTTTTCCGCCGAGGCGGTCCGCCGGATACGGGCCGTCAAAACCGCTACGCGCCTCGCCGATATTGCCTCTGAAGACGAGCGGGAAATATTTTTCCGGGACTTTTCATAAATCTTGTTGACAAATGAGACTCGTTTTCGCTATGGTGCACAGTCAAAATTTTTATAAGAAGGATAAAAAGTCATGTACGCAGTGATAAAAACGGGCGGTAAACAGCACAGGGTCTCCGAAGGAGACGTGATTGCCATCGAAAAGATCGAAGGGGACAAGGGGGCGGAGGTCGTCTTCGACCAGGTTCTGATGGTCGAGAAGGAAGGCGACATCCGGATAGGAAGGCCTCTTGTCGAGGGCGCGAAGGTGGTCGGCGAGATCCTCTCCCAGACCAAGGCCGCCAAACTTACCGTCTTCAAGATGAAGAAGAGGAAGGGCTACCGCAAGAAGACCGGTCACCGCCAGCAATTGACAAGCATGAAGATCAGGGAAATATCCATTTAAGCGGAGGGATGTATGGCACACAAAAAAGGACAGGGAAGCTCCCGGAATGGAAGAGACAGCAACTCCCAGCGGCGGGGCGTCAAGGTATACGGCGGCGAAAAGATCAGCGCCGGCGCCATTATTGTTCGTCAGGTCGGAACCGTATTTCACCCCGGCAACAACGTCGGGCTCGGCAAGGACTACACCATTTATTCCAAGATTGACGGCGCCGTGAAGTTCGAGAGACTCGACAAGAGGCGCAAAAAGGTGAGTGTCTACGCCGTGGCGTAGTCAGCTTTATCTTTTTTGTGAGGAGGAGAACGGGAAATGGGAGATGACGGACGGGAAACTGGGATTGTCAAGTGGTTTAACGACAAAAAGGGTTATGGATTCATCTCGCGCGCGTCGGGAGACGACGTGTTTGTCCATCACAGCGCCATTGCCGCGGAGGGCTTCCGCAGCCTGGCCGAAGGGGACCGTGTTGAGTTCGCGATAAAGCAGGATCAGAAGGGCCAGGCGGCGGTGGATGTGCGCAAGCTCTAACATCCATTATCCAGCCGGGCCAGAGCAATTATCTCCCAATCGATACCCAATCCACAAGGCGTCATCACGGTGATGGACTATCGGGATTTCTTGCGCCGCATCCCGCCGGCCCACCCTTTCTCCGCAGGAAAATGACGCCAAGGACGCCTCTTCCCGCCAATCCGACAGATCCCTTGCCATTCCCATCCCCCCGCAGGAAAAGGCACATGCAATCATCATGAAATTCATCGACGAAGCAAAGATCTACGTAAAGGCGGGAGACGGCGGCCGGGGCTGCGTCAGCTTCCGGCGGGAGAAGTTCGTCCCCCGCGGGGGACCGGACGGAGGCGACGGGGGCCGCGGCGGCGATGTCTTTATCCGGGCCTCTGCCGGCCGCCGGACGCTTCTCGACCTCAAATACCGCCAGCACCACGTGGCCAAGCACGGCGGCCACGGGGAGGGGAGCAAACGAACGGGAAGGGGTTCCGATGATGTGGTGATCGTCGTCCCGGTCGGAACGGTGATTCGGGATGCGGAGACAGGAGAGCTGCTGGCCGATCTGGCCGCCGACGGCGCCGTCGTCGTCATCGCCAAGGGCGGCATGGGCGGCCGCGGAAACGCGAGATTCGCCACCGCCGTCCGCCAGGCCCCCCGATTCGCCCAGCCAGGCATCCCCGGCGAGGAGAAATGGCTCGCTCTGGAGCTCAAGCTCCTGGCCGATGTGGGGATCATCGGACTTCCGAACGTGGGAAAATCGACTTTCATCTCCCGGGTGTCGTCGGCCCGTCCCAAGATCGCCGACTACCCGTTCACGACGCTCGTCCCCCATCTGGGGGTCGTCCCGTACGGCAATCAACAATCCTTTGTGATCGCCGACATCCCGGGACTGATCGAGGGCGCCCATGAGGGCCTGGGGATGGGCGTGCAGTTCCTCCGGCATGTCGAGAGGACCTCCGTTCTGCTCCACATCATCGACATTTCTCAGGAATCCTCTCGAGGCGCCTGGCGTGACTATGAAATGATCAACCGGGAGCTGGGACTCTTCAGCCCTGAAATGCTGAAAAAACCGCAGGTCGTGGCCGTCGGCAAGCTCGATATCCCTGCAACCCGGGAGATGATGAAAAAGAACATTGACATCTTCGCGCAAAAAGGTATAGATTTACACGGTTTTTCAGCAGCGACGGGGGAAGGAGTCCAGGAGGCGCTCAGGGAGCTCATCGCCCGGATCGACCCGAATCTCCCCCCGGTCAGGGAAGGAAACGGGACGGCCCTCCCGGAGGAAAGGCGATCATGACACGAAAAGAGATACTGGGAAACGTCCGGAAGATCCTCGTCAAAGTCGGCAGCGCCGTCTTGACGGGCGAGGACGGTCTTGACCTCAACATCATCGAACAGCTCGTAAGCGACATTTCAGCCCTCAAGGAAAAGGGCTATCAGGTCGTCCTGGTGAGTTCCGGCGCCATCGCCTCCGGGAAGCACCGAATGGGAATACCGGGAAAACTCAAGAGTATCCCCCAGAAGCAGGCGGCGGCAGCGGTCGGCCAGGGCAGGCTGATGCGGGTCTATTCCAATGCATTCGGGAAACACGGCCTCTTCGTCGGCCAGGTCCTCCTCACGATGAGCGACATCACCGACCGGAAACGCTACCTGAACATCCGCAACACCCTGTTCACCCTGCTGGACTGGGGCGTCATCACGATCATCAACGAAAACGATACCGTCGCCGTCGACGAGATCAAGTTCGGAGACAACGACCACCTCGCGGCGATGGTCGCCAATATCATCGAGGCCCATCTCGTCATCAATCTGACCAGCACCGAAGGCCTCTACGACCGGAACCCGAACGATTCCAAAAAAGCAAAGCTCATCCCGCTCGTCCCGGAAATTACCCCGGAGATCGAGGCCGCAGCGACAGAAAAGGCGACTTCCGTCGGGATGGGCGGAATGAAGAGCAAGATCATGGCCGCGAAAAAGGTAACCGCTTCCGGCGTCCCTTACATAGTGGCCCCCGGCCGGCGCCCGGCCGTCCTCCAGGAGATCATGGAAGGAAAAGAGATAGGCACCCTCTTTCTGCCGATGGCGGAGCACCTCAACAGCCGGAAGTACTGGATCGCCTTTACGCTCCGTTCGCGGGGCCGCATCCTGATCGACGACGGGGCGAAAGAGGCCCTCGTCTGGGACGGCAAGAGCCTGCTCCCTTCCGGCGTGACGCAGGTTGAGGGGGATTTTACCCTCGGGGACCCGGTGACCTGCGTGGACGCGGCGGGCTGCCAGATCGCCAAGGGGATCGTCAATTACAGCGCCGACGAGATCAGGAAGATCATGGGGCTCAAGAGCTCAAAGATCGAGCAGGTCCTGGGCTACAAGGACTACGACGAGGTGATCCACCGCGACAACCTCGCCGTCACGGTCGGGCAGGGTGGAAAAACGAAAACCTGAACCGGCATCCCGATCTTTGTGCTTGATGACTGGGAGGTGGTCGGAGCTCAATCCTATGAAGTCCTGGAAAAATTTCTGCTGGACCACAGGGTGAAAAGAAGATGAGCCAAGCGGGTATCCCATAGACGTCAAGGCCGGATCAGCGACCTTTTACTGTTATCGATACGGATTATCAAGGACAACAGGATAAGCCAGACTTCAAATACTACTGTTCAGTTTTGCTGATCGGTCCAGATCATTGAATACGGTGTGAAAGGGTGTAAAAGCTTGACAGCCTATTTTTCGTTCATTAATAGTCAGGCTGTCTTCCTGAGAGCGGTAGAAAGATTATTTTCATTGAAATAGTAGATTTGAAATGAAAATCGTGATAGTATAAGTGGGGAATATGAAAGGCTTAAATAAGTCCCATCCCATATAGCAATGCTGGGGGAAAATATGAATTGGCTGACAAATATCCCGTTTCTTACAAAAGAGCGGGTTTTTTTATTGCAGATTAGGAGGTTGTGGAGGACCTTATACTGGTCCATGTAAACAATGTTCGGTAGCACGCTGGCGGAACCGTCAGTGCGGATGGCATGATCGCGCTTAGTTCAAGTATTTCAACGTGACGCAACACCGGCGGCTGCTTGCAACCCAGACCTGTCATTCACCCGGGCACACATCGAAATTTTTGTGCGAGTAGGGCGGCCACGCTGGGGGACGAGCAGCGACTAAGCCTGGTAATACCGAGTAACGATATCTTTCAGAGCGGTCGAGTTGAGGGTCCTCTGCCTTGCAGATTGGCTGGGGCGTACAACAAAAGAAGGATGAGGTTCGGGATGAAAAAGTTGAATGTTGACCTAGAAAATTGCTACGGGATCAAGAAGCTCCAGGCACAGTTCGATTTCTCCCAGCACGAGTCTTACGCCATCTATGCTCCCAATGGCTCGATGAAGTCCTGTCTGGCACAGACCTTCAAGGACGTTGCTGATGCGACTGCATCCAAGGATCGGATATTTCCAGCCCGAGTGTGCAGTAGAAAAATCACCGATGAGAACGGCGTTGATTTGCCCAAGGAAGGCGTTCTTGTCGTTCGTCCCTATGACGAGGTCTTCGGCCACACGGAAAAAACTTCGACCCTACTCGTGGACAGTAACCTGCGAACAGAATATGAGGAGCTTCACATAGAGATCGACAAATCTAAGGGAATATTCCTGAAGGCTCTGAAGGAGCAATCCGGTTCGAAGAAAGACTTGGAGAAAGAGATTTCCTCCACGTTCACCAAAAGTGATGACGAGTTCTACCGTGCGCTGATCCGCGTCAAAGATGAACTGCTGGCCCAGAAAAACGCTCCATTCGCCAACATTCGCTACGACACGATTTTTGACGAGAAGGTTCTGAGCTTCCTTGGAACCAAAGACTTCAAGACGGCGATTGAGAACTACATCAAAAAATACAACGAGCTCTTGGCAGCCTCAACATATTTCAAAAAGGGCACGTTCAACTACTACAACGCAGCCACCATTGCGAAAAGCCTCGCTGACAATGGGTTCTTCGATGCCAAGCACACGGTGAATTTGAATGCCAACGAGAAACTGGAGATCACGAGCCAGAAACAACTTGAGGAGCTGATTGCGAAGGAGAAGGAAGGCATCTCGAACGACAAGGACCTCAGGAAGAAGTTTGCGGACATTGAAAAACTGATCACGAAGAACATGAATGTCCGGGACTTTGAGTCTTACCTGGCAGAACATGAGGAGCTTCTTCCAAAGCTGGCAAATATTGAGAGCTTTAAGGAAGAAATTTGGAAGTCGTACTTCAAGGCGCAAATTGAACTCTACAAAGATTTGAGCGAGAAATACCAGGCCGCTGAGAAGAGGAAGAAAGAGATCGAGGAAGAAGCAGGCAAACAACGGACGCAGTGGGAGTCGGTAATTGAAATTTTCAATAACCGCTTTTTTGTCCCATTCAAGCTGACCGCCAAGAACAGGGTCCCTGTCATCCTGGGTCAGGAGCCGATGCTTAGCCTCGGGTTCACCTTTGAGGACGGAGGAGACCAGGCACCGGTGGAGAAGGCCGCATTGATGCAGGTCCTAAGCACGGGAGAGAGGAAGGCCCTCTACGTCCTGAACATCATTTTTGAGGTTGAAGCCCGAAAGAAGGCGAAGCAGGAAACCGTCTTCGTTTTCGATGACATCGCTGACTCATTCGATTACAAGAACAAGTACGCCATCATTCAGTACTTGAAAGATATTGCGGAAGAACCGTACTTCAACCAGATCATCCTGACGCACAACTTTGATTTCTTCCGCACCATAAACAGCAGGTTTGTCAGCTATCCGCACTGCCTCATGGCTTCCAAGAGCAGTACTGGCGTTGCCCTGAAGCAGGCAACGGGGATCCAGAACGTTTTCGTGAAGGATTGGAAGCCCAATTTCTTCAAGGACCCCAGAAAGAAGATCGCTTCTATCCCCTTTATCCGGAACATCATCGAATACACAAAGGGAGACAAGGATGCCGATTTCATTAAGCTCACTTCGCTGCTACACTGGAAAAACGATTCTGCTGCCATCACCCAAACTGATCTCGATACCATTTACAACGCGGTATTTGATACAACTGGGACGTCGACTGATGGCAAGAGACCGGTGATTGATATCATCCACCAAGAAGCGAGCAAATGCCTTGATGCTGGGGATGGCATCAACTTCGAGAACAAGATTGTTCTATCGATTGCCATACGAATTGCTGCTGAGCAAATCATGGTAAAGAAAATTAACGACGCCAAGTTCGTGGCCGGTATCGACTCAAATCAAACACCCAAGCTACTGGAAAAGTTCAAGGAACTATTTCGCGGTGATGTTGGCACCATCGATACCATTCAGCAAGTGATACTCATGACACCGGAGAACATTCACCTGAATTCGTTCATGTATGAGCCGATCTTGGATATGTCGGACGAGCACTTGCGGAAGCTCTACGAACGCGTGCTGGCCCTGAACCCAGGCGCACAGTTGAATCAATGCTAAGGGTCGTTTTCATGACCGTTTGATGCTGGCCGTTTGCAGTCTCTCAGCACCGGGGGGTTTTCTCCCCCAGTCAGTGTTTGACGGATGTTGAAAAGTATGCAACATTATAAACGATAATGGTTGAAATACGGGGGCACCGCCAGGAAACCGGGCAGAAAATAGAGAAAATAAACGTTACCTTATAGTATCAGGAGAAATCGGTTTGCTCCACTCACGCTTATGTTAATACAGGACAATCCATTAGGCTTCTCTAAAGCCATTCTCGGAGCCCACGCGGCTCGGTCGATGATGTTTCTGGAGATGTGCGCTCTTGTTCGTGCGATGCCTCTCGATGTTACCAAGAACGATTTTGCCAATGCCATCGTCGAGGAGAATGCCTTGGAAAAGCCCACCCTGAGCAGTCGCAAGAAGAGTCTTCGCCATTTAATGGAACTTTATGGCATGGACCCCTCCCAAGCCTTGTTCCGCGTTCTCTGGGATTTGGGCCATTCAGATCTCGATTCTCTACCCCAGCTCTGCCTGGTTTGTGCTTATGCCCGCGATCCGCAACTGCGCCACAGCTTCGAGATGGTTCGCACTCTACGCCTCGGAGAGGTTCTTGAAAGAACTGCCATGGAACAGCATCTCGAAAATAGTTTCCCTGGTCGCTTCAGCCCTGCCATGAAGAAATCGATGGCCCAAAATGTGAACACCACGTGGACATTTGGCGGGCACCTTGCAGGCAAAGCGAAGAAGACCAGACGTCTTCCTGAGCCACGTCCCGTTTCTGCCGCTTATGCCATGTTTGTCGGCTACCTGACCGGTCTTCGTGGCGAGCGGTTGCTCGACTCGGCCTTTGCGGCTCTCGTTGCGTCGAACAGATCCCAATTGCAAGCCGCGCTCTCACTGGCTTCCGCAAAAGGACTGCTTTCACTAAAACAAGCTGCGGGCATTGTGGAATTTGATTTCTCCAATCTTCTTACCCCGGCAGAACAGGCCATACTTCATGAATCGCATTGACCAACTGCTCGAAAACTACCGCAGCCACATCCAAATGCCACTTCGGCCTGGGTTGCCAGCATCGCAGCGCGTGTGGTTCGCAGTTTATCCTGCCGAAGACGAAAGACGGATCATCAATCGCATTGACGAATTCGAGATGGTGACGAAGGAAGCCGGCCATCCATGGGTTCGCATCGATCTGAAGGGAAGCTTGGCCCGGTGGCTTGCTTCCGTCGATGAGGAAGAGCGAGCGGAATGGTTCAAAAATCCCGGCACTATTGATCTCTATGCCAAAACCGAATGGAAAGACGTTCTCACAGAGTTCTTCCAAAAAGAGGTTGCCGGTGCCACTGCGCCAGAGCGCACCGTCTTCGCCCTGACCGGCCTGATGGATCTTTATGACTTTCTGCACGTCTCCGACTTGATCGAGAGTCTCGAAAAAACCTTCACCGGATACCTGCTCGTCTTTTTCCCTGGTGAGAAGGAAGGCAATACATACCGCTTTCTTGATGCTCGAACAGATTGGAATTATCTCGCAGTCCCAATACTTTCTGAAAAATGACAACAACAGGAGGCGCCTCACAATGAAAACAAAAGAAATCTTCCTCAAAGACCCGCTGACTTGGAAACTTGTCAACGAGGGCGTCTCCAGCAACAATACCGAAGATCTCGATACGCTGCGGTATGAACTCGAATCATTCGTCTGTGAAGGCGAATACCTCAACGGCATGCGCCGCATCCTCCAGGGCTATCGCGATAGTTTCAAGAGCCCCGAGCAGAAGGCGGCCTGGATCAGCGGCTTTTATGGGAGTGGAAAATCCCATCTCGCCAAGGTCCTGCGCTACCTCTGGATCAACTTTGCTTTTCCAGACGTAACAACCGCCCGTTCCCTTGCCCATCTCCCCGAGGAAATCACCGATCTGCTCACCGAGATCTCGACCCTTGGCAAGCGCCATGAGGGGCTGCACATGGCGGGAGGCACCCTTAAAGCCGGAGCTGGCAGTGTGCGTCTGCGCGTCATGAGTCTGTTTTTCAAATCGGTTGGGTTGCCTGAAGGCTATCCCTACGCCAAGTTTCTCATTCACTTGAAAAGAGATGGAAAGTTTAATACCTTCAAGAAAGCCATCGAAGACCAGGGGAAAGACTTCGACAAAGAACTCGGACGCTTATATACCTCCGGTGCGGTGGCGAAGGCCTACGTCCAGTGCCACGACCACTTGAAGGATCCTTCGCAGGTGGGCGCTCTGCTCATGGCCGAATACCCCGACGTGAAGGACGTCAGTATTGATGAAATGCTCAATATCATCCGCGAAGCGATTTCAGCCAATGGCAAGCTCCCCTGCACCATTCTGGTGCTCGACGAAATCCAGGCATTTGTCGGACAGGACGTTCAACTGTCCGAAGACGTTCGGGAAGTTACCGAGGCACTGAGCAAAGAGATGGACGGACGTCTGATGATTGTTGGCCTCGGCCAAAGCGCCCTCAATGACACGTCGAACCTCCAGAAGCTGATGGGCCGTTTCACCATCAAGATTCACCTCAAAGACAACGACGTCGAAAAAGTCGTGCGCTCCGTCGTCTTGCAGAAGCGCGAAGACAAGAAGGCCGACATCAAGCAGTTGATTGACAAAAACGAAGGTGAAATCACCCGCCAGCTCAAGGCGACCAAACTCGCCTCACAATCAGAGGACGACCTCGCCTACATCCCGGACTTCCCGCTGCTTCCCGTGCGCCGCCGATTCTGGGAACGCGTGCTTCATTCCGTGGACTCGACCGGCACTGCATCCCAGATGCGCACCCAACTCCGCGTTGTCCACGAAGCCTGCTGCGCCTATGCCAATGCCGAACTGGGCGCGGTCGTGCCGGCCGACTTCCTTTACGACCAGATTGCCAATGGCCTCGTGAGCACCGGCGAAATGCAGAAACGTTTCCAGGAAATCATTGAGCAACAAAAAACCAAACCCGATGGCGCCCTGCGCAGCCGCATTTGTGCACTGGTTTTTCTGATCAACAAACTTCCCCGGGAACACGGCACCGACCTCGGGGTCCGCGCCGAACCCGAACACCTGGCCGACTTGCTCAGTGAAGATCTCGTCACAGGCAGCACCCAACTCCGGCAGCAAATTCCCGGATTACTTACCGCCATGGAGCAGGACGGCGTGCTCATGAAGGTGGACAACGACGAATACGATCTGCAAACCATCGAATGGGCCGCCTGGGAGACAGAAAGACGCAAACGTCGGGCTGCGGCGCTGAATGACCAACCCTTGATCGCTTCCCTTTTAATCCAGTTTCTCGACAAAGCCCTGACTAACACTCTTGGCAACCCTTCCGTGCTCCACGGCGACGCCAAGGAACGTCGCAAAGTCGTTATCCACCGTGGTGAGAGCAAGCCGGAGGCAACCGATGCGATCACGCTCTGGGTGCGCGATGGTTTCTCGGCCCTAGAATCATCCGTGCTGGCAGACATCAACAAACTCAGCACCGACGACCCCACTCTCCACCTGTTCCTTCCGAAACCCCCCGGCGACGAACTCAAGAATGCCATCGCCTCTGCTCAGGCCGCCGAGGAAACCCTGCACTTCAAAGGCAACCCCACCTCACAGGAGGGCAAGGAATGCCGGCAATCCATGGTCACCAAGCAAAACGCCGAAGATCTGCGCGTTGAGGAGCTCATTGGTCAGATCCTTAGTGGCGCCCGCCTCTTCCTTTCCGGTGGACAGGAGCAGACTTTTATTGGAATCAAGGAAGGAGTGGAAGGTGCCGCCAAACAGGTCCTCAACCGGCTCTACCCCAAATTCAACGACGGCGACTCCGCGAAGTGGCCTCAGGTGCTGAAGAAAGCAAAGGAAGGATCTCCCAACGCACTGGAGCAAGTAGGATTTACCGGCGACCCACAGAACCACCCGGTGGCGGCGGCGATCATCACCTTCATGGGCTCTGGAAAAACGGGCCTGGATATTCGCAAGAAGTTCACTGGAGTCAAGTATGGTTGGCCTCAGGATGCGATAGATGCTGTCTTGACAACCTTGCTCGCGAGCAACCATCTCAGCGCCCGTATTAAAGGGAACCCGCTCTCGCTGGCGGAGGTGGATCAGAAAAAGCTCGGCCAAGCGGCATTTCGCACGGAAAGCCCGGTTCTTACCGCTGCCCAGAAGCTCGCCATCCGCAAGCTCCTCCAGGAAGCTGGTCTTCCTAAAATCATTCCTGGCAACGAACCCGCCGACGCACTCCGTTTTGTGGATCACGCCAAAGCGATTGCTACGCAGGCGGGCGGGGACGCACCCGCTCCCATGGCGCCTACCGCTCCGGAGATCACTGCCCTGGAATCTCACTCCGGCAATGATCTCCTCATGGAACTACACGATCAGCGAGATGCCCTCCTGGGGAAGATCAAAATATGGCAAGCCACCGGCAAAGAGATCACCAAGCGTCTTCCTGCCTTTGTCCTGACCGAAAAGCTCGTCGCCCAAGCCATTGGTCTTGCTGAGCAGGCCGAATGGTCTGCTACCCTTATCGCCATTCGCGCTAATCGTTCCCTACTGGATGATCCTGATCCGGTCTCTCACGTTGTCAATGCGGCAGCCAATGCGCTGCGTGCCGGTCTCACCCAGGCACACAAAGCTTATACAGACATGTTCGTGGCTCAGACGGCGCGGATTAGCGGCAACACGGCATGGCAGAAAATCACAGAAGAGAAACGTCAATCTCTGCTTTCCAGCGCCGGGGCATTGCAACGAACCTCCCCTGCTACAGGTTCCGATGAACAACTCCTGTCTGCTCTTCAGACTTGTTCCCTCGCCAACTGGCAGTCACAGACCGATGCCTTGGCCGCCCAGTTCGACAAGGCCCTTGCCGCCGCCATCATCGAAGCAGAGCCCAAAGCCCGGCGCGTCACGCTTGCCGCTGCCACCATTCACGACAAGGCAGAACTTGATGCCTGGTTAAATAAATCCAAAACGAGTATCGAAGCCGCCCTGAAAGACGGCCCGGTCATCCTTTAAGGACTGAACACCCTATGTCAACATCACTTTCCAAAGAACATCGCAGAGTTCTTGAAAAGGCTACCGCCGCCGCCCGCGTTCTTGCCGAGTCGGCCTGCCGTGCAGCGCTGGAAAACCTTGCCGTTCATGAAAAGGAATACCGTGCC
>JAHJXP010000037.1 GCA_018827585.1 Pseudomonadota bacterium | reverse complement strand
TCGTAAAAAGTCCCAATCTCCCTCCCCCTTGACGGGGGAGGGTTAGGGTGGGGGTGATAAGCGGCCGTATCTCTGCCTGTTATTTCCCCCTCCCCTTAGTCCCCTCCCGCCGGGGGAGGGGAAAATTTACTTTTTACGAGAACGTCACGTTTGGCGAACCCGCAAAAAAGCCCGGTGGAAAAGGTCACCGGGCCTGGAAACAGTTTCTATTTTGCATTGAGCACGTAGGGTTTCTTTTCATCCAAGACCGCTTTCAGTTCGGAAAAGATCATCCTGCCTGCGGCTGTCTGCAGAACGCTCGTCACCAGCGCCTCCACATTCATCCCCTGGTGCTTCTGGGCGTTGTCCACGATGATCATCGTACCGTCGTCCAGATAGGCCACCCCCTGTCCCGGTTCCTTGCCCTCCTTGATGATCTTGACCGTCATCAATTCCCCCGGCAGGACCACCGGTTTGAGGGCATTGGCCAGTTCGTTCACATTGAGGATCTTGATCCCCTGCAGCTCCGCCACCTTGTTGAGGTTGAAATCATTCGTGATGATCTTGCCGTTTGTCTTCTTGGCCAGGGCCACGAGCTTGGCATCCACCCCCTTGATCTTGGGGAAATCGTGATCGACCACATCGATGCAGATGCCGCTGCTGCGCTGCATTCGGTTAAGAATGTCCAGCCCTCTGCGCCCCCGGGCCCTCTTGAGCGAATCCGAGGAATCGGCGATGTACTGCAGCTCGTCGAGCACAAAGCGGGGAACCATCAGGTTCCCCTCCAGGAACCCGGTGTCGCAGATATCCGCGATCCGCCCATCGATGACGACGCTGGTATCGAGGATCCGGTAATCACTGATCTCCTTGGCCGGTCCCCAGCCGAAAAAACTTAATTCCTCCACCTTCTTCGAGCCAAGGACAAGTCCCAGATAGCCCATCGTTCCGGTAAGCAGGGTGTAGATCCAGGGAACAACCTGTCTCTTTTCCATGATGTTGCTGACGAAACTCAAACCATAGGCGAATAAGAAGGCGATCAGCAGACCGATGAGCATCCCCACCACGCCGCCCAAGATAACCCGCAAAGAGACTTTTCTGATGGACCGTTCGATCTGGATAACGAATATCGCGATAAACAAACCCCAAATAAGTCCGATGACCCATTGCCACCATTGGCCATAAATATGATAAGCAATTGAATAACCGCTTATGGAACATGCCATAATTAAAAGAATTTTCACAACCAAACCCCAGTCGCCTCCTTTCCGGGCGCATGGATACCGCGCCGCTCCGCCTCCGAACCGCAGAAACGGCCTTCACTGTGTTCCCCGGCAAATCTTCAGATCGATTACGACTTCGAATCCGTTTCTAAAAACGGGACTGAAAATGAGGACCGGCGGGCAGAACTCATTGCACGGTAAAGATCGCCTTCAGATCCTCTTCAACCTTTGTCTCTGCGGAATTGCTCGCCACGGAGATCTCCTTGACGAGCAGGCTCTTTGCCGTGTCCATCATTTTTCTTTCCCCGAACGAGAGGTTCTTGTCGCTTTTCAGGATGAGAAGATCACGCAGAACCCTCGCAATTTCGAATACCGAGCCCGTCTTGATCTTCTCGAGGTATTCCCGGTATCGCTTGTTCCAGGTCTGCTTATCGATCGTGACATCCTTCATCCTGAGGATTTCATAGACTTTGGGGATCTCGGTCTCCATGATCACCTCGCGGAGCCCGACCGATTTTGCGCCCGCCATGGGGATCATGATCTTCATGCCGTTGCCCATGATCTTCATGATATAGAACAACTGCTTGCTCCCCCCGATCTCGCGGTTCTCTATGGCCTCAATAACACCTACCCCCTGCGCCGGATATACCGCCAAATCTCCTACCTTGAACATTATTAACACCCGATAAATTTATTTTTCGAACATTCCAACATATTACGCTCTCGTAAAAAGTCCCTAATAGCACTCGTCTGTCATTCCCGTGGATTCGGGAATCCAGTCTTTTCAAGATGTTCCCATGGTCCTGCATACCCGCTTTCGCGGGTATGACCATTTTTACGAGTTCGTCAACATATGACGACTTCGTAAAAAATAAATTTCAACTCCTCTTCAAGGGGAGAGCCGGGGTGGGGATGGGTCAAAATTGATGTAATGTCTACACAACCACACCCTCCCCCTGAGGGGGGAAATTTGGGACTTTTTACGAGTATATCAATATATCACATTATTACTGAACGGTCAATATGATTTCCGCTTCGCCATACGCCTTTTGTTTTTAGTTGCCGCTTCCTGTCTTGCCCTTTCCTCAGATGTGACGGTTCCTGATCTCGGCGATATCCCTCTCCAGCGCCTGGGCATCCCTTGTCCGGTATTCGTTCAGAATCGCCCTTAACCGGATCTGCATCCGTCCGTCGGCCAGATCATCCAGCCGCCGATAGAACCCCATCCGCCTCCCGAGACGGAAGACCATCCGTTCCTCGGCAGACAAAGCGAAAAAAGAGTCGATGATGCCGAGCATCCGCTCGCGGTCCTCGGGGAGCTTCCCTTCCAACTCCTCCAGGAGGTTCAGGATATGATCGCTGGCGATCTCCGTGACAACCCCCTCCAGCGTTTCGATAAACAACCGGATCTCATGGAGGATCTCCTCGTCGTCCAGAGGCTGAAATTCTCCCTGCCGGATCTTTTCCGCGAGCGGTGTGCCCGGAACTGCCTGAAGCGTCCGCAGACGGATATGGTCGGGGTTGATCCTGTTGAGGACCCGGGCGGTCTCTACGGCATGTTCCCGCGTCCACCGGCGCCCTCCCAGGCCCGGCATGACATACTCGCACAGGGAGATGCCGGCCTCCCGGATCTTCTGTCCCGCCTCGATCTGTTCGGCGGCGGTCACCCCCTTGTGGATGAATTTCAACAGCGGATCGCAACCGCTTTCCATCCCCACATGGATCCGGGAAAGTCCCGCCTCCCGCAGGCGGTTAAGTTCCCCCACCGTCTTTCTTGCGGCGGTTTTCGCGCGGGCGTAGGTGGTGATCCGAGTGATCGAGGGAAAAGTTCCGCGAATGAAAGAGAGCGCCTCGGCAAGGTTTTCCGTCTTCATGATCAGGGAATTGGCGTCCTGCAAGAAGACCGATTCCCCGCCGTAATACAGCCACACCGCCATTGACTGGAAGCGACCCTTGCCATTCCCTTCCCCGCCGAATACCCGGCGGATGGTCTTTTCGCCGACGCGCCCCTCTTCTCCGCACCGCGTGGAAAGCGCCCGGATCTCTTCGGCCGTCTCGGCCATCCTCAGGATATCAGACTTGATATCGGCCATCGGCCGGAGCGAAAAGGTTTCCCCCCGATAGGTGTGGCAGAAGGCGCACCGGTTCCAGGGACAGTTCCTGGTCACGCGGATCAAGAGACTCCGGGCTTCGCTCGGAGGTCTGATCGGGCCCTGCTCAAAGGAGTTGCGGTCCTCAGGTGAGTTCATAGGCCGCACCGGAGGCATCCGGACTTTCCCAGTGCCGGAACCCGGTTGCCGGCCGCCCGCAGACCCGGGCGCGCTCGATTTCCAGCTCGTTCAGGGAAGGAAGAAGAGGGGGTTCCTGGCCTTGTTCTTATACCGGATCTCGAAGTGGAGGTAGGGATCCCCGCCGCCGCCCGTGCCGAGAAAGGCGATCCGGTCCCCCTTCTTGACCTGGGTCTCTTCGCGGACGGTTCTGACTCCCAAATGGGTATAGACTGTTGCATAATGATCCTCGTGCTTGATGATAATCGTCTCTCCATAATCCTTGAGGGGAGCGGAGAAGATCACCGACCCGCCTGCCGCTGCCTGCACAGCCGTCCCCTCGCCGGCGGCGATCCTGATGCCGTTGAAATACATCCTGTTCGGCTGTATGCCGAACCGTGAGACTACCGTTCCCTTCACCGGCCAGATAAAACGCTTTTTGTCGAACTGGAGGCCTTCCCTCTCGCCTTCGTCTTGCTTAACCGACTGGCCTTCCTTTTTCCCGCTTTCCGGCCTGTCGGAAATTGCTGGGGGGGCCGAACTCTGTTCCACCGCCTGTGGCAGAGCGGCGCGTTCCTTCGGCGTCGCATCCACCGGAACCACGTCCTTGCCTTTACCCGTATCCGGCGCAGGCGCTTTGGGGGGGGGCTCCTTCTTCGCAACCTCTTTCCCTGGGATCTCCTTTTTCGGGGTCTCTTTGACGGGCGCCACCGCCCGCGCCGTTGCGACCGGGGCTTCCGCAACAGGCGTTGCCGCCGGGGACCTCTGGATCCGCGCCGCAGTCAGGACATCGTCAAGGACCTGGTTTGCATCGGGAACGAAGATCACGCCGTCCACCTCGATCTTGTCGGGATTGTCGATGTTGTTGATCTCGGCAAGATCCTGCAGATTGACCTGATAGGCCCGTGCGATCGCCGAGAGGGTCTCCCCGCTTTTCACGCGGTGGTATATGCCCCGGGGCCGCTCGCCTCGGAAAGGGGAAGAAGCGCAGGAGAGGATGATCAGGCCTGTCAGGAGAAAAAGGATGAATCCTGCAAATTTCCGGCAAGGGCGGACATATAAAAATACCGGCAAGGGGGACGTTTTTTCCCTCAATTTTCCCACCCGTGCTCCCCAATCAGATCCACAAAGCGGCAGCCTCCCAGATCTTCCCGCTTCAGATCATTCGGATCGGCCGACAGGCGGGTCACTTTCATAAGGGTCTGGGAGTGATGGCTGCCCACGGGAACCACCAGGCTGCCGCCGACTTCGAGCTGTTCGACGAGGGTCTTTGGAATCCGCGGCGCCCCGGCCGTCACAATGATCGCGGCAAACGGGGCTTCCTCCCGCCATCCGTAGGTTCCATCTCCCACCCGGATAGCCACATTGTAACAATTCAGCGCGTCGAGCGCCCTCCTGGCCCGGGACGCCAGCACGGCAATGCGCTCGATAGAAAAGACCCGTTCGGCAAGCTCGGCGAGGATGGCGGTCTGATACCCGGAACCGGTTCCGATCTCCAGCACCTTTTCCTTTCCGGTGAGGGCCATCGCCTCGGACATCAGCGCGACGATATAGGGCTGGGAGATGGTCTGCTGACGGTCGATGGGAAGAGGACTGTCATAATAGGCCTGATCGATCAGCCCCTCATCGACAAAGAGATGGCGGGGGATCTTTTCCATGGCCTTCAAGACCCTCTGATCCGCAATTCCTCTCGCGCGGATCTGAGTGTCGACCATCTTCATTCTCTGTTTTACAAAACGGTCTGTCAAGTTATCGTCCCGACTTTTTTTATCCCTTTGGAATTCATTTCTTCCCGCGAAAAGAAAAATCACCCGGCGGAGGGTTATCGCCAATCTCCGGCTCCCCGCGCTTCCCATCCGGCAGGATCCGGAAACAGGTCGTGCGGCGGCCACTTTCTACCATCTAAAAGCCAATTTTTC
>JAHJXP010000255.1 GCA_018827585.1 Pseudomonadota bacterium | reverse complement strand
GGTTTCGGTCATCGTGAGAAAAATTTACGGCGGCGCCATGTCGGGTATGGCCGTCTCGAAACTGGTGGGCACCGATTTGACGATTGCGCTGACGACGGCGGAGATCGCCATTATGGGTCCCGAGGCGGCGGCAAACGTGATCTTCAAGGACGAGATCGCCAAGGCGGAAGATCCGAAGGCGATGCGGATCCGGAAGGTGAACGAGTACCGGCAGAAGTTCGCCAATCCTTATGTCGCCGCCGAGGAGGGATGGATCGACGCGATCATCGAACCGAAGGTGCTGCGCACCTATTTGGTTGCGGCGTTTGAGCGTCTCAAGGGGAAGGTGGAGCTGCGGCCCGGTAAGAGGCACGGAACGATTCCATTATAAAGGAGAGGGATCACATGATAAAGAAGATTGAGCATATCGGCGTGGCTGTCCGGAACATCGAAAAATCGACCCACATCTTCCGGGATCTCTTGGGAATGCCGTTGGAGAAGGTGTACGAATCGGACGCCATCAAGACAAAGATCGCCTTTTTCCCGGTCGGTGAATCGACTGTGGAGCTGATCGAGCCGCTGGATCCGGCGAGCCCGGCGGCCAAGTTCATCGAGAAGCGGGGGGAGGGGATTCACCACATCTGCTTCGGGGTCGAAAACATCGAGGAGGCGCTCCGCCACTTTGAAGCTCAGGGGATCGAACTGATCAACCAGACGGCGAGAAGGACGGAGGACGGGCGGCTCATCGCCTTTTTGAATCCGAAGAGCACCAACGGCGTCCTGATCGAATTGGAGGAGATCGGCGCCCATCATGGGGGAGGGAAATAGTCATGGCCAAAAAAGCGAGCGAAACGGAGGTGCGTCCCGTTGTTTCGATATTGGGCACCCCTGTGCAATGTTTTTATGGGCCGGAGGACCTTCCGGACTTCGATTATAAGGAGAAGCTCAATGACCCGGGCGAGTACCCCTTTACCCGGGGGGTCTATCCGACGATGTACCGGAGCGCCCTTTGGACGATGCGGCAGTATTCGGGGCAGTCGACACCGGACAGCACCAACGAGCGGTTCAAGTACCTGCTGAAAAACGGCCAGACGGGCCTGAGCCTGGCCTTTGATCTGCCGACGCAGATCGGCCTGGATTCGGACATGCCTCTTGCGGAGGACGACGTCGGGAAGCTGGGGGTCGCGGTGGACTCCCTGGAGGATTTTGAGAGGATCTTCGACGGGATCTCCCTGGATCAGATCTCGACGTCCTTTACGATCAACGCGACGGCGCCGATCATCCTGGCGATGTACGTCCTGGTGGCGCAGAAGCAGGGAGTGGAGCCCAAAAAGCTGCGGGGGACGATTCAGAACGATATTTTAAAAGAGTACATCGCCCGGGGGACCTGGATCTTCCCTCCGGAACCTTCGATCAAGCTGGTGGGCGATCTGGTGGAATATTGCAACAAGGAGATCCCGCGGTTCAACGCGATCAGCGTTTCGGGGACGCATATCCTGGAATACGGGGCCAATACGATGCAGTCGGTCGCCCTGGCGATATCGATTGCGGAGGTCTATATCGGGGAAGTTCTGAAGCGGGGTTCCCATATCGACCAGATCGCCCCGCTGTTCTCATTCCATCTGCCGATCGGCGGCCGTGACTTCAACTTCTTCGAGGACATCGCGAGACTTCGAGCGGCGAGGCGGTACTGGGCCAGGCTGATGAAGGAGAAGTACGGCGCCCAGGACAAGCGCTCGCTGCAGTTCCGGTTTTCCACCGGGGGGATGGGAGGAGGCCTGACGGCCGAGCAGCCGCTGAACAACATCGCCCGTGCGACGATCTACGCGATGGCGGCGGTGTTTTCCGGGACGAGATCGCTCAATCTGGCCTGCTACGATGAGGTATATGCGATTCCCTCGGATCTGGCGATCCGGACCTCTCTACGGGTGCAACAGATCCTGGCTTTTGAAACGGGTGTGGCCGATGTGGTCGATCCGCTGGGGGGGTCCTACTATGTGGAGAAGCTGACCGATGAGATGGAGGCGAAGATCGGCGAGACCGTTGCCGATATCGAAAAGGACGGGGGGATCGTGAAGATGATCGAGAGCGGGGCCATCCAGAGAGAATTGGCCAGGCAGAGCTACGCGCTCCAGAAGAAGATCAGTTCGGGGGGGAAGGTCCTGGTCGGGGTGAACAAGTTCAAGGTGAAGGAGGAGGAGAGGGACCTGGAGATTTACAAGACGGATCCTGAAACCATCAACCGTCAGCTTCAGCGGCTCAAGGCGGTCAAGGCGAGCCGCGACCAGGGGAAGGTTGAAGGCGCCCTAAAAGAGCTGGAGGCGGCAGCCGGCCGTGGCGACAATATCATTCCTTATCTGTTTGAGCCGCTCACGGAAAAGGCGACCGTAGGGGAGATCATCGACACCCTGAAGAAGGTGTACGGGACGTTCAAGGAACCGACTACCATATAGATACCGTTCAGGAGGTTTTCATGGAAACGAAAAAGACCATTCGCGTACTGATCGCCAAGATCGGCCTGGATGGGCATGACGTTGGCGCCAAGGTGCTGATCTTTTGGTTGAGGGACCAGGGGATGGAGGTGATTTACACCGGTTTGCGCCAGAGCGTGGAGCAGGTGGTGGAGGTGGCCCTTCAGGAGGCGGTGGATGTAATCGGGGTGAGCATTCTTTCGGGATCGCACGTCTCGATTTCGCGGAAGCTGATGAAGCGGATCCGCGAGCGTGAGCTTGGAGACGTTCTGGTCCTGTTCGGGGGGACCATCCCGAAGGATGACATCGCGGTGTTGAAGGGGATCGGTGTTCAGGGTGTGTTTCCTTCCCACGCAAAGCTCGAGGAAATTTCGGCATTCATCCAGCAGAACGTTAAACACGGGGAGTGACAATGGACGGAATCGAAGCGCGGATACGGCATAAGGAATCCCTCGCGAAGATCATGACGGCCGACGAGGCGGCCTTGCTTTTCCGGGACGGGATGATGGTCGCGACCTCGGGAAACCCCCTGATGGGCTATCCGAAGGCGACGTTTCAGGCCCTGTCGGAACGGATCAGGCGCGAAGGCGGGATCAGGATCGATCTGTTGTGCGCGGGGCCGGTAGGTTCCGAGGTTGAAGATGTCCTCGCCGATGTCGGGGGGATCCGAACGAGGATCGGCGCGATCGGGGGAGAGAAACTCAGGGCGGCAATCAATCGCGGAGAGGTGCGGTTCATCGAAGGCAAGGGAGGGCAACTGCCGCTGCATGTGAAACGGGGGTGGTATGGACCCGTTGACATGGCCGTCGTTGAGGCGATCGGACTGACCCGGGAAGGCAATATCATCCCTTCGACGGCGGTCTATGATTCACCCGAGTGGATCGATGCCGCCTCCGGGGTGATCGTCGAGATCAACCTCAACCGCCCGATGGCCCTGGAAGGAATGCATGACGTGTATCAGAAGGGCGGCGATCCCATTCCGATCGTCGGCAACCCCGTGAAGCGGATCGGCGTGCCCTATTTTTATGTCAATCCGGAGAAGATCAAGGGGGTTGTTCTGTCCGATCGGGGCGACAAGCCGTCCGGTGAACCCAAGCCGGATCTCATGGGTGCTCTGCTCGGCCAGCACCTCCTCGATTTTTTCAAGAAGGAGATTGCCGCCGGACGGTTGAGCGAGCCTCTGCCGCCCATCGAACTCGGCGTGGGGGATCTTGCAGGCCAGGTCATGAGGAAAATCGGTGCGAGCGACTTCACCAATTTTCGGTTTCACCTGCCCGCCATCACGGATCCCGTGCTGGAGATCGTCGAGGCGGGAAAGGTGGACTGGGTTTCGGGAATGGCCCTGAGGCTCTCCCCGGAGGCATGGGGGAGATTCCAGGCGAATCTTGACCGCTACAAGCAGTTCATGGTGCTGCGTCCCGTAACGATCTGCAATTCACCTGAAATCATTCAAAGGTTGGGGGTGATCGGGATTAACGGCTGTCTGGAGATGGATCTCCAGGGGCAGGTGAATTCGAGCCATGTGCTGGGAGCCAAGATCCTGACCGGCATCGCCGGATCGTATGATTTTTCCCGGAACGGCCTCTACTCGATCTTTGTCGGGCCGTCGACGGCCAAGGGTGGAAAGATCTCCGCGATCGTTCCGATGGTTTCCCATGTGGATCATACGGAGCATGATGTGGATATCCTGGTGACGGAACAGGGGCTGGCCGATTTGCGCGGATTGGATCCGCACGAGAGGGCTGAAACGATCATTCGTCAATGCGCGCATCCCGATTACAAGGGGATGTTGTCGGCATATCTGGCCGAAGCGAAAAAGGAGCCCGGGCATATCCCCTTCTCGCTTGAAGAATCCCATTCATTCCATCTGCGCCTCAAACGAACCGGCAGCATGAAAGAGACCGCGTCATGATGCGTCTTCATGGCGCTCCGATGCGGTTTCGCTCATCATCTTGCCGAGAGGAAGCGGGGTTTGCACGGGGAAGGATCAATCCCGATGCCCGGGGCGTCCGGCAGCGTATCAATGACCGGTCGGATTTGATGCGAAAAGTGGTGCATTTCCGGTTGGAAATGCCATGACTTTTTTCGCTTGACACCGGGGGTGAGTTGCGGTTAAAGAGGCGCATTCCAACGGAATGTTGTTCCAAGAAGTCATTGTTCTTTTAAGCGGTCCGCCGGTGGAAAACGAGGCGGACCAGAATGGAGGTATTGTGCATGGATAATTTCACATTCGGGATGACGATGCTGATCTGCGGTATGGGAGGGACGCTCCTGACCTTGTGGATTATGAGTCTCGTTATGGGCCTGCTGGGGAAACTGTTTCCCGAGAAGCCGGCGGACAAGGGGGAGTAGCTCATGGTAGAGGCGATACTAAGCGGGCTGGGCGGCCTGACCGCGGGCGCCCAGATGCTCTTTGTGGACTGGCGCAATGCCATCATGATCGTCGTGGGATTCGTCCTTTTGTACCTCGGGATCAAGAAGGACTGCGAGCCCCTGCTGCTGGTGCCCATCGGTTTCGGCTGCATCCTCGTGAATATCCCCCTGTCGGATGTCATGAGCAATGACGGATTCATCCGGGTCATCTATGACGCCGGCATCGCAACGGAACTCTTTCCATTGCTGATCTTTGTAGGCATCGGCGCGATGACCGACTTTGGGCCGCTCCTCGCCCAGCCGTCCACATTCCTTCTCGGCGCGGCGGGGCAGTTCGGGATTTTCATTACGCTTCTTCTGGCGCTGGCGTTGGGCTTTCCCCAGTTGGACGCGGTTGCCATCGGGATCATCGGGGCCTGCGACGGGCCGACGGCCATCTACGTCGCATCGAAATACGCCCCGCATCTCCTCGGCGCCGTGTCGGTGGCGGCCTATTCCTACATGTCGCTCGTGCCCGTGATCCAGCCGCCGATCATGAGGTTCCTGACCACGAAAGAGGAACGCATGACCGTTATGAAGCCGGTCGCCAGGCCGGTTTCCAGGACGACGAAGCTCATGTTTCCCCTGGTCATCACCATTCTCGGCGGTCTGATCGCCCCGAAAGGACTTCCCCTGCTCGGGACGATCATGTTGGGGAACCTCATGCGGGAATCCGGCGTCGTGAGCCGTCTGACGAAGGCCTCCGAGAACGAGATAGCCAACGTGGTCACGCTTTTCCTCGGCCTGTGCATCGGCGCGACGATGGTGGGCAGCGCCTTTATCAAGGCCCAGACCCTGATAGTCCTGGCGCTCGGGTTCATTGCCATCTGCCTCGACACGGTCTGCGGGGTTCTCATGGGCAAGCTCATGCGGGTCGTCACCCGGGGGAAGATCAACCCCCTGATCGGCGCGGCCGGCATTTCGGCCTTTCCGATGGCGGCGCGCGTCGTCCAGCGGGAAGGCGCTAAGTGGAACAAGAAGAGCTATCTCCTGATGCACGCGATGGGCGCCAACGCCGGCGGGCAGGTCGGATCGGTCATTGCCGCCGCGGTCATGCTGTCGGTGCTGGCGGGGATGGGGATCATCCGATAATTTCCCAAGGAGGAATGATGGGGATCATCCGGTAATTTCCCAAGGAGGAATGTATGGACAATGAGCTTCCGGGGTGCGCGCGCTGCCCGTTTGAACCGCAGGGGCGGATCTGCCAGGACGAAGGCGGGCAGGCGCCCCCCTTCTGCCCGACGGTGAACAAGGCGCAGGTCATTGAAAAAGCCCTGGAGGAACTCAAGAAGCCGGAAATTCTGGAGTTTGCCCGGCAGGCGTCGATCCAGGAGGGAGAAGGGTATGCAGACCGGGAACTCGGTTACGCACGGGCGAGGCCCGTCAAGCCCCGGATCACCGAGATCATCGAGTTTGCCGGGAAGATGGGGTACCAAAAAATCGGCCTCGCCTTCTGCATCGCCCTTCGCAAAGAGGCCAAAGTCGTCGAAGGCCTTTTTGCCGCAAACGGGTTTACGGTTGTCTCGGGACTCTGCAAGATGGGCCGGGTGCCGAAGGAGACGCTTGGTCTCCGGGATGATCAGAAAATAAAAATCGGCTGTTTCGAGTCCATGTGCAACCCCATCGCCCAGGCGCTTCTGTTCAACGAAGAGAAGACCGAATTCAATGTCATGATCGGCCTGTGTGTCGGTCACGACTCGCTGTTTCTGAAATACGCCCAGGCCCCCTGCACGGTCTTCGCCGTCAAGGACCGCCTGCTGGGGCACAATCCGCTGGCGGCCATCTACACAATCGACAGCTTTTACCGGTCGCTGAAGGTCCCGACGTCCTAAATCCGCGATCCGCTGATTGACGAACTCGTAAAAAGTCTTAAAAGTCGCGAAAATGGGACGGCTTTTTACGAAGCCGTCATTGATTACAGGCGGACAATCTCGAAAGACTCGAGTCTTCCCGAAAGTATCTCTTCGACGCGGGTATGAAAATCGCTGCTGAAACGCAGACAGACGCCGCAATCGGAGCTTATGTGGCGCGGCACGGGGACCAGGCGGCAGGGGATGCCGGCCGCCCCGAGCATTTTTTCGGCCTGGAGGGCATGGCCAAAGGATTCGACAAGGACGACACTGGACGGTTGGTTATCGGCCATAAATGTCAGCTCGGAAGAATGACACTCTCGTAAAAAGTCGCAAAAGCCTTGAATTTCGGACGGCTTCGTAAAAAGTCCGCAGGCAAGTCGCGCGAATCATGAGGAATGAGGCGTACTTTGGCGTACGCCGCAATGACGAATGATGAAGCGCAACGCAGCATCCGGACTTTTTACGAAGCCGTCAAGAATCAGCGTTGGAGAAGCCGCACGACGGCCTCGGCGGCCAGGTCAACCTCCGCTTCCGTGTTGAAAAAGCCGAAGCTGAAACGGATGGTCCCCTGCGGGAAGCTGCCGATGGTTCGGTGGGCTGCAGGGGCGCAGTGGAGCCCGGGCCTGCAAAGGATTCCGAACCGCTCGTCAAAGAAAAGGGCGGCGTCCGAAGGAACGATATCCCGGAGATTGAACGAAACCACGGAAGTCCGGGTCTCCATATCCCGCGGTCCGTATATCGTCGCATCGCCGTCCAGCGCCTCCAGATGATTTAGAAACCTGCGCGCCAGGGCCTTTTCTCTGGCGTGGATCCTCTCCGGCCCCTTTGCAAGGACGAAGGCCGTCCCGGCTGCCAACCCGGCAAGGCCGGGGGCGTTGGGCGTCCCCGCTTCATATTTGTCGGGCATGAAGTCGGGTTGCTCCTCGAATTCCGACCGGCTTCCCGTTCCTCCCCGCATCAGGGGAGAGATCCGGTCGTCGAGACCTTTCCGGATATAAAGTCCCCCCGTGCCCTGCGGTCCGAACAAAGACTTGTGTCCGGTGAAGGCCAGCAAGTCGATCGCCATCATTTCCACGTCGATGGGCAGAACCCCGGCCGTCTGCGCGGCGTCGACGCAGGTGACGATGTCCCGCTCCCGGGCAATGGCTGCGACCTCCTGTACGGGCATGATCGTTCCCGTCACATTGGAGGCGTGGGTCAGGACGACCGCCCGGGTGTTGGGCCGAAGGGCCCTCCGGATGTCACCCGGGTCCAAGTCTCCCCGGGGCGAGCAGGCCACAACGGTGAGTTCCACGCCATGGGAAGCGAGAAAACGCAGGGGCCGCATGACGGAGTTGTGCTCCATGCCGGTCGTGACGACATGGTCTCCCGGCTTGAGCAGGCCGAGCAGGGCGATGTTCAGGGCCTCGGTGCTGTTTTTCGTGAACACGATCCGCAGGGGATCGGCGATATGGAAAAGACGCGCGATGGTTTCCCGCACCCCGTATACGGCCCTGCCCGCCTCGATGGACAGCCGGTGGCCGGAGCGGCCGGGGCTGCCGCCGACCATTCTCTGATGGCGAATCATCGCCTCGATGACCGCGTCCGGTTTCGGCCAGGATGTCGCCGCATTGTCTAAATAAATCGCATCCAAGATCGTCCCGCCTTCAAATGGTCTCAGAGTCCCCGCCTGAGGCCGGCATGTCCGTCCGCCAATGATTCGATAGCCCCGCCCTCCTGACGGGCGAAGGCTGTGTCCGATGCGCAAAACCGTCATTCCGGCAGACGGTTTCTCAGACCTTCGCTGTTCGGATGACGATATCCGGGCCTGCCCGGCGGGTCTCCGCTTTCAGCCCACACCGTGTCGTCAGGCGGAGAACGTTTTCCTTGGCGACCTCGTTGTCCACGAGGATTTCCAGATCGGTATTCCCTTCCTCCACCGCACGGGTCACCAGAATTACCGGCTGCGGGCAGGAAAGACCTCTGGCGTCGATCTGCTTTGTCATCATTGCCTCCCCCCTATTGAAGTCTCTTCAGCTACCAGTTCCGAAAGCATTATCCTTATAGCTTCTCAGAATTTGATTTTGTCCCGCTGTGTGAAGCCCACGATCAGGCAAAAGAGGAATCCGATCACAACGGCCGCGGGTCCGAAGGCCCCTGTACCCTTCGCGGAACTGGCCATAGCGAAATTGTGGGAGATGCCGGCGCCGACGATCATGCCCAGAGCGAAAATCCCTGCGTCCATGTCGCCCTCGCCGGAGAGGAACAGCTGCCTTCCCGGACATCCGCCGGCCAGGACAAAGGCCAGGCCGGAAAGCGCCATGCCGAGGAAGTTCCAGACATAATCCGTATGGGCGATGGGCTGTCCTTCAAATCCTGGCTTGAATTGGCCGAGAATGAGATTCCCTGCGAAGGCGAATGCGAGGAGGGCCGCCACGCCGCTGATCAAGTGGAAGTCCCGGATCAGGATGACGTCCCTGATCGCTCCCATCGTGCAGAAACGGCTGCGCTGGGCCAGGATGCCGACCAGCAGACCCGCCGCCAGGCTGATCCAGATCGGGGCGTGCTGTGAACCAGGCCCCTTCTCGCTGAAAAAGATCGGTCCTCCCGGGCTGAAAGAGACCTGGAAAACCAGCAGGAGAAACAGGCTGAGCATGACGGCCGGGAAGAGCCAGCCGCTGTAGGATTTCTGCGGATAAGCCCGGCCGAGGTTGTAACCTCGCTTCAGGAACTGAACGCCAACGAAGATGCCCGCCGCCAGCCCCAGGATTCCCGCGATGGCATTCCCGTCACCGCCGGCCAGCCGGAGGATGGCCCGCCAGGGACAGCCTAAAAAGACCAGGGCGCCGATCATGGCGAAGACGCCGAGAAAAAAACGGATCATCGGCGCCGAACCGCCGCGGGGCTTATGCTCGCCGGCGAGCAGCGCGGCGATGAAGGATCCCAGCACGAAACCGATGATTTCAGGCCGGATGTACTGGACAACGTCCACCCGATGCAGGCCGATCGCGCCGGCGATGTCCCGCTCCATGCAGGCCACGCAGATGCCCATGTTGGCGGGGTTCCCGAGATACTGGAGCAGCGCCGCCAGGACGCCGATCACGGCGCCGACGACGATGATCCCCTTCCGCGATGCAAACCGGTTGTCCATACCTGAACTCCTTATCCTTCCACCACTGTCCCCACGTTACAGAAGAAGAATCGCTCCCCGAACTCGGCGGCCAGACGGGTCGCCGTTTTGAGTCCCGTGCAATGGGATACTCCGATGCGCTCTATATCAAACGCCCTGAGGGCAGCGATGCTTTTTCCCCTCTGCTCATCGCTCACCGGGCCGAGATGCGTACCGCCGATCACGGCATATATATGGCGCCGCCCCATCTTCTCCACGATATAGCTCAGCGTATTGATAATCCCGGAATGGCAGCAGCCGAGGAGGATAAAAAGCCCCTTTTCCGTCTCAACGACAACCGACTGGTCGTCCCGCAGGTCGTCCTTCACATACCCCTGTGGGGACTTCAAAACCTGGTTTTTGTCGCCGCTTTCATAATCCGTCCGGCGGGGCACTTCCCCCGTCAGCCACAACCCCGATTCGATCTGGCGGAACTCGTCGCTGAATTTAAATATTGCGCCCTTGCTTTCCAGGAGCGTTCGAGGATAAGGCACGCCTATGTAACGCGCCTTTTCCCCCTCGATTTTATAGCTTTCTTTGAAAAAATCAGGATGGGCATAAATATCCGCCGCCCCCTTCAGGTCGAGGACGGGACCAAGCCCTCCCGTGTGGTCCCAGTGGTGATGGCTCATGATGATGCCTTTGATCGTTCTAAGGTCAAGACCAAGCACCAAGGCATTATTGACTATCGCTTTCCCCTGGCCGGTATCTAACAGGTAGTTTCCGCAGTCGGTCTCCATGAAAATGGAAAGACCGTGTTCGGCCACCGCCCCCGGATGGTTAAAAACGCAATTATCACTTATAATTGTAGCTTTAATCTTCATCTAACCACCTTCTTTCGGTCATTGTCCGCCCTTTATCCGCTCGGCCAGGATGTCTGCCACGTGCCTCATCCGGACGCCAGGGAGTTTTTTGTCGAGGCCGCCCTGGATCTGGACCATGCAGCCCGAGCAGGCGCAGGCGGCGACCTCTGCGCCCGTCTCCCGGATGTTGGCGATCTTCTCCGCCAGGATGGGCATGGAGAGCTCGGGGTACTTCACCCCGAAGAGCCCCGACATGCCGCAGCACTTGTCGGCGTTCTTCATCTCGACGAGCTCGCAGCCGGCGGCCATAAGCAGCAGCCGCGGCTCTTTTTCGATGCCGAGGACCCGCTTCATGTGGCAGGAATCGTGGTAGGTCACCTTCGTCTTCCCCTCGGCCTTCGTGAGACGGCGCGTTTTTGGTATTCCTCCGCGACGAAACTGCAAAACTCCCGGACCTTCTTCGCCAGCCGCTCCGCCCTGGGAGACCATTCCGGGTCCTCCTTGAGGAGTTCGGCATAGTGCTGCAGGGTCTCCATGCACGTGGGGCAGGCGGCGATGATGACGTCGGGGTCCTTCTCCATAAGGGCCTTGACGTTATCTCTTGCTATCTTCCGCGTCGTCTCCGCGTCCCCCATCGCGATCACGGGCTTCCCGCAGCAGCTCTGCCCCTCGGGAAAGAGAACTTCCATGTTCAGGTCCTGGAGGACCTTGAATACCGATTCGCCCGTTTCGGGGAAAACGAAGTCGATCGTGCAGCCGGAAAAAAAGGCGACCCTCTTGTCCGGTTTGGAGATATTTTCCTGAATTTTCGCGACACGGTCGCGCAGAGGTCTGTCGGCGATCGCCGGGAGGCTCCGGTCTTTGGCCAGCCCCGCTAAGAACAGCGGCAGGTGGCGGATCAGCCGCCCCGACTGGAACGGCTTCTGGCCGACGGCGGCCAGCCTGAGCAGCGAATGGAAGAGCTTCCGGGTGGAGATGACATTTTCAAAGACCTGCCGGATGACGAAGGGGAGGCCTTTTTCCCGCACGTTCCGGATGCGGAGCTCCTCGATGAGGCCGGGAATGTCGATCTTTCCGGGGCAGACTTCCGTGCACCGGCGGCAGCCGATGCACAGCTCGTGGAACTTCTCGAACTCCTTCATGCCGTGGAGGATGGCCGTCAGGATCGCCCCGATGCCGCCTGCGTAGATGTGGCCGTAGACGTGGCCGCCGATCAGGGTGTAGACGGGGCAGACGTTCAGACGGGAGGCGCAGCGGACGCACTGGAAGACCTCCTTGAATCTGTCGTTGCGGGCCGCCTTGAGCCGGCCGTTGTCGAGGAGGATGACGTGCATCTCCCCGGGCTCTTCGACCCACTTCCCGTCCCTTTCGACCATGACGGGCGTGGGGCCGGCGATCATCGTCATGTAGCTCGTCATGAGCTGGGCGGTGGCGCTCCGGGGAAGGACCTTGAGGATCGTCGCCGCGTCCCTGAGCGTGGGGATCAGCTTCTCGTAGCCCATGATCGCCACGTGGATGCGGGGGAGGGTGGTCGCCATCCGGGCGTTCCCCTCGTTGGTGACCAGGCCTATGGCGCCGTTTTCGGCGATCCCGAAGTTGGCGCCGGAGATCCCCATGTCCGCCCGGAGGAATTTCTCCCGGAGCTCCTTGCGCGCCGCCTGGACCATCAGGGCGATGTCGGGCGGGATCTCTTCCTTCAGTTCCTTCGAGAAGTATTCGGCCACCTGGAAGCGGCTCAGATGGATGGCGGGCATCACCATGTGGGAGGGCCTCTGGCCCGCCAGGGCGACGATCCACTCGCCGAGGTCCGTTTCCGTCGCGGTGATCCCGGCGGCCTCGAGATGGGGATTCAGATCGACCTCTTCGGCGGCCATCGATTTCGATTTGACGATCCTCTTGACCCCCTTCTCTTTGCAGAGGGCTACGAGGTAGGCCTTGAGGTCGTCGCCCGTCCGCGCCCGGAACACCTTCACGCCCCGTTTGGTCGCCTCCGCTTCGAAACGGTCGGCCATCTCTTCGATCCGCTCGACGGTTGCGCTCTTCATCCTGCGGAGGGCCTCGCGAAGGGTCTCGATGTCGCCGGCGTTCTCATACGCCTTGGCCCGGGCGGCGGGATAAACCTCAGCGAAACGCCCCAGGGCGCCGCGGAGGGTCTCGTCCTTCAGTTTTTCGGAGATCTCTTTGCGGAGGCTTCTCGCTTCGGTGTCCATCAGACGTCGCCTCCTGCCGGTTCCTCATCGACGGCGATGATCGCAAAGCGGCTGGGGCCGTGGACGCCGATGGTCAGGACCCTCTCGATGTCGGCGGTCCGGCTGGGGCCGGTAATAAAGCCGATATAGCCGCGGTCGAAGGAGCGGGCGATGATCTCGAAGGCCTCCGTGATGCCGGGGACGATGTTTGCGCTGGGAAGAAAGACGATATGGAGAGGCGGGAGGATCGTGACGAGGCGCGTTGCGATCGCGAAACCGTCCTGGAAGACGCTCCCCGTCTCGGCGATTCCGAAGGCCACCCCCGAGATCCCGATGTCGGCGGTCTTTGCATGAGTCGCGATGTCGCCGGGATCGGTGTAAACGGCCACCCCCCGGGAACGCAGCGCCTCCACGACGCCGGCCGCCCTCTGGAGGGGGTCCTCGACGACGACCGCCTTTTTATCCTTCACGTCGTCCACGAGCCGGATGACGGTTTCCCTGGCGTCTGACGCTTTGGTGCAGCGGAACACTTCAGCGGAAACGGCCCTGGCCCGCATTTCGAATTCGGGGAAGAGGTGCGCCCCCGATGCCGCGTCAGGGAAGTGGCGTTTCCACGTCTCACTGGCGGTACTCATGATCCTACGCCTCCGCACCTTACCCGAAAAATGACTCCGACCCTCCGATGGGATGTGTTTCTCCCGATAGTGAACCATAACGTGAACGCCGCGTAGGGTATAACGGAAACGCCGCCGCGAGTCAAACGAAAAGCCCTGATCGGCGAGGAGTTCTTAAAATCATTGACAAATGAAGCTCACCGTGGTTAAGTGGCTTCGCTTTTCGGCTCACGGCTTCATGCCGTCACGGGTTCGCAGGTTTCTTCCTAACGTTTCAAAAGAGTTTTGGGGCAGAGGAATGACCGGGACGAAAGCACCACTGAAAATCGTACCCACCCATCAAACCACGTCGTCCGGGAAGACGGGTAGCGTCCTGCCTGTACAGACTGCATAAGACAAGGTCACATAAGAGGATAATTTATAATATGTGTGGATATACGGACAGTTAAGTTGTTACTGGTTGACGTTTGAGCTGTTTTTTAAGATGCGAAAAAACCTTTAGTATCGGGATATACAAACTGTATATTTATTTTGGCCATCAATACAATTGACAAAACCATATCGATCATGATATCGTAATACAAAATAGATCGATGGAGGTATTGGCATGCAATCAGTAACCGTATCACCAAAATATCAAGTCGTTATACCAAAAGCAGTTAGGGAGGCATTGAATCTTCGTCCGGGCCAAAAAATGCAGGTTATAGAATATGCTGGACGTATCGAGCTTATACCGGAGCGCGATATCAAAGAACTCCGTGGATTTCTCAAGGGCATCAATACGGAATTCAAACGAGAGGAAGATCGAGTATGAATATTGTAGATTCTTCCGGTTGGCTTGCATACTTCGCAGATGAGCCTAATGCCAAGCATTTCCTGCCCCCATTGAATGATTCTTCTATGCTTGTTGTCCCAACGGTAACGATATACGAGGTTTTCAAGGTAATTCTGCGAGAATCCTGCGAAAATGATGCACTGCAAGCAGTTATTGCTATGCAAAAGGGAACGGTTGTGGATCTAAAAGCATCATTAGCGATCGCCGCTTCAAGGCTAAGTTTGGAACATAATCTTCCAATGGCGGACAGTATTATTCTTGCAACGGCCCAGGAATTCAAGGCTATCCTCTGGACTCAGGATTCAGATTTTCAAAATATAAGCAATGTTAAGTATTTCCCCAAGGAATAAGAAATAGCCAACCAGTCAATCCACCGGATGCTCGTTCCTCGCGCCGGTGAGCTTTTCGTTGGACGAAAACGAGAAAACAGAAACGAAAAACGGTTTGCATTTGTGTTGCAAATGTGGGACAAAAAAACTATGAAAACTTCAGCTGTCCATGCCCGCATTGAACCACAAACAAAGAAAAAGGCGGAAGAGATCCTTCGGAGCCTTGGCCTTACTCCCACGGAGGCCATCCGCATCTTCTACAAGCAAATATCACTCCGTGGCGGGTTGCCT
>JAHJXP010000254.1 GCA_018827585.1 Pseudomonadota bacterium | reverse complement strand
TTATCATATTGAATATAAAGACAATTCAACCATTGGCGCTTCCATATTGAAAAATGACCGAAAGTTCCATTGATTCAATCTGTTATCTCCAATTTACTGAAGTCAAGTGGATACGCCAATTTATTTATTACAAGGGCGTCATATTTTGAACAGCCTTCTGACGGCGGCCACGTACGGCAGCTCGTCCCTATCCTTGCTTTCCTCCTTGAGAACGGTGATCGGATCATGGAGGATCTTGTTGACGATGGATGCGGTCAGGATTTCGATCCGGGACCGTTCCTCCCCGTCCAGGTTCCTCATCCAGGAAGATGACCTCTCCAGCTCCCCCAGCATGATCGCCTCCATCTTCTCGCGTAGGGAAACGATCGTTGGCACGACCGCAAGGGCGTTGAACCACTCCTCGTAGACCACCACCTCCTCCGCAACGATGCCCTCCGCCTTCATCGCCTCGATTCTCCGCATCTCCTTGTTGGTGTCGACAACATCCTGCAGGTGGTCGATGTTGTAAAGGTAGACGTTTTCGATATCGCCGGCCGCCGGATCGATGTCCCGGGGGACGGCGATGTCGATCAGGAATAACAAGCGGTTTCGCCGCCGCCTGAGGGACGAGGCCACCATCTCCGCGCTCACGACATAACCCGGGGCGCCGGTGGAGGCAATCACGATATCCACTTCGGGAAGGACCTCGGGAAAGCGGTCGAAGGCGATGGGAACGCCCTGGAACAGGGCCGCCATTTCCTCGGCCCTGGCATAGGTCCGGTTGGCGATGCGGATGCTGCCCACGCCCTGGCGGATGAGGTGACGGGCGGCCAGCTCCGACATCTCCCCGGCCCCGATGAGGAGGATGCTTTTTCCCTTGAGGTCCCCGAAGATCTTCTTCGCCAGTTCGACGGCCGCATAACTTACCGAGACGGCGTTGCCCGCGATCCCCGTCTCCTTCCGGACGCGTTTCGCCACCCGAAAGGCGTGGTGCAGAAGCCGGTTGAAAAGGACCGTCGTCGCGCGGTTTTCAACGGCATGGCGATAGGCCGCCTTGAGCTGCCCCAGGATCTGCGGCTCTCCCATGATCATCGAATCGAGACTCGCCGCCACGCGAAAGAGGTGGCGCACCGCTTCCCGATCCTGGTAGACGTAGAGACAGCGTTCCAGTTCATCGCGTCCGAGATTGCCCTGCCGGTAGATGAACTCCCGGAGTTGCTCAATCGCCTGCCCTCCGTCCTCCACGCGGGCGAAGACCTCCACCCGGTTGCAGGTCGCAAGGCAGAGCGCTTCCCTGATTTCCGGGAGGCGCATCAGCTCGCTGAGCGAATGGGCGTCATCGCCGCCGGAGAGCTGCAGCCGCTCCCGGATTTCGAGAGGGGCCGTTTTATGGTTCATGCCGATAAGAACGAGGCGCATAGTTTCACAGAAAATCGTGCCATGTTTGGAAAAAAGGCTTTCCCGCCATCAGCAGGGCGAGCAGGATGATAAAGGCCGCAATGGACCAGCGGGCCGCCGTGCGCCCCCGCCATCCGGTCACCAGCCGCTGGTAGAGGAGGAATCCGTAAAAGCCCCACGCCATGAGCGTCCAGATCTGCTTGGGATCCCACTGCCAGTGGCTCCCCCAGACGATCCGCGCCCACAGCGACCCGGCCAGGACGCCGAGCGTGAGCAGGGGAAATCCCCAGGACAGGCAGAGATGATTGATCCGGTCCAGATCGCCCAGCGAAGGCAGGAGCCTGCTGAATCCGCCCGGCTTCTTCCTTCGGAGCAGGCCGTCCTGGAACAGGTACATGATCCCGGCGCAGGAGGCGACGGCAAACAGGGCCTCTCCGGCCACGGAGAGAATCACGTGCAGCGTAACGAGCGACCCGCGCAGGATCGCCGGCGCGGCTACCGTCCCCCCCAGGCGCACCGAGGCGATCACCATGAAAAGACAGATCACGGGGGAAATGAAAGCCCCCAGAACGCGGGTTTTCGTTTTGAGCTGGAAGGCGAGATAGGTGGCCGCCATGACCCAGGCAAACAGGGAAGAGGTTTCTATGAAGCCGACGACCGGCCCCTCTCCCGCCGCCAGCCACCAGGCAGCAAAGGAGAAGGTATGGATGACGAGCGCCGTGAGCATCAGCCACGTGGCAAAACGCGCCAGCATCACCTTTCTCCCCCACAGCGAAGCGCCGTAAACAACGGCGCTGATCAGATAGACGGTCAGGGCCGCCTTGAACAGGACGATTGCAATCATCGCGGCTTCACCTCCAGCTCTACGCCCGTCAGCTCCAGAATCAGTTTAGCGACCAACTCCCATTGCTTCGCCCGGATCTTGTCCAGGATGTCCGACTGCACAACCGCCTCGAAAAGCGTGCGGTTCTCGGCGGAGGGATGCCCCCCCGCGATCACCTTCTCCCGGAGTTCCCCCAGGATCTCAAGCAGGACTGCGTACTCCGGACCGTAGGCCGCTTCCAGTTCCCGGCGGAGTTTCTTGGCCAGGGCGGGACTTCTGCCGCCGGTAGAGACGGCGATCGCCAGGTCGCCCCGCTCTACGATCGACGGGAGGATGAAGTCGCACCGGGCGGGATCGTCGACGATATTGACCGGGATGCCCAGCGCCCGTGCGTCCCGGGCTATCCGCTCGTTGACGCCGTCGCTGTCCGTCGCGCCGATCACGAGAAAGGCGCCGCGGATATGGGCGCCATCGTAGTCGGCGTCGCGGTGGACGATCGCGCCTGCCCGTTTGAGTTCTTTGAGCTCCGGCGTCAGGGCCTTTCCGACGACCTCTACGCGGGCGCCGCAGGCAAGGAGCCTTCCGACCTTCCGTTCAGCCACGTTGCCGCCGCCGACAACGACGCACCGCCGCCCGGATATTTCCAGAAAAAGGGGATAATACCGCACAGCCGCTCCCTTCTGATTATCGCCGAACTCAGGAGTTTCAAGAAAATCCGCCCCGAAACGGGTTTTACACCCTACCATGAAGCATTCCAAAATTCAAGCCGCTTGAAAAATTACCCTGGAAGGGTTATAGACGAACTCATAAAAAGTCGGAAGAAAAGGTGACGACCTCGTAAAAAGTCTTAAAAGTTGCGAAAAAGGGGCGGCTTCGTAAAAAGGCCGCAGGCAAGGCACGCAAGTACCCTCCCTCCGGAATGAGGCGTACTTTGGCGTACGCCGCAATGACGAAGGATGAAGCGCAACGCAGCATCCGGACTTTTTACGAAGCCGTCAAAGGTGAAGCGGGTCATGCCGGAACAGCTTGGCAGAGCAGAGGAAAAAAAGGGGGACTGGCTGAAGATCGAGCTTTTCGCCCCGGAGGAGACGATAGACGCGCTGAGCAACTTTCTGACGGAGATCGGCGCCCAGGGGGCCTTTCAGGAATCCCCGGACCCGCAATCGGCGAACGGCGTTCCCGAGCCTTCCGCCGGAGAGACGCTCAAGGCCTTCCTTCCCTTCGACGTCCGCCTGGAACAGCGGCTATCCGCACTGCAGACCTACCTCGACAGCGTGGCGGAGATCTTCCCGGAGTTGGAGAAACCTGACTTCCGGACCGAGATCATCCGCGATCCCGACTGGGGCGAGGCGTGGAAGAAATACTTCAAGCCGCTGAGGGCAAGCCGGAACATCGTCATCAAGCCGACCTGGGAGCCTTTCGCCCCGACCGGCGGGGACATCGTCATCGAGATCGACCCCGGCATGGCGTTCGGCACCGGCCAGCACCCCTCCACGCGGATGTGCCTGGAGGCGATCGAGGAGATCCTCCTCAGGGATCGGACCTTCGAAAAATGGAACGTCCTGGACGTCGGAACGGGAACGGGCATCCTCGGCATCGCCGCTGCAAAGCTTGACGCACAGAGGGTGCTGTGCACAGATATCGACGGCAAGGTTGTGGAAATCGCCCGTGAAAACGTCCTGCTCAACCGGGTGGAAGATCGCGTCGAGGTCGTAAACCGGGACATCGCCGCACTCGCGGGACCCTTCCACCTGATCGCGGCAAACCTGACGGCGAACCTCCTCGTCAAACTCCGCCCTCAGCTCGTGCGCCTCACCGGCCCGGGCGGCTATCTCGTCCTCTCGGGGATCGTCGAACAGAACAAACCGGACATCGAGACCTGTTTCCCGGGCGATTCGTTTTCGCTTTGCCGCCTCATCACGGAAAAGGAATGGGTCTGCTATGTCCTCAAGAAAGAGGGCACCCTGCCGTGACGATCCCCCGGATCTACCTCCCGCGCCCTCTTAAGACGGGCGATGTCTGCGCGGCCGCGGCGGATCAGGCGCGGTACCTCAGAGCCGTCCTCCGGATGCGGGAGGGCGATCCGCTCCTGGTCTTCAACGGTTCGGGGCGCGAGTACGAAGCGGTTATCCGGCAGGCGACGGCCGAAGGGACGACGCTCATCATCACAGGCGAGCTCAACGCCCCTGAAGGCCTGATCGAGATCACCCTCTGCCAGGCCGTTCCCAAGGCGGAGAAGATGGAGGCGATCATCCGCCACGCCACGGAACTCGGCGCAAGCCGGATCATCCCCTTTGTCGCAAAACGGTCCGTCCCCCGCTGGCCGGCGGAAAAGTCGCCGCTTAAGCGCGCGCGCTGGCAGAAGATCGCCGTCGAGGCCTCCCGGCAATGCGGCCGGGCCGATATACCGGAGATCGGCGAAATTGTGACATTTGAACAGATGCTCCTCTCCGCCCGCCCGGAGGGGCTCAATCTGATATTCTGGGAAGAGGAGTCGGCAAGGGGAGTCCGCGAAGTCCTGCGGGACCCCGGGCAGACGGGAATGACGTCGTTTCTCCTGGTCATCGGGCCGGAGGGAGGATTTGAAAAGGATGAAATCGACCTGGCTCTGCAGGCGGGCTTTTTCTCCGTGAGCTTGGGGAAAAGGGTGCTCCGCGTGGACACCGCGGCGGTGGCCGTCCTGGCCGTGATCCAGTACGAGAGGGGCTTTCTGGGAGACGCATGAGGAGGGAGGTCCGCATGGCGGATAAACGGTTTGGCGGTTTCTGGCGGAGACTGTTCGCCTATCTCATCGACAAGTTCATCCTCTATCTCATCTGCCTGATCCTGTTTCTCGTCGGCCTCCTCGTCATGGAACTGGATGTAGGGGCGATCGACTACTTTCTCTCCTCCGGACTCCTTCCGAACGGGACGGGCTCTTTCACCCTGACCTACATCGTCGCGATGCTCCTCATGGACATGGCCTATTTCACCTGGTTCCACGGCGCCGCGGGCCGGACGCCGGGGAAAATGCTCTTCGGCCTCCGCGTCATCCAGACGTCTGGCGACCCGCTGACCTTCGGCGTCGCCTTCCTGAGATGGGTCGGCTACCTGATCTCCGGCCCTCTCTTCTTCCTCGGCTTTCTCTGGATCGCCTTCGACGGGAGGAAGCAGGGGTGGCACGACAAGATCGCCGCCACCCTCGTCGTTCGGACTGGATACGAAGCGGACGGGGGCGTCCCTGCGCCCGCCTCAAAAACGGGAAGGGCGGAGCTCATTCCTGCAGCGAATTCCTCGGGCAGCCCGCCGATTCTGCCCGGCCGAGACCATGCCCCCCTTCCCCAGCAGCACGCCGGCGGAGGCCGGTAAACGCTCCCGCAGACCGATGAGAAGCCGCATAGTTGAACGGGGAACTGACTGAAGCTCGGTTTGCCGGCGCCCAATGCGTCATCCGTGCCGCGCCCCGATTCGCGCCTGAAAATTGCCTTGACAAACAGGGGCATATTTTATAGAAGGACTTTCCGCTTTGGCGGGGAATCGCCCAAGGACGGGGGCCGGTAGCTCAGTCGGTAGAGCAACGGACTGAAAATCCGTGTGTCGACAGTTCAATTCTGTCCTGGCCCACCATAGAAATCAAGGGGTTAGCCGTTTACGGTTAATCCCTTTTTTCTTTTGACAAAGAGTTGACAAAGAGGGATATTGTTTATTTGTCAAGTTGATGGGGTCAATTTTTCTGGAAGGAAAAATAAATCCGTCCCCTATACGTACGTCCCCCTTACAAAACTCAACAACTAAACAACGTCCCTATACAGATGCTTGGCCGCCCACTCGATTTCGAGCTCCGCAAGCTTCGAGAGGGTCGGGACGCCGGCCTCATCCCACCCCATCAGCCGGTAATACGTTTTCCGGCCTTCCTCAAGCCTTTCCGGGTCCAGCCCTTTCAGCGGGCCGTCGTTT
>JAHJXP010000253.1 GCA_018827585.1 Pseudomonadota bacterium | reverse complement strand
TTGGCGCTGGTGAACAAGTTGCGCGCCGACGTGAAGCGCTGGCGGAATGCCGGCTGGGAGGGGGCGACGAACGTCACCAAGGACCTCCTCCGGCACTGGATGCGGAAGGACCGGCCGCGGCGCTTTTTCTTCTGCCAGATCGAAGCGGCGGAGACGATGATCTTTCTGAATGAAATCAGAGGATATCGTCGCGACGGCCAGCGGGGCAAGCCGCGCTGGAACCCCGAATTCACCGACGCCGATTTCGATCTCCTCTGGAAGATGGTGGACGGATCGGCGGAGCCCCTGACAAGATTTGGTTGCAAGATGGCTACCGGGAGCGGCAAGACCGTCGTGATGGCGATGATCATCACCTGGGCCTTTTGCAACCGCGCCCGGGTGCCGAGCGATGACCGCTTTCCCAATGCCGTGCTCGTCTGCTGCCCGAATCTGACGATCAAGGAGCGCCTCCAGGTCCTCCGGACGGACGCCCGGGGCGATGATTACTACACCCAGTTCGATCTCGTGGCGCCCCCCTACCGCGACCTTCTGCGAACCGGCAAGGTCCTGGTCACGAACTGGCATTTCTTCGCTCCGGAATCCGAACACAGCGAGGGCGGCAAGAGTTACGCCGTCGTGAAGAAGGGAGAGGAGACCGACGAGGCCTTCGCCCGGAACCGCCTGGGCGAGCTCTTCGAGCGCGGGCCGATCATGGTTTTGAACGACGAGGGACATCACGCCTACCGGCCGGCCCCGATCTCCGAAAAGGAGGCAAAAGCGGCGACCGCCGAGGTGAAGAAGGAGCGGGAGGCCGCCACGATCTGGGTGCAGGGGCTCGACCGGATCGTGAAGGCCTGCGGCATCCGCTTCTGCATGGATCTTTCCGCGACGCCTTTTTACATCAAGGGCAGCGGCTATCCGGAAGGGGAGCCGTTTCCGTGGATCGTGAGCGATTTCGGACTGGTGGATGCGATCGAAAGCGGGATCACGAAGATCCCCCGCCTGCCGGTCAGTGACACGACAGGCCAGCCCGATCCCAAGTATTTCCGTCTCTGGCGGAATATTACCAAAGACCTGGTCGCGGGTCAGCGGTTGTCTAACAAACGGCCGAAACCGGAGATCATCTGGGAACGGGCGCAGGACGCCTTCGTCCAACTGGCGGGCGAATACCGGAAGGCCTTTGCGGCGATCGAGGAGGCAAGCGACACGGCCCTGAAGGCGCCGCCGGTCATGATCGTCGTTTGCGACAACACGGACATTGCCCAGCTCTTCTTCGAGAACATTTCCGGACAGGCGGACGTGGAGGAGATTCTGGAGGAGACCGAAGACGGGGAAGAGGAACCGAAGGCCAGACGGAAGAATGCCAAAACGCGTGTGACCTACGGGGCGAACAAGGCCGCTTTTCCAGAGCTGTTCCAGAACGGTCCGGGGCGGCTCTGGACGATCCGCATCGACAGTCGGCGGCTGGAGAAGGTGGAAAGCGAAGATCCGGACGCCACCCGCGATGAGGCGGCCAAGGAACTTCGCGAAATCGTCAACACCGTGGGCAAGCCCGGGAAAGCAGGTCAGGATGTGCGCTGCGTCGTGTCCGTGGCCATGCTGACGGAAGGATGGGACGCAAACAACGTGACCCATATCCTGGGAATCCGTGCCTTCGGGAGCCAGCTTCTCTGCGAGCAGGTGGTGGGCCGGGGGCTCAGGCGGATGAACTACACGCCGGACCCGCAGACGGAACTCCTCCCGGAGGAGTACGTGGATGTCTATGGCATCCCCTTCTCGGTGATTCCTTACAAGGGCAAGCCCTCCCGGACCCCGCCGGACCGGCCGGTCAACCACGTTTATGCCCTCCAGGAACGGGCGGCTTGCGAGATCCGTTTCCCGAACGTCGAGGGCTATGTCTATGCCCTCCGAAAGCCGTCGATTACGGCCGATTTCAGCAAATTGGAGCGTCTGATTGTCGAGCCGGAGAAAACGCCCACGGCCACGTTCGTCCGGATCGTGGCGGACCACCTGGAAGGCGGGGCGCATGGTGGAGGGATCGGCGGATACGAGGTGCACAACCGGGGAGAGTTCTACGCCCGGAACCACCTTCAGCAGATCGAGTTCGAGATCGCGCGGCAGATCGTCGCGGCACTGGTGGGCGAGGGGGAGCAGGCGCCCGTGCGCGGAAGTGCACGAATGCGGGGCCTTGCCCGGCACGAGCTTTTCCCCCAGGTCCTCAAAATTGTCCGCCGATACGTCGCCGAAAAGGTGAACTTTCGGGGGCAGCATCCCTGTGAGCTCGGTCTGGAAAAATATGTCCGTCGGATCAAGGAGTTGCTGCTGGATGCCATTCTTCCCAACGAACAGGAGGGTGAGACGCCGCTCCTGCCCATCCTGAATCGGTACAAGCCTATCGGATCAACGGCCGATGTGGACTTCACGACGAAACGGAACGTCCACAGCACGCAGCGCTCCCATGTCAACGCCGTCGTTCTGGACAGTACCTGGGAGCAGACCGCCGCCTTCTACCTGGAGATGCAGACGGACCATGTTTTCAGTTACGTGAGAAATGACCGGCCGTTCCTGCTGATCCCCTACGAATACGAGGGCGCCCAGCACCATTTTGAGCCGGACTACGTCGTCCGCCTCCGGAACGGCCAAACGCTCATCCTGGAGATGAAGGGCGAAGAGGACGACCAGGACCGCCAGAAATACCAGGCCGCCCGCCGCTGGGTCGCGGCGATAAATAATTGGGGAAGGCTGGGCGGATGGGATTTTGCCGTCTACCGTGATCCGCAGTTGCTGCCGACGATGCTGGCCAGAATGAAATAATGAGTACACCGCCGAGCGGTGGGGTAAATCATGATGTCCTCGGTGTTCTCAAGCATCAAGGACTTGGGGGCTATGTCTTGACGGTTGCACCCTCTCACTCCATACCCCCGTATTTCCGGCTCTTCAAAAGAGCGATGATCTTGTGATCGGCCGCGGGAAGGGCGAATCGGTCGAGCTCCCGGGGGAGGATCCATCGGTAAGCGTCGGCGCCGATCAGCCGGATGCGGTCCCCCCGATACCGGCACTCGAAGGCGTGGAGGGTGATCCTGAAGTGGGTGTAGGCATGCTCCACCGACGTCAGGTGAACGCCGACCTCAACGTTGATCCCCAGCTCTTCGCGGATCTCCCTCTTCAGGCAATCTTCCAGCTTTTCGCCCGGTTCCTGTTTTCCCCCGGGGAACTCCCAGAGCCCCCCCAACAATCCTTTCGGCGGCCGGCGCGTGATCAGGAGCCGGTCGCCCCGCCGGATGACCCCGGCCGTGACCTGATAGTGGGGAACCGGCTTCCGGGGAGATTTGACCGGCAGCTCCCGCTGGATGGAGAGCCGTTTGGCCTCGCACATTCGGGACACCGGGCACTCGGAGCAGGCGGGGTTTCGGACCCGGCACACCAGCGCGCCCAACTCCATCAGGGCCTGGTTGTACTCCCGTATCCGGCGCTTCGGCAGGAGGCTGTCCGTAAGCGACCAGAGCGCCTTTTCCGTAGAGCTCTTTCTGACATCGTCCGTGACGTGGAAGATCCTCGAGAGTACGCGGATGACGTTTCCGTCGAGGACGGCCTCGGGTTTTCCGAAGGCGATGCTCAGGATCGCGCCGGCAGTGTAACGGCCGATCCCGGGCAACGAAATCAAATCCTCCAGGGTATCGGGGAGACGGTCGCCGAACCGCTCAACGACTTCGCGGGCGGCCTGATGGAGATGACGCGCCCGTCCGCAGTAGCCCAGACCCTCCCATTGCTTCATCACCTCGTCCGGGGTGGCGCGCGCCAGCGCCTCCACCGATGGGAAGCGGCCGATGAAGCGTCCGTAGTACGCCTCCACCGTCCTCACCTGAGTCTGCTGGAGCATCACCTCCGAGACCCAGATTTTGTAAGGGTCCCTCGTTTCCCGCCACGGCAGGGGCCTCGCCTGCCGGTCGTACCAGGAGAGCAGCCGTTTTGAGAACTGGCCTTTGAGTGAAATGTCAACGCTCATCGATCCCAGATCCCGGTGATGCGATTAGAGCTCTCCGCAGCAAGCTGCCGAGAATCTTCGATCCTTAGGTGGTGTAGAAAGTTTGCAGGCTTTTTGCGGGCGCGTCAAGCCAGATTTTGGCGGGAACCGAAAATCCGTGAATGCGCATTATTCCGCTCTCCTGCCGGACGGGGGAGGGCATGTCCGAGTGGAGCCGCTGGCTGACGGGTGAAATCGAGACTTTCCGCCGGACCAGGGAAGAGGAAGGGGCCCCGGCGCGCCCGGGCGCGAAAGGCCAGGGAAGCTCCGGGACGCCTGTCGCTAATTAATTGCCTGCAAGCTCCTCTTTTTTCCAGGGCGGCAAGAGCTTCATCAAGATCGCCGGGAGGACAAAGGGGACGATCAACAAAATCAGGGCGACGAGGAGACCTTCGATGCCCGTGAGTTCCATTTTGCAGGTGGTCAACCCCCGGAAGCTCTTCGGAAATCAGTGCAGTATCTGGCTCAAGAACAGTTTTGTCCGTTCGTGCCGCGGATGGTCGAAAAATTCATCCGGCGTATTTTCTTCGACAATCCGTCCGAAATCCATGAACAAGACCCTGTGGGCCACGCTTTTTGCAAACCCCATTTCATGGGAGACAACCAACATGGTCATGCCCTCTTCGGCAAGGGCGATCATGACGTCGAGGACCTCTTTGACCATCTCGGGGTCGAGGGCGGAGGTCGGCTCGTCAAAGAGCATGACCTTCGGCTTCATGCAGAGGCTCCGGGCGATGGCGACCCGCTGCTGCTGGCCGCCGGAAAGCTGTCCCGGATATTTGTACGCCTGTTCAGCGATGTGCACTTTTTCCAGATAGACCATCGCCGTTTCCTCTGCCTCTTTCTTAGGCACTTTTCTCACCCAGATGGGACCTAACGACAGGTTTTCGACGATGGTGAGGTGGGGGAAAAGGTTGAAATGCTGAAATACCATGCCCACTTCTTCGCGGATTTTTTCGATGTTCTTGAGATTGTTGGTCAGCTCGATTCCATCCACAAATATTTTGCCCTTGTGGTGCTCTTCGAGTCTGTTGATGCAGCGGATGAGGGTAGATTTCCCCGATCCCGAGGGGCCGCAGATCACGATGCGTTCGCCCTTGTAAACGGTCAAATGGATGTCATTGAGGACATGCAGATCGCCGAACCACTTATGCAGACCGTCAATTTCGATGATTTTGTTTTCGGGCGCCCTCTTTATGCTCTCTTTGGTCAGATCTGTGTCCATAAACTGTTTATATCCTTTATTGTTTAGTCGTACGCCGCCTTAGGCATGAAGCTCTTTTTCAAGGCGGCGGCTGTAATTCGACATGGAATAACAGCACAGAAAATAGATCAATGCCACGAATATATAGGCCTCGGGACTGAACCCCATCCATGAGGGGTTGGCAAGCGTGGCCTTTGTGGTCTTGAGCACATCGTAAAGGGCAATGATCACAACGAGGGAGGTGTCCTTGAATGCCGAAATGAGTATCCCTACCGACGGCGGAATTACGATCTTCAGGGCCTGAGGCAGAACAACCAGCCGCATCTTCTGGACGTAATTCAACCCGAGAGATTCCGCCGCCTCATACTGTCCTCTCATGATCGCCTGCAGCCCCCCCCTGACGACTTCGGCGATGTAGGCCGCCGTGAACAGGATGATCGCGACCTGGGCGCGGAGGATCTTGTTGATGGTGAGCCCTTCGGGCAGAAACAACGGGAACAGGACCGAAGACATGAACAGCAGGCTGATCAGCGGGACCCCGCGTATCAGCTCGATGTAAAGGATGCAGATCGTCTTTATGGCCGGCATCTTGGATCTTCGGCCGAGGGCAAGGAGGACCCCAAGCGGATAGGCCGCAAACATTCCGAAAAAGGAGAGCATAAGGGTCAGGGGCAGACCGCCCCATTGATCGCTCTCCACGGCAGTCAATCCCAGAAGCCCCCCCTTCATGAGAAGACCCATGATAAAAAGGCCGGCAAGCCACAGGTAACCGAAATACTTGTTCCAATGATTCCTGTTTTTGCTGTAGAAAAGAAGACTTACGAGCATGATCATCGCCAAGAACGGACGCCAGTGCAATTCATGGGGGTAGAAGCCGAAAATGATAAACCGGATGTTGGCCGGGATGATCGACCAGCAAGCGCCGTTTACGGTGCGGCACTGCGCCGCGGAGGACAACCAGAGGCTGTCGATGAACGCCCATTTTACGAAGGGCGGAATCACCTTGTACAGGAAAAAAAGCATCACGATCGTCAGGATAGAATTGAAAACGCCGTTGAAAAGGTTGGATTTTACCCACTGCAGGGCCCCGATTCTGATGACCGGCGCTCCTTCGGTCGTCTGGATGCTGTGTTTTTGCGATTCGGTCATGGCGTCATCTATCTTTCCACGAGGGCCATCTTTTTATTGTACCAGTTCATGAAAAGCGACGTGAGCAGACTGAAGCAGAGATAAACGACCATGATCAGGGAAATCCCCTCTATGGCCTGCCCGGTTTGATTGATCGTCGTAGAGGCGACGGAAACAAAGTCGGGAAATCCGATCGCAACGGCAAGAGAGCTGTTCTTGGTCAGGTTCAGCATCTGACTTGTGAGAGGTGGAATAATCACCCTCAATGCCTGGGGCAGTATGACGAGGCCCAAGACCTGGCCCGGTTTGAGTCCGATCGCCATGGCCGCTTCGGTTTGCCCTTTGCTTATTGCCTGGATGCCGGCCCGGACGATTTCCGCCACGAAAGCGGCGGTATAAATGACAAGTCCCAGCAGGAGGGCTCCAAATTCCGGACTCACGTTCAAGCCGCCCTCGAAATTGAAACCGACAAGTTCCGGGACGCTCATCTTATGAGGCGCCCCGGCAAACAGCCATGCGAAGAAGGGCAGCCCGATGACGACCCAGACGGAGACACTGAAAACGGGAAAGATCTTTCCCGTTTTATCCTGGCGTTCTCTGGCCCAGCGGCGAATGAAAAACACTGCGAAGCAACCCGCAATGAACGCCGCTGCCATGTACATGTATGCGGGGTGCCATTCCGGCACCGTAAAAACAAGCCCCCGGTTGCTCATGAACAGGCCACTCACCGGCTCTATCGCTTCCCTCGGCGGTGGAAGGACTTCGTAGAAAAGGGAATACCAGAAAAACAGTTGCAGCAGGATCGGTATGTCCTGCATGACCTCGATATAGACGGCCGCAATTTTTGAAACGAGCCAGTTCTTCGAAAGTCTTGCGATTCCGATAAAGGTCCCCAGAATCACTGTCAGGACAATGCCGACAAAGGCCACTTTGAGGGTGTTCAATGCGCCGACCAGCAATGCCCTCAAGTAGGTGTCGGCGGCGGAATAGGCAATAAGGGATTCACCGACCTCGAACGAGGCCTCCTTGTTCAGGAATCTAAAACCTGTGGCGATGGACTGCCTACTGAGATTCTCGACGGTGTTGATAAAAAGGTAATAGCCAAGAAGCCCTAATGTCCCCAATACGGCGAACTGGTACATCAGCGCGCGTATCTTGGGGTCGTTCAAAAAAGCGGTCCTTTGTTCATCGTTGCCGGCTGGTCGGGAAGAATTGTCTTGTTGCATTTCTCTTTACTTAGGAAAAATCAAAAAGGATAATGATGACGCTCCCGTAAAAAGTCAAAAAACATTCTTTCTGTCATTCTGAGCGAATGCGAAGAATCTAATATCATTAGAGATTCTTCGGAGCAAATG
>JAHJXP010000252.1 GCA_018827585.1 Pseudomonadota bacterium | reverse complement strand
GTGCGACTGATGCTCGATCTGGGACACCGGGTGAACGCCCCGCTTCTTCTGAGTGCACTGCACGCCCAGGCGCTGAGGTCGGAGGTGGCCAAGGGAAGGGGGGAATGGGACAATGCCGATATCATCTCCTTTTACGAGGATCTGGCAAATGCTTAATCTTGACGAACTCGCAAAAAGTCTAAAATCCCCTCCCCCTTGACGGGGGAGGGTTAGGGTGGGAGTGATAAGCGGCCGTATCTCTGCCTGTTATTTCCCCCTCCCCTTAGTCCCCTCCCTCCGGGGGGGGGGGGACGGCTGATGCTTGGTCTCATGGATGTTCCCATCTCGCAGACGCGGCGGGACAGGTTTTTGATGGACTTGTGTGGCTTTAATTTAACCGATATTAGGACTTGAGAGGCGAAATGGCAAAATACATAAAGTTGGATGAGCTTTCCAAGGTGACTGTCGTTCCGCCCAAGACGGGGCACTTCAGCCAAGTCGTCACCGATACCGAATATGAGAAGGGATTGGCCATCAACTTCGGCATCAATAAGCAGGTCTGCGGGTCAAAACGAATCGCCATGGGGAGAACGGTCATCCCGCCTCATACAGCCAACGAAAGACACGTCCACCTCTGCGCCGAGGCCGCGATGTACGTTGTGAAGGGGACGATGGTGTTGCTTTTGGGGCCGGAGGCCGAGATCATCAAATGCCCTCCGGGCACGTTTGTCTTTGCCCCGGAGGGTGTCGTTCATGGTGTGGCAAACGCAAGCAGGACGGAGGAGGTCGTGCTGGTTTTCGCGTATGGCGGGGTCCCGTCCAAGGAAGCCGCCAAGATCGTGTTCATCGACGATTCGGAAAATACGTATCCTCCGGCGGGCTGGGACGAGGAGTAGAGGGGGAATAAGGAGAAACGGATTATGGCCGAGGGAAAAAAGAGATACAGGTTCTTGTTCATCCAGCCCTTTGAGCTGTCGACCGGCGGGAAGTTTGCGGACAAGTATCACTCTGCGGAGCTTTCCAAAGAGAGACGCCTGAGGATGGAATACCTCAACATCAGGCATCTGCTGGAGGATGTGGAGTGGGATTTCCACGGGGGGCCGACTCCTCCTTACGGGGATTGGGCGGTAGAAACCCGCGAGGAGTTCGCCCACGTCGCGGCCGCCCGCCTGCCGATCGTGCGCGAGGCCTGCAAGAGCGGAAAGTACAACGCCATCGTGCTGCTCGGCGGCGGCGAACCGGGTTTCATGGAGTCCAGGGAGATCGCGCGACAGTACGGCATCCCCGTCACCTCCTGCGCCTTTTCCCAGATGCACATCGCCTCCATGCTGGGCAACAAATTCAGCGTGATCGATTTCACCGAAACGCACAACATGTTCTACTACGACCTGGTGGTCCGCCACCGTTTCACCGACCGGTGCGCCTCCATCCGGAACATCAACTTCTACCACGCCCGGCCCGGATACAAGGACGAGAGCACCATCGATGAGGAAAGGGACAAGGCGCTGCGGGGAGAACCGTCCGAGGCGGTCGAACGGGCCGTCAGGGAGGCCGTAGCGGCGATAGAAGAGGACGGCGCGGAGGTGATCACCTTCGGGTGCTCCGACGTCTTTTGGCTCCAGTCGTTTCTTCAGAGGCGCCTCTATGAGATGGGATGGGAAATCCCCGTGCTGGAGGGGTACAGCTGCGCCATCGCGCTGGCGAAACTGTTTGTCGATCTGGGGATCGACGCCAGCGGGCTGAAGTTTCCCGGCGAACGCCCGAAACAGTGGAGAAGGAAGAAAATCTTTTAACAATGCCGTCAACATCAATGGCGGATGAATGTCCAGTATGATGAAGGAACCGTCATCTATTCGGCGAAAGACGGTAAAGATCGGAAGGTCATTGACGACCTGGAGTGGCTCGCAGCTATGCGCTCGCATGTCCCGAACGGAGGGTAGCAGATGGTCCGATACTGCCGTTATTACAGCAAAGGCACCCGTGGGAAAAGGCAAAAGAGAAACGAAGACGATGCCGTCCCCTACATCATCGAATCCGACAACTCCCCAGCGGCATGTCAGAAAAGCTGGGCCGGGCTTATTCGGATATTTTCAATAACATCAACATGTAATTTAAAGAATTGATATTAACGCTTGACAACCGTAAATTGTTTATAATAGACAATATGCACACGGTATCCAGTGATACCAGCAGCAATTCTCAATCGGTTAGATTTAGGTTTTCAACATTAGCAATCCAAGCAACCTAACTTGAAAGAGGCCTCTTAAATGGGGGGAACCCTGCTCAATCTTGTCCCTAAAATCCCGAAGCCGAAACCGGCTTCCATGATTATTTACGAACAGCTTGTAAATGCGATTGTTTCCGGAGAAATTAAGGAAGGTCAGAGAATTGTGGAGTCCGACCTCACCAAATTGTTTGATGTGAGCCGTTCACCGGTTCGTGAAGCATGGAAAATGCTTGAAATCGACGGTCTCATTGAGCTGATCCCCTACCGCGGTGTTGTTGTTACCCAGATCACGGCAAAGGATGTTCGCGAAAACCTGGAATTAAAAGGAATGATAGAAGGCTTTGCGGCCTGGATCGTAGCCCGGATGTTTGGGAATGAAATAATTGCGCAACTGGAATCGATCCTGGCAGAACTGGAAAAACATATTGCCAATGGAAAGTTTCAAAATGTTCTGGAGGCGAACATTAGATTTCATCGTATAATCGTCGAAAATGTCCACAACGAAAAGCTGATGAAACTTTATGATGGCCTGACCAAATCCATTCGCCGGTTTTATACCATCAGTTTTGCCATGTCTTCCGGATGGGAATTCAGCCTGGCGGAACACCGCGAAATACTAAATAACATCAAGGCAAAAGATGCTACCGCTGCCGAACACAGTGCTCGCCAGCATGCGTACAATACCATCAATCGGGTTCTGGCACGACTGGAGAAAAAAAATTAAGGTCGGGCTGTTTCTTTCCACTGATATCAAAGCAAAACCAAGAAAAGTCATTTTAATTTTATATGGATAAGGAGGTCTTTTATGAAAGTTGCAGAAACCTTTGCGAAATTTGTTAAACATACCAAGATCGGGGATGTTGACGTCAGCGTCATCGAGCACGTTAAAAAAATGACCTTAAAACAGGTCATGGGGGTGCTGGTGGGCGCCAAGGCCCCCACCAGCCGCAAAATCATTCGCTACGTCAAACAGTATCCGGGGCGGCCGGAAGCCGGTGTCTACGGCTGCGGCTTTAAAGCCGATGTGGCTCAGGCGGCTTATATCAACGGGTTTTTCGGCCACGCTTCGGAGATGGAAGACGACCAGTTCCCCGGCGGCGGAATCAGCGATGTTACTACCTGGCCGGCCCTGCTGACCGCCGCTGACCATCTGCATCTTTCAGGTCAGGAAACAATTGTTTCCCTGTACGTCGGCCAGGAAATGCAGAATCGGATCGCCATGTATGCATCTGTCGGAACGGACGGGATCGGAATCTGCAATCTACCGTTTATCGGCATTTATGGAGCAACCGCCTGCTGCGCGCGGGCCTTTGAACTGACCGAAGAGCAGGTCAAGGCGTCTTTCGGCCTGGCGATGGTTACCGGGCTGGGCTATATGCACACCTGGGGAACGGACGCGCATTTTCACGAATCCGCCACCGTCTGCAAGAACGCCGTCATCAACGCGATGCTGGCAAAAGACGGCGCCAGCAGCAACCCGGTAATCGAAAAATGTCTGGACATGCTGACCGGCGGAGACAAGAACCTGGAATTCGACAAAATGCTGGAAGGCCTCGGCCAGGCGCCTTTTTATTCCAACAATACCTGGCTTAAAAAGTGGGGCTTCTGCTTTTTCACCCACAACTTTGTCGATGTGCTCGATAAGATCGTAAAAGAAAACAAAATCAAGTCGGACGACATCGATGAAATTATCCTGCATTTCGATCCCCTGCGAGAGGTCGTGGATCGGCCGGAACCCCATGACGCCGAAGACAGCCGCTTCAGCACCCAGCACGTCCTGGCCTTCTACCTGGCTTATGGGGAGTGCAATCTTTTAACCTGTACGGAAACCGCCTTGGCGGATCAAAAGGTTGCGAAGTTTCGAAAAAAAATAAAGGTTGAATACCATCCGGAATATGAAAAACGCTATTTCGGTGGGGAGGGCAAGATGGATGTCAGGCTGAAAAATGGAAAAACCTTTTCCGACGCCATGGACCAGCCCTTGGGATCACCCAAGTATCCCCTCAGCATGGACCAGGTGGTGGATATCTACCGCAAATATTGCAAGGGAATACTGTCGGACAGCCAGATCAAGCGCACGACGAATTTGATTCTGAATATGGAAAATGAGCCGGATCTTCAGGAACTCTATGATATCTGCACCTTCAGGCATATGGTGTAGCCCGTTTTCGCCATTCAGGAAGCCGCGGTAAAATAAGCGGCCCGAATTCTTGTTTTTTTCGAAAGAACTGCATGGAAAGCGCGCAACGAAAAGCAGCGGGTTTGTCAGAAAACTGTATCCACATGGAAAGGAGGTGGGGCCCCCAAAAAACGGAATCAAACGTTCCTTTTTTTGCCATGTAAACCCTAACTTAGGAGGAGGAAAATTATGATAAGAACCAGTAATTTTCGAAAAACAGCCTGGTTGATGAGTGTCTGTTTCATTTCTTTTATTCTCGTATCGGCGGTTGTCGTTGACAACGCTTCGGCCGAACGGGTTTTTATCCGATTCGGCGGCAGCAACCCGGGAGGCTCCTGGTATACCATCGCAGGCGGCATCACCTCCCTTTTCAATAAAGAGATAAAAGACATGAACGCGTCATCGGTTGCCACGGGCGGCTCCGTGGATTGCAACCGCCAGGCCCGCAAACACAATCTGGATACCTGGCTGACCCATTCACTGCATGCCTATGACAACTGGAACGGTGTGGGCATTTTCAAAGATGAAGGCAAGTTTCAGGATTTCAGAATGCTGGCCGGTGTATACGAAAGCTGGCACCATTTTGTTGCTCTTGAAAAAAGCGGCATTAAAACCATGTCGGATTTAGCGGGCAAAAAAATCGCGGTCGGTTCAGCCGGCAGCGGCGCCGCATCAAACTCCGAAAATATCCTGAAGGCCCTGGGACTCTTTGACAAGGTAAAGCC
>JAHJXP010000251.1 GCA_018827585.1 Pseudomonadota bacterium | reverse complement strand
AGGGGCGTGAGGGTGCGCGGATCCACCACCTCTACATCGATGCCGGAAACGGCGGCCTCATCGGCCGCTTCCAGGGCGCTGAGCACCAGGGCATGGGTGGCCACCACCGTCACGTCCGCGCCGCTGCGCTTGACCTCGGCCTTGCCGAAGGGGATGGTGTACATTTCCTCGGGCACCGGTCCTTTGGTGTTGTAGAGCCGCTTGTGCTCGACGAAAATGACCGGATTGTCGTTGCGAATGGCCTCGATCAGCAGTCCCTTGGCGTCATGGGGCGTGGCCGGGGCGGCCACCAGAAGACCGGGCACGTGCATGAAGAGGGAATGGAAGCTCTGGGAGTGCTGGGCGGCCGTTCCCCTGCCGGCGCCGATATTGGTGCGCAGCACCATGGGAACCTTCCCCTTGCCGCCGAACATATAATGCATCTTGGCCATCTGGTTGATGATCATGTCCATGCACACGGTGGTAAAATCGATGAACATGATTTCGGTCACCGGCCGCATGCCGGTCAGGGCCGCCCCCACGCTGGCGCCGACGAATCCGGCCTCGGAAATGGGGGTGTCCACCACCCGATCGGGCCCGAACCGCTCCTGCAGGCCCTTGGTTACCTGGAAGATGCCGCCGTAGCAGCCGACGTCTTCACCGAGCACCACCACCCGCTCGTCGGCCTCCATACACTGCCGCAATGCCTCATTCAGCGCTTCGCTATAGGTTATTTCTCTCATCTCGAATCACACCTTCCTTTATACGTAGACGTCTTCGAACATTTCCTCGTAGGCGGGAAACTCGCTCGTTTCGGCGTAGGCCACCGCGGCATCGATCCGGCCGGTGATCTCCCGGTCGATGGCTTCGATCTTCTTGGCCGTGGCGGTGCGGTTGCTGACCATCTGCCGTGCGAACCGCTCGATGGGGCACTTGTTCTTCCAGACATCGATTTCCTCTCTGGTGCGGTAACGGGCGCCCTGGTTTGGATCTCCTTCGTGGTGCCCGCGCCAGCGGTAGGTTTTGCATTCGACAAGGGTGGGGCCTTCCCCGGCCCGGGCCCTTTTCACCGCTTTTTCCGCTGCCTGGAAGACCGCGGTAACGTCGTTTCCGTCGACCACCACCCCGGGCATGTCGTAGGCGGTGGCGCGCACGGCCACGTCCGTGATCGCCTGGTGCTTCGCCTGGCAAACGGAGATTCCGTACAGGTTGTTCTCACAGACGAAAATGACCGGAAGCCGATGCACCGAGGCCAGATTGAGGCTTTCATGGAAGGTGCCGTTGTTGGAGGATCCGTCTCCGAAAAAACAGACCGCCACCTGGTCGGTGCCCCGCCACTTGGCCGACCATCCGGCGCCCACCGCGATGGGCAGACCGCCGCCGGCAATACCGTTGGCGCCCAGGATGCCCACGGTCATGTCGGCGATGTGCATGGATCCCCCCTTGCCCTTGCAGTAGCCCGTCTTTTTTCCGTAAAGTTCGGCCATCATCGGATTGAGCTCGGCACCCTTGGCGATCACGTGGCCGTGGCCCCGGTGGGTGCTGGTAATGTAGTCGTCCTCCCGCAATGCCGCACAGACGCCGGCCGCCACCGCCTCCTCGCCGATGTAAAGATGCACCAGGCCGGGAATCTGGCCGCGCGCGTACAGATCGGAGATCCGCTCTTCGAAGAGCCGGATCGTTTTCATGGTGGTGTAGAGGGCAAGCTGCTTGTCTTTCGAGAGCTTCATTCGAAACCTCCTCATCCTTGTCAAAGCTTGAATATGGCGGATCTTCGGAACCGCCACGGGTATCCGGGAAAAGAACGTAACGTTGGGACGGGCGCGACCGAACGGCAACCGTCGGATTGATCAGAATATAATCAAAACAAATACTGCAACGGAAATGCCAAACCCGGATCGATATATCTAACAAGTTGATTTGGCATTATTATTTTATTGCATCCGCGCCTGCAACCGGCTTCGATAGCTGCATCGAATCTGTTTCAGAAAACAACAATTGGCCGATTTTGATACAACATGTCCGAATGGCACAGGGGCCTCGGCCGGTCCGGATCGGATGTTGCCGGCCCCTCTGACAGCGGCCGCGGCCAGACTTTCCCCCGGGGCTTGACATTCGGCGCCGTTCTGCTAATCTGGCCGCAAAGTTGCTTTCAGAGGTTTTGCGCCTCCGTCAGTCTCCAAGTCTCGGCGAACAGGCCTTACCGGAAGCCATCTCATCGACACCGATTTGGGATCGCTTCGATCCTCTATCGTGAAGAGCGCCGCCATGAACCGACATCCGCCCAAGCCGCCATGGCTCAGGACCCGCATCAGCGGATCGGCCGACTGCCCGGCGGTGATGACCACCGTGCGCCAGCATGCCCTGCACACGGTCTGCGCCGAGGCCCGCTGTCCCAATCAGATGACCTGCTTCCGGCGGGGCACGGCCACCTTCCTGCTGCTGGGCCCTTCCTGTACGCGGCGATGCCGGTTCTGCGCGGTGGACAAATCCCCGGTCCGCCCCCCCGACCCCGACGAGCCGCAGCGCACCGCCCGGGCCATCCGGAAGATGGGGCTCGATTTTTGTGTGTTGACCATGGTGGCCCGGGACGATCTGCCCGACGGTGGCGCCGGCCACGTGGCCCGGACCATCGCGGCGATCCGGCGGAAGAACCCCGATATCGGCGTCGAAGTGCTCATCTCGGACCTCCGGGGCGATGCCCGGGCCCTGGAAACGGTGCTGGCCGCCGGCCCCCGGGTTCTCAACCACAACCTGGAAACGGTGCCGCGACTCTATCCGGCGGTGCGGCCGGGCGCCGACTACCACCGATCTCTCGAGTTGCTGGCCCGGGCCGCGGCCCGGCGCCCAGCGCCCGTCACCAAGTCGGGCCTCATGTTCGGACTGGGGGAACGGCGCACCGAACTGCTCGACACCCTCGAGGACCTCCGACGGGCCGGCTGCCGACTGCTGACCCTGGGCCAGTACCTGCCCCCCTCGGAGGCGCATCACCCGGTGCGGCGGTACGTTCCGCCCGAGGAATTCGAGCGATACGGCCGGATCGCCCTGGATATGGGCTTTTCGGCCGTTGCCAGCGCACCGCTGGTGCGCAGCTCCTTTCGCGCCGGCGAGCTTTACCGCCGGGCCGTAGGTCCATCTTGTCCGCCCCTTGGTGAAATTTTCGCAAAAGACGGTTTAAGCGATAATGATTGAGTAAGGAGAAATAAATTATGAGTAATATGACTGCTTCAAACGCCAAAAGATTAGCGATGGCGTTAAAAAAGAACGGTGTTACAAATATATTCGCCCAGAGCAATCCTTTTCCTATAGTTTTGGCATGCAATGATTTAGGCATAAGGCAGATAGGATTCAGGCAGGAAAACGCGGGGGCTTATATGGCGCAAGCTTACGGAATGTGTTCGGGAACCGTGCCGGTTGTTGCAGCGCAGTGCGGACCAGCGGCAGCTCTGCTGGTGGCGGGTTTGGCGGAATGCTTTAAAGCGGGGCATCCGGTAGTTGCCATCGTACAGGATATAGCGACACCTACATTAAACAAAAATGCTTTTCAGGAGCTTGATCATTTTAAACTATTTTCAGGTGTATCCAAATGGGTTGACAAGATCCCATGCCAGGAGCGGATAGAAGACTATGTTGACATGGCATTTGTCGCTGCCGCCAGCGGAAGGCCGGGTCCTGCCGTATTGCTCTGTCCTACGGATATGTTCATGAATACCGCGGAATATCCCGTTGACGATAAAAGAAAAGCCTGTCTCGGCCGATATCCTTTGGACAGGAATATTGCGGATCCCGCAAAAATCGAAGAGGCCGCGGTGCTTCTCGCAAATGCCGAAAGGCCATTTATCTATGCGGGCGGAGGCCTAATTTCTTCCGGCGGGCAGGAAGAAATTAGGCAGATTCAGGAAGAATGCGCAATCCCCGTGGCAACTACAAGTATGGGAAAAGGCTCGATAGACGAAGGCCATCCGCTTTCAATGGGACCGATAGGCTATTATATGGGTAAAAGAGGATACGCGAAGTTTTTAAAACCCATGGTCAAGGAAGCCGATGTCATACTGCTTGTGGGAAACAGGACAAACCAAAACGGCACGGATGTATGGACATTGCTGCCTTACGGAGCGACGTACATACAAATTGACGTTGAGCCTCTTGAAGTGGGGCGGAATTATGAAGCTTTAAGGCTGATTGGAGATGCGAAATTAACTCTCGCGGCTTTGAAGGATGCTTTGTTGAAAAAAGATCTGAAAAAGAGGATAGAAAAACGCGCTGCTCTTGAGGCCCATATCGCGGAAGCAAAGGAAGCGCATATAAAAGAGGCCTCTGATGTAACCGAATCAAATCAATCTCCTGTCAGAATTGAAAGATTTTTGGCGGAATTGGATAGACAGCTGACCAAAGATCATATAATCGTATCCGATGCGAGCTTCTCTTCCGTATGGCTGTCAAATTATATAAGCGCAAAAGATAACAGAAAATTTGTGTTTCCGAGAGGGATAGCGGGTATCGGCTGGGGGCTTCCGCTCGCTATAGGGGCCAAGGTCGCACAGCCCGGCAGAAAAGTTTTCTGTCTTGCCGGTGACGGCGGATTCGCACACGTCTGGAGTGAATTGGAGACATGCAGGAGAGAAAAAGTAAATGTAGTTATTGCGATAATCAACAATTCCGTATTGGGGTATCAAAAATGGTATGAAAAAGTGCTGGTAGGAAGATATACAAATGTTTGTGATTTAACCTATGTGGATCATGTGACGATTGCGGAGGCATGCGGAGTAAAAGGCATAAGAGTCGGCAGAACGGAAGAGATAGCGGGAGCTATAAAAAAAGCTTTTGCCACAGACGGACCCGTTCTGATTGACGTAATGACGGATCCGAAATGTGTGCCGCCTATCGATCTTTTGGAAAAATTAGATTAAGTCACGGTTGTCAGGTTAAAGTTCGCTGACCGGCATGTAATATTTTGATATTGGATAGAAAATGAGCCATTTTAATTTTTTCGATTTGAATTTACATTGCAATCTTTATTTTTTTGCTTGCATTCGTGAGGGGGATATATTACTCGCCAGTCAATTGTGGTTCCATGGTGGGGCTACCTGAGTAGTTACATCGATCTCCTTTACAAACATCTCCATCTCCGATAGAGAGGAAACCGTTTCTCCGGAGCCGCCTCCGGCGGCCGTTGCCCGAACCCCGAGGAGCTTGTCCCCCGATCATGGAGCCACTGCCCATCGAACCGGACGCACCCGAACGGATCCGCCTGATCGAAGATCCCAAGGGCGCCTGGGAGGACGTGGTCATCAAGGGCCGCCCGCCCCGGGTGCCGGTTCGGCCCCGGGTGCTCGAGTCCTGGATCCGGTGCCGGGAGGCCGGGGTCGATCCCTACACAGAGACGCCGCCTCCGGTCATTCCCGCCGCGGAACTGGCACGCCTGAAACACCGGAACCGGGATCTGATCGACATCTCCAAGCCGGTCATGGAAATGATCGAAATCTCGGTGCGGGGTACCGGGTTCATCGTGACCCTGGCCGACCGCCAGGCACTGGTCCTTGAAACCATGGGTGACCGGGAAATTCTCGAGATGGCCGGCCGACGCAAATATGTCCCGGGCTGCCTGCGCGACAGCCGTCACTCGGGCACCAACGCCATCGCCCTGGCCCTGGAGGAGGGCCAGCCGGTTCAGCTCACCGGCGCCGAGCACTACAACATCCACTACCATTTCTGGACCTGTTCGTCGGCGCCGATCCGCGACCCCGAGGAGCGGATCATCGGGCTGATCACCCTTTCCGGATGCTCCATCGGTCGCCACAAGCACACCTTGGCCCTGGTCACCGCGTCGGCCAAGACCATCGAGACCCAGCTTCGGGAGCGCGCCCTCATCGAGAAGGAGCGGCGGCTCAACACCATGCTGACCCGTATCTACGATTCGCTCACCGACGGGTTCATGGCGGTGGACAATACCCTGGAAATCACCCATCTGAACAGCACGGCGGCCAAGATGCTTGGCATGGAGGCCCCGGAAACCGTCGTGGGACGCCGCCTCGACGAAGTGGCCCTTCTGGACGAAACGCTCATCGAAACCTTCGAATCCCGGGAACGCTTTGATCCCGGGGAAATTCCTTTCAAGACTCCGGGCGGTTTCAAAACCTACATGTGCCGGGTCGACCCCATCCAGAACCCGTCCTACAAGCTGATGGGCGTGATCATCACCATGTCCGAAAAGCGGCAGATGTTCGATATGGTGCGAAAAATCAGCGGCAACTATGCCAAGTACGAGTTCGGCGACATCAAGGGAGAGGATCCGGAACTCAAGCGCCAGATCGAACTGGCGCGCATTGCGGCGAAAACCGCGAGCCGGGTGCTGTTGATCGGAGAAAGCGGCACTGGAAAGGAGCTGTTCGCCCATGCCATCCACAGTCACAGCACCCGGCGCAACGAACCCTTCGTGGCCATTTCCTGTGCCGCCATTCCCCGGGACCTGATCGAATCGGAGCTGTTCGGCTACATCGGCGGGGCCTTTACCGGAGCGCGCCAGAAGGGCATGGTGGGCAAGTTCGAACTGGCCCACCGGGGCACCCTGTTTCTGGACGAGATCAACGGGCTACCCCTGGAGCTTCAGGGCAAGCTGCTCCGAGTGCTCCAGCAGAACGAAATCCTGCGGCTGGGCGACAGCCGGCCCATCGCAGTGGATGTCCGGGTGATCGCCGCCTCGAACAAGGACCTGCTCGACGAGGTGGAAAACGGCAATTTCCGGGAGGCTCTTTACTATCGGCTCAATGTGGTGGAAATCTTCATCCCGCCCCTGCGCCGACGGCAGAAGGATATCGAACGGCTCGCCCGGCACATCCTCGAACGGCACTGTCGCGAGACCGCGACCTGCCTCCCCGAAATCACCAGGGAGGCCATGGAAAAGCTGACCGCCTACGACTGGCCAGGCAATGTCCGGGAGTTGGAAAACATCTGTGAACGGGCCTTGCTGCTGTCCCAGGGCGAGCCCATCGGCCCGCAACACCTGCCCCTTCGACCCCGGCGCCGCACCGAGACGGGCGCCTACCGCGCCCTCTCGCTGCGCCAGAATTCCCGGGAGACCATCGAAGCGACCCTGGAGCAGTGCGGCGGTAACATCTCCCGGGCCGCCCGGGTGCTCAAAATCGCCCGCAGCACCCTCTATCGGAAGATGGACGAATTCGGAATTCCGCGGTGAACCCCTCGGCCTCGCCCCATAGGGCGCCCGTGGACGCCCGCCTGCTGGATGTCCCCAGCCTTGCCTACCGGGAGGGCCTGGAACTGATGCGGGGCCTGGTTGAGGCCAAGAGCGGCGCCGGGCTTCCCGAGGTTCTGATCCTGACCGAACACGAACCGGTGTTGACCCTGGGACGCCGGTCCGAACCGACCGATGTTCGGGTATCATCGGCATGCCTGTCCGAAAAGGGCATTTTGGTCCACCGCGTCGAGCGGGGGGGGCTGGCGACCTACCACGGCCCGGGCCAACTGGTGGCCTATCCCATCTTTGACATTCGTTCCATGCACCTCGGGGTGGGTGATCTGGTGACCCGGCTCGAAGAAGTGCTCCTGCGGACCCTGGCCGACTTCGGACTGACCGGCAACCGCCGGCCGGGCTACCGGGGGGTCTGGACCGGAGATGAAAAGATCGCCTCCATCGGCATTGCCGTGCGCCGGGGAATCACCTTTCACGGCCTTGCCCTGAACTGCGATCCGGATCTGAGCCATTTCGACCTAATCACGCCCTGCGGCATCCAGGGGGTTCGAATGACGTCCATGGCACGCCGGCTGGGCACGCCGGTGGCAGCGTCCGCCATCCGCCGGACCATGGCGGAACACGTCGCCGACCTCTTCGGGCTGGATTTCTCTCCTTGGTCCCTGGATGAGGTCCGCCGGGCCGCGGCGCTCCGCCGATAACGGGTCACCGATGCGCCCGCCGCGTCTCCTCGGGTGCCATCTCCACGTGCGACCTTAATCCACCACCAACATTTTATGATGATTGAATTTACTGTAGAAATTATTATTTTTTGCTTACAACAAGGTGAAAGCAAATCGGCGGCAAGCTCCCGTCTTTTCAGGATTTGATTAAATTAGGTGGTGGATTTTGGTGTCGCAAGCCCGAATCCTGTGTCAAGAGCAAATAGAATTGTCCGGTTTTGTAGCAAATGAATTGTCCGCTTTTTCTGTT
>JAHJXP010000250.1 GCA_018827585.1 Pseudomonadota bacterium | reverse complement strand
TCTCGCCCCGGAGGGGAACAAAGCGGCGGTGGACAGGCTGGACGACGACGCAACCATCCGCAACCCAGCCGCAACCGAAACGGCAAAGGGGCCAGCCGTTGTCGTCTAACCCCTTGCTTTGATTATGGTAGTCCCACGGGGGCTTGAACCCCGGTTTCCGGCGTGAGAGGCCAGCGTCCTAACCACTAGACGATGGGACCATTGGCTGGGGGAAATGATCCCCCTTGTCCTGTCTGACGGGACCTTGTCTTTTAATGAATGACCCGGTAAAAGTCAAGGCCAAAATCAACCGCCGGCCCCGATCCTTGCCAGCGCCAGCCGGATCCTTTCGATTACCCGTTCCTTTCCGAGGGTGACCATCACCTCGTCGATCCCGGGGCTGACGGTCTTTCCCGTCAGGGCGACGCGGAGTGCCTGGGCGATCCACTTGAGCTTCGTTCCCCGCTCCTCGGCAAGGGCGCGCAGGAACGCCTCCAGGCCGTCCTTTGTATAGTCTTCGACAGCGGGGATCCTCTCCGCGACAACCTGCAGATGGCCGCCATACTCCGGCGTCAGAAACTTCGCCGCCGCTTCCGGATCGTAATCCACCTCTTCGCGGAAGAAGAAGGCGCCGGCATCGGCCAGCTCCACCAGGGTTTTCGCCCGCGTCCGCAGATCGGAGACCGCCTTTGCAGCATATCCCCGGTTGGAGAGGTCGAATCCCCGCTTCTCCCAGAAGGGAAGCACCACCTCGGCCAGCCTTTCCCCCGGATAGGACATGATGTACTGCTGGTTCAGCCACAGGAGCTTCTCCGGGTTGAAGACGGCCGCCGATTTTCCCACCGCCTCCAGGGAGAACTCGCGGATCATTTCCTCCATCGCAAAGATCTCCTGGTCGCCGTGGGACCAGCCGAGACGGACCAGGTAATTAACCAGGGCCTCGGGAAGATACCCCATCTCCTGGTAGGCCATCACCGACGTGGCGCCGTGGCGCTTGCTCAATCTCGCCTTGTCGGAACCCAGAATCATCGGAACATGGCCGAACAGGGGGGTCTCGCAGCCCAGCGCCTCATAGATCCGGATCTGTTTCGGCGTGTTGTTCACATGGTCGTCGCCGCGGATGACGTGGGTGATCCCCATCTGGGCGTCGTCGACGACCACCGCGAAATTGTACGTCGGATAGCCGTCGGCCCGCTCGATGATCAGATCGTCGAGTTCCTCGTTGTTGAAGGAGATGTTTCCCTTGATCAGGTCGCGCACGATGGTCATCCCCACCTCGGGGCAGCGGAATCTCACCACCGAACCGGGCGAGCGGGCCAATCCCCTGTTGCGGCAGGTCCCGTCGTATTTCGGCTTCCGCCCCTCGGCGAGCGCCTTCTTCCGCTTCGCCTCCAGCTCCTCCGGGGTGCAGATGCAGTAGTAGGCCTTCCCCTCGTCGATGAGTTTCTGCACCATCACCCGGTGGATATTCACCCTCTCGGCCTGGAAATACGGGCCCTCGTCCCAGTTCAGGCCAAGCCAGGTCATGGCGTCCAGGATGGCCCGCGTGGATTCCTCCGTCGAGCGCGCCTGGTCCGTATCCTCGATTCGCAGGACAAAAGTGCCTTCGTGCCGCCGTGTATAGAGCCAGTTGAACAGGGCCGTCCTGGCGCCGCCGATATGGAGAAATCCCGTCGGCGACGGGGCAAAACGGGTCCTCACCTTTTTATACGTCATCTTCACCCGCCCGTTGATTTTTCCCTTCCTGCCCTAAGAACCGCTACGCTGAAACCGTCTTCTTGTCATCGGGAATTGTACGCCATATAGGACTTCATCCGGCCTTTTGTCAAGGCGGATTTCGGCGGTCCCCCCAGGCGCCCGGTCCCTCAACCCCAGTTTGCGGTGTCGGCGGCGCGGACAACGGGGCGGCCCCGGAAGAATTTCCGCGGGCTGCAAATTATCCTTGACAATTCGGACCGTTTATAATTAGCTTCAACCCTTTATTTCGTGGCTCACCGTAGCGGGGATTGGCCTTTTTCCGCATCGGGAAAGAGGTGATTTATTGAGGCTCATCGTCAGCAATATCCCCGAGGGGGGAACCAACATCGAGTTTGAAAAGGATGGAGAGTGGTTCCGGGGGCGCCTTCCCGAACCCGTGTCGTGCGGTTCCGTCCCGGACCGGATTACTGTGTCCTGCGCCGCCTGGAGGATGAACGAGACCGTTTTCATCCAGGGAACCGTTTCGACCACGCTGGATATGCGCTGCTGCCGCTGCCTGGAGCCGGTCCGGCTGCCGGTTGAATCCTCGTTCAAATATACGTTCGTCCCTCTTCCCCTCCATCCGGGGGAGGAGTGCGAACTGAGCGCCGATGATCTTGAATTTGCATACTACAAAGAGGATTCCATCGATCTGGAGATGGTCGTCTTTGAACAGATCGTGTTGCAGATCCCGATCAAGCCGCTGTGCGCGGATTCCTGCCGGGGGCTGTGTCCCCATTGCGGTATCAATCTGAACACGGCAAGCTGCGGCTGCGAGGCCGGAGGATTCGATGAGCGGCTCGCGGCGCTCAAGAAGTTCAAGATTTAACTTAAAAGAGGAGTGATAAATCATGCCAAATCCAATAAAAAGACATTCCAAGTCCCGAAAGAACATGAGAAGGGCCCACGATTTCCTGAGACCCGTCCTGGCCTCCGCGTGCCCGAAATGCCATGAGCCGAAACTGCCCCACCACGTCTGCCCCAACTGCGGCTCCTATAAGGGAAGGGAAGTCATCCCGCTCGAAAAGGCCTCCTGAAGGGCTTGACGGAGAACACCCATGGGCAGATTCGGTCTTGTCTTTCCGGGACAGGGCTCGCAGCACCCCGGCATGGCTCAGGACCTTTACCGGAACTATCAGAGCGTCAGGGACCTTTTCACCGACGCCGGGGAGATCCTGGGCCGGGATATGGCCTCTCTGTGCTTTGAGGCCCCCCGCGAAGTCCTCGATCTGACGATCAACACGCAGATTGCCGTCCTTGCGGCGGATCTGGCGGCGTGGCGGGTCTTTTCCGGGCGGTCGGCCGCTACGCCCCTCGTCATGGCCGGACACAGCCTCGGGGAATACGCCGCCCTGCATGCGGCCGGCGCCGCCAGTCTCGGCGATGTCCTCTCCCTTGTTCACCGGAGGGCGGAGTATCACCAGGAGGCGGTTTCCGTGGGTGAAGGCGCCATGGCGGCCGTCCTTGGCCTGACCAGGGAAGAAGTGGAGGAGCTGTGCCTGGAGTTTGACGGCGATGATCATTGCGTCGCCCTGTCCGGCGACAACGCCCCCGGCCAGACCGTCGTCTCCGGTCATGCGCACGCCGTCGCGGAGGTGATTGCGGCCGCCGGGAAGAGGGAAAAAGGCAAGGCCATCCGGCTTCCGATCAGCGTTCCCTGCCACTGCCGCCTGCTGCAGGGGGCCGCTAAACGGCTTGAAGCCGCCCTTAGGCAGATCTCATTCCGGGACTGTACGGTCCCCGTGATTCCCAACTGTGACCCCAGCCTTCTCCACTCCCCGGAACGGACGGCGGAGCTGCTGGTCCGGCAGATCACTTCCCCCGTCCGCTGGCGGGAGACGATCGAGAGAATGGCCGCTATGGGCGTCGACACGATTGTGGAACTCGGCCCCAAAAAGACGCTTACCGGGCTGGTCAAGCGGATCGACCCGCGGCTGCGCTTCTTGAACGTCGAGGACGGCGCCTCGTTGGAAAAGACTCTGACGGCATTGGACGGCTGAGAGGAAAGGCGAACCCATGCAGGGGAAAACAGCACTGATCACCGGCGGTTCCCGCGGCATCGGCCGGGCCGTTTCCTTGCGGCTGGCCCAGGCGGGCGCATATGCGGTCGTCAATTACGTCCGCAACGATGCGGCCGCCGAAGAGACGCTGCGCCTCATCCGGACGGCGGGAGGCGACGGTGAGATCCGCCGCTTCGACGTCGCCGTTTTCGGCGAAACGCAGGAGGCGGTAAGCGCGATCGTCGCCGCCCGGGGCCGTCTGGACATCCTCGTGAACAATGCGGGAGCGACGGCGGACGGACTGATCGTCCGGGCGCGGGAGGAAGACTGGGACCGGCTGATCGGCACGAACCTCAAAGGGACGTTCAACTGCTGCCGCGCCGCCGCCCGGCAGATGATCAAGCAGCGCTGGGGGCGGATCATCAATATCGCCTCGGTCGTGGCGGAAGCCGGCAACGCCGGGCAATCGGCTTACGGCGCCGCCAAGGCCGGCGTCCTGGGCCTGACGAAATCGCTCGCCCGCGAGCTGGCAGCCCGCAACATCTGCGTCAACGCCGTATCTCCGGGACTGATCGCTACGGAAATGACCGCCTCCCTCTCGGAAAAGGGCCTGGAGGAGGTCCTCAAGCATATCCCTCTCGGCCGAACGGGCCGGACGGATGAGGTTGCCGCAGCGGTCGCGTTTCTGGCCTCGGAGGAGGCCGGCTACATCACGGGACAGGTCCTGCGCGTCAACGGCGGTCTTTACATCTGAGGCCGGGAAAGAGAGTTCACCCCCCCTGCCGGGGCAGGGGATATTCTGCAAGGAGGAAATTTCATGACACTGGAAGAAAAGGTCATCGGCATTATCATGGAGCAGCTGGACGTCACGCGGGAGGAGTGCGTTCCCGAAGCCTCGTTCATCGACGACCTGGGTGCCGATTCCCTCGATCTCGTCGAATTGATCATGGAGATGGAAGAAACTTTCAACGTCCGGATCCCTGACAACGAGATTGAAAAGATCCGCACCATCAAGGATGTGTTCGATTATATAATAAGCAAAGGCGTCGCCTGGCATGAATAGCGACCGGAGGCGCACCGCCCGGAGCAGCCGTTTCCGTTACGGCGGGCGCCCCAGCGAGTCGCTCAAGGAGGGATAGTTAGTTGAAAAGAAGGGTAGTAATCACGGGCATGGGCGCCGTTACGCCGCTCGGCAATACCGTCGCGGAGACCTGGGAAGGGATCTGCCGGGGTTCTTCCGGCATCGGCAGGATCACCCGCTTCGACTGCGCGGTCTTCGAGACGAAGATCGCCGGCGAGCTGAAGGGCTTTGACCCCCTTCTGTACGTCAACAGAAAGGAGCAGCGCCGCATGGATGACTTTATCATCTACGCCCTGTCCTCCGCCGAGATGGCCATGGCCGATTCCGGCCTGACGATCGGAGCGGCAGAAGCCGAAAGAACCGGCGTGATCGTCGGCTCGGCCATCGGGGGACTGGCCACCATCGAGAAGGAAAAGGAAGCGGTCCTTTCGGGAGGACCCAGGAAGATGTCACCCTTCACCGTCCCGGCGGTCCTGGCCAATCTCGCCGCCGGCCATGTCTCGATCCGCTTCGGGGCGAAGGGACCGATCAACTGCAGCGTCACGGCCTGCGCTTCGAGCACCTGCTCCATCGGGGATTCCGCCCGCCTCATTGCCGGAGGATATGCCGACATCATGATCGCCGGCGGGGCGGAGGCGGCGGTGACTTCGCTGTGCGTCGCCGGGTTTAACGCCATGCAGGCGATCTCCACGCGCAACGAAGAACCCCAAAAGGCAAGCCGACCCTTCGACCGCGACCGCGACGGCTTCGTCATCAGCGAGGGCAGCGGTCTTGTCGTCCTGGAATGCCTCCCCCGCGCCCTCGAGAGGGGCGCCCGGATCTACGGAGAACTTGTCGGCTACGGTGTCACGAGCGACGCCTTTCACATGGCGGCCCCGCCGGCCGGTCATGAAGGGGCCGCCCGGTGCATGAGGGCCGCCCTGCGCGATGCGGGGATGGACGCCTCGGAGATCGACTACATCAACGCCCACGGGACCTCAACGATATTAAACGACGCCTACGAGACGGAGGCGATCAAAGCGGTCTTCGGGGAACACGCCGGGAGGCTTGCCGTCAGTTCGACCAAATCGATGACCGGCCATCTCCTTGGCGCGACCGGCGGCATCGAGGCGATCCTGGCCCTCAAGGCGATCGGCGCGGGGATGCTCCCCCCGACGATCAATCTGGACCACCCGGATCCCGCCTGCGATCTGGACTACGTCCCCCACCGGGCGAGAAAAAGGGAAATCCGCACCGCCATGTCCAACACCTTCGGGTTCGGCGGTGTGAACGCCGTGCTGATATTCAAGAAATTCGAGGAATGACGTATGATGAAGAAAGAAAAGATCATCATCGGCGCGGATCATGCCGGCTACCGCCTCAAGGAGACCCTCAAGCCCTTCCTTGTCGAGATGGGGCTTGCCGTGACGGACGCGGGCACGGACAACGAACAGGCCGTGGACTATCCCGACTTCGCGGCAAAGGTGGCCGGAGCGGTCGCCGCGGGCATTTTCCCGAGGGGGATCCTCATCTGCGGCTCCGGCGTGGGGATGTCGATCGTCGCCAACCGTTTCCCCGGCGTCAGGGCGGCCCTCTGCCGCGACGAGGAGACGGCGCGCCTCAGCCGGATGCACAACGACGCCAATATCCTGGTTCTTGCCGGGAGGAAAACGGATCCGGAGACGGCCCGCGCGATCGCCCGCACGTGGCTGGACACCCCGTTCGAGGGGGAGCGACACCAGCAGCGTCTCGATAAGATAATGGAAATTGAAAGGAAACGGCATTCATGTCCTATTTAATGCAGGCCGACCCGGAGGTCGCAGAAGCGATCCTCATGGAAACAAGGAGACAGGCCGGGAAACTTGAGATGATCGCCTCGGAGAACTTCGTCAGCGAGGCCGTCCTGGAGGCCCAGGGCAGCGTCATGACCAACAAGTACGCCGAGGGCTATCCGAGCAGCCGCTACTACGGGGGGTGCGAATACGTCGACGTCGTGGAGCGGCTGGCCATCGAAAGGAGCAAGATACTCTTCGGAGCGGAACATGTGAACGTCCAGCCGCATGCGGGTGTGCAGGCCAACATGGCCGTCTATTTCACTGTCCTCGAACCGGGGGATACGATCCTGGGGATGAACCTCTCCCACGGGGGCCATCTCTCCCACGGCAGCCCCGCCAGCTTCTCGGGGCGGTTCTATCGCGGGGTATTTTACGGGGTGGACCGCAAGACCGAGACCATCGATTTCGACGAGGTGGAATCCCTCGCGAAGAGGCACCGGCCTAAGATCATCGTCGCGGGGGCCAGCTCCTACCCCCGGAGGATCGACTACGAGAAGTTCAGGACCATCGCCGACCAGGTCGGGGCGCTGGTCCTGGCGGACATCGCCCATATCGGCGGCCTCATCGCCGCGGGTCTCCATCCGTCACCCGTCCCCAACTGCGAATTCGTAACGATGACCACCCACAAGACCCTGCGGGGTCCGCGCGGAGGGCTCATCATGTGCAAACAGGAATTTGGTCCTGCCCTGGATGCAAAGATTTTCCCGGGGATGCAGGGCGGCCCCCTCATGCATATCATCGCCGCCAAGGCGGTGGCGCTCAAGGAGGCCCTCACCGACGATTTCCGGAGTTACCAGGCCCAGATCGTAAAGAACGCCAAGACCCTCGCGGACGAGCTGCTCAAGGCCGGCTTCCGGCTCGTTTCCGGCGGCACGGACAACCATATGCTGCTCATCGACCTGACCGCTCTGGGCATCACGGGTAAGGAGGCCCAGGAGACCTTGGACAGGACGGGCATCACGATTAACAAGAACCAGATCCCCTTCGATACGAAGGGCTCACAGGTGACCAGCGGCATCCGCATCGGCACGCCTGCCGTAACCACGCGCGGGATGAAAGAGGCTGAGATCAAGCTGATCGCCGGTTTTATCACTGACGTGCTCATGCATATCCATGACGAACATCGTCTGGCGGGGATCCGGGAAGAGGTCAAATCCCTTTGCGACCGATTCCCCCTCTACCCGGAGAGGATCCGCGAAAACAGGTAGACGACCTGTAGAAATTTTCCCGTGGAGCGCCGAGGGATGGAAGAAAACCGACAGGAAGAACGGATGAGCGGCGGCGAGGGGTTCGAACGGCCCGGCTGGGACGATTATTTCCTGGATATCGTCGGGCTCGTGGCCAAACGCGCCACCTGCCGGCGGCGCAGCGTCGGCGCCGCGCTGGTCCGCGACCGGAGGATCCTTTCCACAGGTTACAACGGCGCCCCTTCGGGTCTCCGCCACTGCATGGAGATCGGCTGCCTCAGGGAGCAGAACCGCATCCCCTCCGGAGAACGCCATGAGCTCTGCCGGGGGCTGCACGCCGAGCAGAACGCGATTATCCAGGCGGCGCTGCACGGCGTCAGCGTGAAGGGGGCTACCCTCTACTGCACGAACCGCCCTTGCATCATCTGCGCCAAGATGATCGTCAACGCCGGCATCGTCCGGATCGTGGTCGGGGGGGAGTACCGCGACCCTCTTGCCGAAGAGATGCTGGCGGAGGCGGGGATCGAGGTAAACAGGCGATGAAATGTCCCTTCTGCGCCCACGGTGAAAACAAGGTGATCGACTCCCGGCTCAGCAAGGACGGCGATGCGATCCGGCGGAGGAGGGAGTGTCTGGGCTGCGGCAAGCGCTTCACCACATATGAATTCGTCGAAGAGGTCCTGCCGACGGTCGTCAAGAAGGACGGCCGCCGGGAACCCTTCGACCGGACGAAGATCCGCGCCGGGATCAAGAAGGCCTGCGAGAAACGCCCCATCAGCACGGACGCCATCGAAGCCCTGGTGGACAACGTCGAGCGCGCCTGCCAGGAATTCCAGGGGAAGGAGATCCCCACCTCGGCGATCGGGGAAAAGATCATGCAGGAGCTCCAGGCCCTCGACGGCGTCGCCTACGTCCGCTTCGCGTCGGTTTACCGACAGTTCAGGGATGTAAGCGACTTCTTGGAGGAATTGAAAGACCTCCTCCATGCCAGGAAGGATGGGGAGGGCGGGAATCAGGAGAGGTGAAAGGTGTTCACGGGAATCGTTGCCGCAATGGGAATTGTCCGGCGCCTGACGCGCCGGGGGGAGGACGCCCTGCTGGAGATCGATACCTCCCTTGATCTGGGGGAAGTCCGGATCGGCGACAGCATCGCCGTCAGCGGAGTATGTCTGACCGTGACCCAAAAGGCCGGCGGCGCTTTCCAGGCGGACGTCTCGGCGGAAACCCTTTCCCGGACGACGCTCAAGACCGCAACGGCGGGCGACCGCGTCAACCTGGAACCGGCCCTGCGCGTCGGGGGCCGCCTCGGGGGACACATCGTCCTGGGCCATGTGGACTGTGTGGGGAAGATCCTGGAGAAGACCCCCCGTTCGGGATCCGTCGTTTTCGGCTTCGAGATCGATCCGCAACTCGACCGGTATATCGTCGCCAAAGGTTCGATCGCGGTGGACGGAATCAGCCTGACCGTGAATCGCTGTGAAAAAAACAGGTTTTATGTTAATATTATCTCTTATACGGCGGCGGAAACGACGCTGGGATTCAAGAAGGCGTCCGATGCCGTGAACATCGAAACGGACATCCTGGCCCGGCATCTGGAAAAACTGATTTTCGCCGGGAAGGAAACGGAAAACACCGGGGCGGGCAAGGCGGTTTCCGCCGGAGGGGTCGATCTGGACAAGCTCGCACGGTACGGGTTCATAAAGTGAGCGGGGTTTTGAAGCGGAAAGCAGTCTTTGTGTAGGGACGATTTGGAGATTTTTTGACGTTCGGCGGCAGGACCGCCGGGGGCCGGCAAGGAGACAGAATGAGCGTCAGCAGCATCAAGGAAGCCATCGCCGATATCAAAAACGGCAGGATGGTCATCCTCGTCGATGACGAGGACCGGGAAAACGAGGGAGACCTCTGCATGGCGGCCCAGTTTGTCACGCCGGAGGCGGTCAACTTCATGGCCCGCTACGGCCGGGGCCTGATCTGTCTCACCTTGACCGAAGAGCATGCGGACAATCTCCGCCTTCTGCCGATGGTCAGGGACAACCTCTCGCGCTTTGGGACTGCCTTTACTGTCTCCGTTGAGGCAAAACATGGGGTCACCACGGGGATCTCGGCGGCGGACCGGGCAACGACGATCATGGCCGCCGTGACCGACGGCGCGAAGCCGGAGGACCTCGTCAGCCCCGGGCACATCTTTCCCATCCGCGCCAAGAAGGGCGGGGTCCTTGTGAGGACCGGTCAGACGGAAGGTTCCGTCGATCTGGCCCGCCTCTCCGGCCTGAAATCCGCGGGGGTCATCTGCGAAATCATGAATGACAACGGGACGATGGCCCGTATGCCGGACCTGGAGATCTTTGCAAAGGAACACGGACTCAAGATCGTCACGATCGCCGATCTGATCGATTTCCGGATGCAGCACGAGTCCCTGATCCGCCGGGTGGCGACCGCGACGATCCCGACGCAGTACGGCGGCAAATTCAAGCTGATCATCTATGAGAACGACGTCGACGAGATGAAGCACCTGGCCCTCATCAAGGGCGACATCTCGCCGGAGGACGAGATCCTGGTCCGCGTCCATTCGGAATGCCTGACGGGAGACGTCTTCGGCTCCGAGCGTTGCGACTGCGGCGACCAGATCCACACGGCCATGAGGATGGTGGAGGAGGCCGGCCGCGGGGTGATCGTCTATATGCATCAGGAGGGCCGCGGGATCGGCCTCGTCAACAAGATCAAGGCCTATGAGCTCCAGGAGCAGGGCAAGGACACCGTGGAGGCGAACATCGCCCTCGGTTTCAAGGAGGATCTGCGGGATTACGGGATCGGCGCCCAGATCCTGGCCGACATCGGGGTCAGGAAGATGCGCCTGATGACGAACAACCCCAAGAAGATCGTCGGCCTCGAGGGATATGGCCTGACCATTACCGAGCGCGTCCCGATCGAGATCCGGCCGAACAAGAACAACATCCAGTACCTCCAGACGAAAAGGCAAAAGATGGGACACATCTTGAAGGTCTAACAATGACGGCTTTGTAAAAAGGCCGCAGGCAAGGCGCGCGAACCCAGAGGAGTGAGGCGTACTTTGGCGTACGCCGCAACGACGAAGGGTGAAGCGCAACGCAGCATCCGGGCTTTTTACGAAGCCGTCGGGAAAGGAGAACGGGCAATGCCAAAAATCATCGAGGGAAAAATCATCGCCAAGGGGATGAGGTTCGGGATCGTGGCCAGCCGCTTCAACGACTTCATCAGCGGCCGGCTGATCGATGGGGCCGTAGACGCACTGACTCGGGCCGGTGCCGATGAAAAAGAGATCCTGATCGTCCGGGTCCCCGGCGCCTTCGAACTGCCGCTGGCAGCCAAGAAGCTGGCCAAGAGCGGGCGCTTCGACGCCGTGATCTGCCTGGGCGCCGTGATCCGGGGCGCAACGCCGCACTTTGAGTACATCAGCGCCGAGGTCTCCAAGGGGATAGCCGGCGTGGGACTGGAGACCGAAGTGCCGGTGGCCTTCGGCGTCCTGACGACGGACACCATCGAGCAGGCGATCGAACGGGCGGGCGCCAAGGCGGGGAACAAGGGCTGGGACGCCGCCATGTCGGCCATCGAGATGGTTGATCTTTTCAAGAAACTGTAATAGTGCCGGGCGTAATCCAACTCCCTTACCGGCCAATCCAAATTCGAGGGATGCATGCACCAGAGGCGGAAGGCAAGAGAAGTCACCCTCCAGGTTCTTTATGCGCTTGACGTTCAGAATATCGCCCTCACGGAGGCCATCGAGCTATTCTGGGCAAGCTTTGAAGCGCCGGAAGAGGCCAGGAAATTCTCTTCCCTGCTGATCGAAGGCGCCTGGAACAACAGGGAGAGGATAGACCGCTTGATCAGCGACAGTTCCGAAAACTGGACCATCGCGAGAATGTCCCGCGTGGACAGGAGCATCCTGCGGATGGCAGTTTACGAATTTCTTTTCTGCCACGATATCCCGCCGAAGGTCACGCTCAACGAGGCCATCGACCTCGGGAAGGTTTACGGTTCCGAAAATTCGGGGGCATTTATCAACGGCATTCTGGACGCCCTGTACGGAAAGCTTCGGAATAAGGATGATCATCAAGATAACCACAGCGTCGCCGGATACGTTGGACCTTGACACCCTGCTTCTCGGATTCTTCTCCGATGAGAGACCGCCGAGGGGGTATTGCGGTCTGGTGGACTGGCGCCTCAACGGGCTGATCTCCGCCGAGATTGCCGGGG
>JAHJXP010000249.1 GCA_018827585.1 Pseudomonadota bacterium | reverse complement strand
GTGGCGCAGGCGATTCATGTTTGAGCCTTCGCTGTCAGAGGCATAACACGGCAGTCAAGCGGACGGCGGAAAAGCACCGTCGCCGCTTACCAGCCCGTTATGCATTGAAATGACAAGAAAAATAATTTATGGAAGGATCGAATGAAGCTCACATTTGGATGGGATGAGGTCAAGGCAAGAGAAAATCTGAAGAAACACAAAGTAGATTTTGATGAAGGCAAAAAGTTCGCAGGCAAGGCGCGCGAACCCTGAGGAATGAGGCGTACTTTAGCGTACGCCGCAATGACGAAGGGTGAAGCGCAACGCAGCATCCGGACTTTTTGCGAAGTCGTCATGTTTAAAAAATGCTTGCATTCGGACAAGATTTGGTTTAGTAACCGTCAGCATTTCAGAGAGGAGCTTGGGTATGTCGAGAATCTGCGAGGTATGCGGCAAAAAACCGTTCATCGGTCATAAGGTCAGCCATGCCAACAACAAAAGCACAAAGATATGGTACCCCAATCTTCAGAAGATCCGCTGCATCGACGGCAAGACGGGGGCGATCAAGCGCGTGAAGGCCTGCACCCGTTGCATCCGTTCAGGTTTTCTCAAAAAAGCGGTGTGAAGGGGATTCCGGCAGGGAGATGAAGGGCCGGGACGGCATCGTGCTGTCCCGGCCCTTGTTATTTTGTCTTACTTCTGGGAGGACGCGGCCTCGATCACCAGCTTTTTTAGATCCGACAGTGTGATTTGGAAGGTGCCGTACCTGGTCCGGCCGTACAGTTTCTGATTCTTGGTCAGCGTCAGTTCGGAAGACTCCCCACCGCGCAGCATCACGATACCTATTAATTTTCCCTCCTGAAGGCGGAAGAGCACCTGCGCGATGTTGTCAAAGGAGATGGTGTAGTTCCCTTCCCCGCGCTTCCCTTCCAGGAAGGTCTCCCCTTCGATGCTGACGTCGCTGCACTGGGCGACGACATCCATCTGATCCAGGACGGTCGCGGTATATTTCTTTACCGGTACGGGGATCTTTTCGGGAGAAGCCGGTCCCTGAAGAGAGCCCATCCCCAGCAGAAAAGGCGCGACGACGATCAGAACGGCGAGCAATAGAAATCTTTTCATCAGGCCTCCAATCGTAAAGAACTCGTAAAAGGTGCTTTCTTGCCTCATTATCACAAACTGTCATTAAAAATGGTGATTTGCCCCGGACGAACAAGGCGTCCCGCGCTGGCTGCTGACTATCACGGCGCCGCGGAAATATCAAGATCAAAAGAGGGGAAAAGAGAGAGGGAAATCTCTCCTTGACATAAAGGGCCGCCTTGATATGATCAACTCGCGTCAGGGTCGAAGGGAAATGAAGCGTACAGTCGCGTACGCAGCAATAAGATTGCCCCTGCCAAAGCAGGGGAAGAATGAAGTTTAACGAAGCATCCGGGGTTTTTACGAAGTTGTCAAACAAGGAAAAGGCGATGTCGGCAGGAAGACTGCCTACGACCCGCTGGCGTCTGCGGGAGGGCAACAGTGCAATTCAGGATCTGCTGATGAGGGAGCTGGGCTTGAGCCAGATTGTCTCCCGGATTCTCATGAGTCGCGACATCGCCGATCACGACGAGGCCCGCCGGTATCTCTCCCCTTCCCTTCGCGATCTCCACAATCCCTTTCTTATGCAGGATATGAAAAAGGCGGTGGAGCGCCTGATCCGGGCCGTCGGCAATCAGGAAAAGGTAGTCGTCTATGGCGATTACGACGCGGACGGCATCACCTCCGTCGTGGTCCTCCTCCGATTTCTCCGGCTGATCCATCAGAGGGTCGACTACTATATCCCCGACCGCATCAGGGAGGGTTACGGCCTGAACCGCGAAGCGGTGGAAAGACTGAAATCCGAGGGGGTCGGCCTGATCATCACCGTGGATTGCGGCATATCCGACCATGACTCGATAGCCTATGCGCGACGACTCGGCATGGACACCATCATCCTGGACCACCATGAACTCTCGGACACCCTTCCGGAAGCGGTGGCGATCGTAAATCCCCATCGCCCCGATTGCCGGTTTCCATTCAAACATCTGGCCGCCGTCGGCATCGTGTTCAACTTCCTGATCGCCTTGCGCGGGGTCCTCAGGCGGGAAGGATTTTGGAAGGATGACACCTATCCCAATCTGAAGGAATACCTGGATCTGGTGGCGCTCGGGACCATAGGCGACATCGCGCCGCTCAGCGATGAGAATCGCATCTTTGCCAAAATAGGGCTGGAACTGATTACCGAGGGCAAGAGGGTCGGCCTGAACGCGCTCAAGCAGGTTTCCGGGATCGAACACCAGGCGATAGATTCCGGCAGGGCGTCCTTCAGCCTGATCCCCAGGATCAACGCGGCCGGACGGATTGCCTCGGCAAGAGAGGCCGTTGAGCTCCTGCTGACGGAAAACAGGGTTGAAGCGGAAGAATTGGCAAAAAAATTGGACGGGTTCAACCGTAAACGCCAGGCAATGGAGAAGGTGATTTTCAGCGAGGTTTTGGAGCAGATCGGCGAACAGTTCGAGCCCGGGAAGATCGGGCCTTTGGTCTTTGCCTCTCCCCGGTGGCACCCCGGTGTCATCGGCATCGTTGCCTCGAGGCTGGTTGACCGTTTCGGCCGGCCGGCCATCCTGATCAGCCTGAAGGACGGGATCGGCAAGGGGTCGGGACGGAGCGCCGCTGATTTCAATATTTATCAGGGCCTGAAACGTTGCGAATCGCTTCTTCTCTCCTACGGCGGCCACCGCTACGCCGCGGGCATTTCCATCCGCGAGGAGGATATCGAGCGATTTTCGTCTCTGCTCAGAGAGGTGATCCAGGAGAATGCAGAGACAGATTTCACCCTCTGTACGACCATCGATTCGCATTGCAGCCTGACGGATATCAACGACGAGCTCCTGTCGCAGTTTGACCGCCTGGCTCCCTTCGGAAGCAGGAATCCTGAACCGGTTCTCTGCGTCAGAAACGTCAGCGTCGCTTCCCCGACCGTTGTCGGGAACAACCACCTCAAAATGCGGGTTAGCTCCGACGGTGTGTCCCGGAATTCCATTTGGTTCAGCAAAGGTGAGTTCCTGCCGGATATCTCCACTGCTCTTCTGGATATTGTCTTCACGCCGCAGATCAATTACTGGAACGGTTCGGCGGATATCCAACTGAAGATGAGGGATGCGGCCCTTCCAAACGCGCCATCCCCCTTCGGCGGGCTGAGCGCATAGGCGATCCAAACGCCCGTATTCAGCGCAGGATAAGGTGGTACGACTTGATGCGGAAAACGGGGTTGTAGGACTGTTTCGATTCCGCCAGATTGGGAATGTTCATATCGCTCTCTTTGTTGATATACCGGGATTTACTAAATAGCCTTTTCGCGCATTCGTTGTCGAGGAATTGATAGAGGCCCTTGATTTCGGAAAATGCCTTTTCGAAATTGAGCGCCGCGGTCGTCCTGTTTAGCCGCGAACCGATCCCGAAAGCGGATACCTCGCCGTCGATCCGGATCAGAATCCCCTTTGATTCAAGCCGCTCCATATTGTTGAGGGTGATGATCAGGGCGTTTTTTTCACAGGCCAGGCTGCTTTCCCGGTCCACGTCGCATTTGTGCCGCTCACACCAGATCTCCAGAAAATTCAGACAGCCTTCAATATGTTCCGGACGGATGACCTCCACCTCCACGCGGTCCTTGCGCAGGTATTCCCGGGTAAACTGATGGAGGAGATTCCGCTTTTTTGAGAATTTGTTTCCCCGGAGGTGGATCAGGTCTTCCGTAAGATATACGTAATCGTCGAATTCCCTCTGCTCCTCTACGGCAAAGAAAGCATCGAGTTCCGAACGGTCCAGCGTTTCCAGATAATCCTCCGGCGCATACCAGTAGCGGTCGAATCCGAGCCGCCGGGCCAAACGGTGCAGTTCGGAGGGCGAAAAGTGCGCCTTTGGAGAAACGGGAAGAATAAGATGCCGGTCTTCCGGATGGTTTTCTTTGTCGCCGGCGATGAAAAGGGCCCCGTCCGCTATTGCGTAAAAGGTTCTGTGTATCGGGCTGCTCCAGGCGATGATGGATGACGGGGAATAGATGCTCAGGCTGTATGGTTGTTCATTAAAGAACGCCTTCAGTATTTCATAATCGGATACGTCCACCGGTTTGAAGTTCATTTTTCCTCGATGGTCAGAAGCATTGGCGCCCAGGCGGTCATCTCCCGAAACCCGGCGTGTTGATAGAGACTGCAGGAGCCCGGTTCGGCGATGAGGCCGATCCAGCGGAGGCCGTCGACGCGAAGGCGTGCCAGAATCGTGTCGAGGATCATCCTGCCGATTCCCTGTTTCCTGCGGGCGCCGAGGACCACCATGTCCTGGATATAGGCATCGCTGACGCCGTCGCTGATCGCCCTGCCTATCCCGACGATGCGGCCCTCCTCTTCGGCAACCACGAAACAGTGACTGCCCGAGATCAGCCGCCGGATCAGCTGCCGTCTGCCTTCATCGTAGGAACTCCACCATCCCTCCGCCCGGTACAGCGCAACGATTTGCCGGAGCTGATCTTCGGTAGGAGTCCGGATAAAAGTGCAGTTTACCGTCTTGTTTTCCCCCAAATGATATCATTTTTCCCCCTACGGTTAAACAAGACCGCCGCGAAATGCGCCGGCAGGGTTCCGTTGGGGGGAGCGACGGGTTATCCTTATACCCGCTGAAGGGTTCGTTGTCAAGGCGTCTACAGCCACCGCTTCCGGCGGCGGTAGGATTTGACCTCCGTATAGGATTTGACGTTTCCCGCCGCCGACAAGCCGAGGTAAAACTCCCGAATATCCGGGTTTGCGCAGAGATCGCCCGCCAACCCCTCCATGACGATCTTTCCGTTCTCCATCACATATCCGTAATGGGCGATCTGAAGGGCCATCCTGGCGTTCTGTTCGACGAGAACGATCGTCGTCCCCTCCTCTTCGTTGATCTGGCGGATGATCCGGAAGATTTCCTTGACGACCAGGGGCGCGAGCCCCAGGGACGGTTCGTCGAGGAGCAGGAGCTCCGGATGGGCCATCAGGGCGCGTCCCATGACCAGCATCTGCAGCTCGCCGCCGCTGCAGTAACCGGCCAGCCCCCGGCGCCTCTCCCAGAGAGCGGGGAAGTAATGATAGACCTTTTCGAGGTCCTGCCGGTAGGGCTTCCCCCATCTTGTTGCCGTGCCGACGCGGAGGTTCTCCTCAATCGTAAGGTACTTGAACGGCTGACGCCCCTCCAGGACCTGGATGATCCCATGCCGGGTGATCGTTTCCGGCGACTGGTTCTGGATCTCTTTTCCCCGGTAGAGGATCGTCCCGTCCGTGACCTTGCCGTTTTCCGGTTTCAGGAGTCCGGACACCGCCTTGAGGGTAGTGGTCTTTCCCGCCCCGTTGCTTCCCAAAAGCGAGACGATGCGGTTATTTTCCACGGAGAGCGAGACCCCCTTGAGCACCTGGATGACATCGGAATAGACAACGGAAACATTGTTCAGTTGCAGGAGCATCCGGTCCATAACACAAAATCCTTCAATAAGAAAACGGCCAGAGGCGGAAGTTCGAACGGACGATCCGCCATAATTCCGCCAATCCACGGGGCTCCAGGAGGATGAACAGGACGATGGCCAGTCCGAACACGAATTCCCTCAGGGGGGCGATGTTCAGCCCCGACTGCGAGATGAACCCCCAGTTCATCAGGATGCCGGTCATGAAGCGCAGACCCTCGTTGAGTAGGGTGATGAAAACGGCGCCGAAAATCGAACCGGAGATACTCCCCAGTCCGCCGATGATGACCATGGCGATGTACTCCACGGAAAGGCCGAGGTTGAAGGGCTCCGCCGTAATGCTCCCCATATAGTAGGCCCACAGAGCGCCGGCGAAACCGGCGTAGAAGGAACTGATCCCGAAGGAGAGGAGCTTGTAGCGGAAGATCGGGATCCCCATCCCCTCCGCGGCGCGGTCGTTGTCCCGGATGGCGATGAAGGCCCGCCCGTAGCGGGTGCGGACCAGATTGACCGCGATCCAGCCCATCCCGGCAAGAGAGGCGAAAATGAGGTAATAAAAACCGAGGTCGCCCCGGATGGGCAGGCCCAGAAGACGGGCCGGCGGAAGCGTGATCCCCATGGTTCCCTGCGTAAGGGACTCCCAGTGGATCAGGACGTACTCGATGATGAACTGGCCTGCCAGAGTGGCGATCGTTAGATAAAGTCCCTTCAAGCGGCCGGAAGGGATCCCGAAGATCATGCCGATCAGGGCGGTGATCAGGCCGGCGGCCGGGACCGAGACGATCAGCGGCAGCCCAAGCGCGGTGGACAAGATGGCCGCCGCGTATGCGCCCACCCCGAAGAAGGCGCCGTGGCCGAGGGAGATCTGGCCGGTGAACCCGATCAGGATGTTGAGGCCGATCACGGCGATGGCGGCAATGCCGATCGTGTTGACGATATAGAGTGTGTAGGGGGTTGCCAGCAGGGGAACAACGGCGAGCAGGAGCACAAAGCCGACGCCGGCCCAGAGGCGTCCGAAATCGGTCGAAAAGACCTTGATTTCCTGTTCGTACCGTTCGCGGAAATTTCCGCAGGGATGCATCTGGAGTTTTCTCATGTCTCAGACCCGTTCAATCTCCTTCAGTCCAAACAGACCGTAAGGTTTAAGCAGCAGAATCAGCACCAGGACGACGTAGGGGACGACGTCGCGCAACGAAGGCGAAAGGTACCCGCTGGTGAAGTTTTCCAGCAGGCCGATGATGATCCCGCCGATGATGGCGCCGCCGATGCTGTCGAGCCCGCCAAGGATGACGACGGGAAAGACCTTCAAGCCGATTGCGGAAAGATCGTGGACATTGACCCCGTTGATGATCCCCAGCACTATGCCGCTCATCCCGGCGACCAGCGCCGCGATGGCCCAGGAGAGGGCAAACACCCGCTTCACATGGACCCCGAGCGACAGGGCGGCCCTCTGGTTGTCGGCTACCGAGCGCATGTAGATGCCCTGGGAGGAGAATTTAAAGAACAGCCCGAAGAGGACCAGAAAAACGGTCCCGATGATCAGGGTCGCCCCGTAAACGGGCGGGATGCGGACAATCCCCCACTGGACGCCAAGGGCCTTCGGCAGGAAATCGGGATAAGTGAAGAGATTTCCGCCCCAGAGCAAAAGAATTAATCCCTTGAACATCGCGGCCAAGCCGACGGTCAGCATGATGACGAAGATCAGGGGCTCGCCGATGAGCGGCCGCAGCAATATCCGCTCGATAATGATCCCCAGCAGAAAGCAAGCGGCGAGCGCCAGCAGGAAGGAGAGGAGAATGGGCAGCTTCGCCCAGGTCACGAAGGCGAGGAAAAAATAGGCCCCGATCGCCAGGAGTTCCCCGTGGGCAAAGTTAAGCACGCTCGATGATTTGAAGATCATCACAAATCCCATCGCCGAGAGTCCGTACAGGAAACCGATCGACAGTCCTCCGACAAGAATCTGGACGAAAAAATCCATGGTTGCCCTCTCCTTACAAAACCTCGATGATGCGAACGCGGGTATCGATCTCCCCGATCTGTCCGTCGCGATAACGGATGCTGCCCTTCACCCGCACCTCTTTTTCCCCGGTGTACATCGCCTCGATGAGCTTGAGATAGAGGCCGTATACGAAACGCCGGCGCACCTTCCCCGTCCGCGTCAATTCCTCATCGTCGGCGTCCAGAAGCTTGTAGAGCAGGATGAATTTGTGGATTTTCATGACCTCCGGCAATTGTTCGTTGACCCGCCTGATCTCAGTGAGGATCAGCTCCTCCACGGCCGCCTGCTGGGAAAGGTCCATGTAGGTCGTATAGGGGATCATCCTTTCCTCCGCCCAGCTCCCGGTATTGCCGAAATCGATGTTGATCAGGGCGGTCAGGCAGGGCCTCCCCTCGCCGAAGATGACGGCCTCTTTGATGAAAGGGCTGAATTTGAGGCGGGTTTCTGTGAAATCGGGGGAAAAGGCCTCTCCGCTCTTGTTGCGGATGATCTCCTCCTTGCGGCCGATGATCAGCAGATGGCCGTCCCGGTCAAGATATCCCGCATCGCCGGTCCGCAGCCATCCCTGGGAAAATGCCGCCTCGGTGGTCTGATAATCCTGGTAGTATCCCTGAAAAACCGAACGGCTGGAAACGAGGACTTCCTGGTCCTCGGCGATCCTGATCTCGACGCCCGGCAGAGGTTTTCCCACCGTCTCCGGCTTGACCTCGTCGTCCGGCTGGATCTGGAAAATCCCCCCCGCTTCGGTCAGCCCGTAACACTGCTTCAGGTTCAGGCCGATCGCCCGGAAAAAACTGATCACGTCGGGACTGATGGGATGCCCTCCCGTATAGGCGCCCAAAAAGTTCGCACAGCCGATCCGGTCCAGAAGGGGCCTGTAGACGATCAGCGAGGCGAGGCGATGCAGGCCTCCGAGGAGCAGCGGCACGGGTTCTTTGCGGATCTGACGGGATACGACTGCCCGGCCGATGCGTTCGCCCTCGGCGAAGAGCCGGCGTTTCAACCAGCCCGCATCCGACATCCGGACCCGGATCCGGGAGGCCATCTCCTCCCAGAAGCGGGAGGAGGTGATGATCCGCGAGGGACCGATCTCGCGGAAATCCTCCATTACCGTTTCGGGCGTTTCGGGGAAGTTCATCGTCATCCCGCCCAGGAGCGCCACGCCCAGGCCCCACATCTGATCGACTATCCAGGCCGGCGGCGAGATGGAAATCCAGTTTTCCCCCGGCCGGATGGAGACGGTCCGGATCCAGCTTTCTCCGATGGCTGTAAAGTTCCGGTGCGACAGCATGGCCAGTTTTGGCAGACCGGTAGTTCCGGAGGTCTGGATCATCATGGCCGTTTCCTCGGGGTTTCCCCGGTTCAACTCCCCGGTAAAGAGTTCGGGACGGTCGCCATCCAGTTTTTCCCCCTTCGCGAGCAGATCGCGGAAGGAAACCAGCCAGGGGTCATTTACGTAGGAGCCCATCCCCGTCGGGTCGATATAGATGACGCGGCGGACGTGGCCAAGCCTGTCGCGGGCGGCGATCATCTTATCGGCCTGTTCCTGGTTCTGGACGATGACAATGGAGGCGCGGATGCGGTTCAGCGAGACCGACAGTTCTTCCGCCACGGCCGACGTAAAGAGGTTCATGGTGACGCCTCCCACCGCCTGGGCGCCAAGCTCCGCAAAAAGCCATTCGGGATGATTGTCGGTGATCAGCCCTGCCGCTTCTCCGCGCCGGAAGCCGAGGGCGATCAGGCCGAGGGCGGTATGTCTCGTATAACGAAGATAGTCCTGCCAGGTATAGGCGTGCCAGATCCCGTAGGCCTTCTCCCGGATGGCCGTCCCGGCCGCGCCGAAACGCGCCGCCTGGGCTGTCAGAAGCTGGGGCAGCGTACCGGTGAATGGTTGCAGCTGTTTTTCTATCTCCGCGTCCAAAAAATCCCTTTCCTTTCCCTGATCCTGGCGGCCCCGCCAAGATCCCGACTTTATCAAAGGCCGCGCCCCCGGGGCGGGGGCGCCTGCGGGTTTAAAAACTCCCGCTCAGACGGCATCCTCATCGCCAAGATATGCCTTGATTACTTCCGGATGCCGGACGATCTCCTCCGGGGTCCCCTCGGTCAGTTTTTCGCCGAAATTCAGAACGACGATCCGGCGGGAGATGCTCATCACGATCGACATATCATGTTCGACGAGGATCATCGTCTGCCCCCAGGCCCGGTTCAGTTCGAGGAGGAAACGGACCATGTCCTCCTTCTCCTCGAGATTCATCCCCGCAAAAGGTTCGTCAAGGACAAGTAGCGCCGGCTCAAGGGCCAGGGCGCGCCCAAGCTCCACCCGTTTCATCATCCCGTACGGCAGGGCGCCCACCGGCTTGTCGCGGAGGGACTGGATCTCGAGAAAGTCGATGATCTCCTCCAGGATGCGCCGGTGGCGAACCTCCTCCCTGCGGACGGACGGCGAAAAAAGGCACGCCGGGGTCAGCCCGTAATGGCAGTGGATGTGGCGCGCTAAAAACAGGTTGGAAAGCACGGTCATCCCCGGGAAGAGCTCGATATTCTGAAACGTCCGGCCTATGCCGATCCGAACGAGTTCATGCGGGTGGCGATGGGTGATCTCCTGACCGTTGAAGAGGATCTTTCCTTTCTGCGGCCGGTAGAATCCCGTGATGCAGTTGAGCAGGCTGGTTTTCCCCGCGCCGTTGGGCCCGATGACTGCAAGCAGTTCCCCGGTCCTGGCCGAGAGATCGATATCTTCCAGGGCCTTGACCCCGCCGAAATGGAGAGAAACCCCCCGGACCTCCAATTCGGCCTTCTTCCCGTCCGCATCGCGCTTATCGTAAATGGACGGTTTTCCCCGGAATGCCTTCATCCTCTTCCTCTGGTCCTTCCGCACCCCGCCGACCGGGCCGTTGCGAAGCGCCCCGCCCTTGTTGTGGGCGGAACGCCTGCACGGCGGTCCGGCCGGCTATTTATCGCGTCCTTTGTCCCGCGTTTCATAAAATTCAGGCTGGCGGGATGCGTCCCCTGTCAATCCCTACTTCTGGAGGGTTATCTTCTCCCTCCCGGGGACGTAGAAATTGGTCAGGGGGATATAGGAGCCATCTTCCTTGACCTGGACGATCCGGGCTTGGAAGGAGGCCCCATGATCCGCGGGGGTATATGTCACGGCGGGTACCAGGCCGCCGAAATCCTCCTTCTGGAAGGACTCCAGCGCGCGGTTGATGGTTTCCCGGTTGATCTCCTTGAATTTCTCCTGGGCGCGGACCATCGCCCTCTCCATGATCATTCCCACGACGACCCCTTCCCAGTAGGAGGCGTCGAATTTGTCGACGGTTTTATAGCGAGTCCACAAATCCTGCATGATTTTTATCCCCGGGTTCTTGTCCACAGGAAGGCCGCCCGGAAACTGGATGCGGAGACGGTTCCGGATCAGCCCCTGCCCCATCTTGAAGAAGTCGGGATCGGTCGAGGTCCAGGTCCCCAGAAACGGAGGATCGTAAGCGATCCGGTCCGCGCTGCGGAAAGCGCTAATGATCGCGGCTGGTAGAATCTGCATGAATACGTACTCGGCGCCGCTTTTCTGGAGACGGAGAAGCTCCGTGGTCAGATCGACCGTTTTCGCAGGAAATTCCTCGATCGCGACGATGTTGATGTTCTGTTTCGCGGCATACTCCTGGCTCGGTTTATGGATGGAGCGGCCGTAGGCGTTGTTGTAGGTCAAAAGTCCGACCTTGGGCGGTTCTTTCCCTTTGTGGATGGCGAGGATGTAGTCGAGGACGGCTTCGCAATCCAGCCGGTAGCTGCCGAAGGGGAGATACATGTATTCGATCGGCGGCTCCAGGATTTCCCAGCTCGTGGAGTAGTTGATCGTAGGGATCTTGTATTGCTGGATGACCGGTTTGGCAGCCATTCCTTCGCCGGCGCTCCAGGTGGCGATCATGTCCACCTCGTCCTGAACCGCGAATTTCCTTACGGCGGCCACCGCCTCGGGGACCTTGTAGGCGGTGTCGACGAGGATCATTTCGATCTTGCGCCCGGCCACGCCGCCTTTTGTTTCATTGACATAACGGAAATAGTCCTGCTGTCCCTTGGCATGGAACTGCCCCCAGGTGGACGCCGGTCCTGTCAGGTTGATTGCCGCTCCGACCTTGATCGGTTTTGCCGTCGCCGCATTCGTCCAGGTTAGAACGAGGGCAGCCGCGGTCAAAAGGATGATTCTGCTCAAGCTGCGCATTGCATTTCCCTCCTTAGAAAGCAAAAAAGCCGTGAAATGATTCCACGGCTTCCACAAAAAAACCGTGGGCGACGATTAGGTCTGCCCACGGCCGCTGACCCGAAATGGGTTACAAGAGCGGCGGGCAGACCCCGATAAAAAAGCCAAAAAAGCCGCTAATTCCGCCCGGACGAAAATCTCTCATTTCCCACTCGCCCATCTGCCATTCTCCGTAGTGGTTGCCTATAAAACAGCGGCTATTGAAATGTCAAGCGAAAAATTTGGCTGCTCCGTGAAAAATGCAAGGCCTTTCAGCGCACTACGGTTCTTCTTGCGGGAAAAACGAGTTTCACGATCGGGGGCGGATACCTAACTTCTCGCTCCGGTAATAAAGGGAATCATCAGTTATACCAAGGAGTTCCGCGGCCTTAGTTTTGGAACCGCCCGCCTTCTGGAGCGCCTTTTCGATCAGGCCCTTTTCGATTCTTGCCAATTCTTCGTTGAGGTTGAGCCCGGCGTCCGGCAGTTCGGGGATGGGGAAGCAACCCTTGGGTTCGACGCCTGAGGACAGGACAAGATTTTCCGGAAGGATGATGTTTGAGGTCTCCAGGGCGATGCTCCGTTCGATGATGTTCTCCAGCTCCCGGACATTGCCCGGAAAAGGATACTGCATCAGCAGCTCCAGGGCATAGGCGGATATCATTTTTATCTCCTTATTGAATTCCCGCGAATACTTCTCAATGAAATGCTTCGTCAGGATCGGGATATCTTCCCTGTGCTCCCTAAGGGGAGGCAGATGGATCGGGATCACATTAAGTCGGTAATATAGGTCTTCCCTGAAGAACCCGGCCTTCACATGATCAGTTAGATTGCGGTTCGTGGCGGAGATAATGCGGACGTCGACCCGGATATCGTCCGCCCCGCCGACGCGACGAAAGGACTTTTCCTGGACGACCCTCAGGAGCTTGACCTGCAGGAGCGGGGGGAGCTCCGAAATCTCGTCCAGAAAAACGGTTCCCCCGTGGGCGACCTCGAAAAGCCCGGCTTTGTCGGAATAGGCCCCGGTAAAGGCCCCCTTGGCGTAGCCGAAAAGTTCACTTTCCAGGAGGTTCTCCGGAATGCCCCCGCAGTTGATGACCATAAAAGGCGCCTCTTTCCGGGCGCTGTTTTCATGAACGGCCATCGCCACCAGTTCCTTGCCGGTTCCGCTCTCGCCGTAGATAAGAACATTGGCCGGGGTGTCCGCGACCTTCTTGATTGTCGCATAGACCTTGAGCATCTCCCGGCTGTTGCCGATCATCTTTCCGAAACGTACAGCATTCTCCACCTTTTTGAGGAAAAGGACATCGCCCTGCTTCTCCTCTTTCCGGGCAAGGGCGTTACGGATGATCCCTTTGAGGTCTTCGATGGCAAAATCCTTTTCGATATAATCGTAAGCCCCTTCCTTCATGGCGGTTACGGCAGTTTCTCCGGACGCGTAGGCCGTTATCAGGATGACCATCGTTTCCGGGGAAATATCCTTGATTCCCCGGAGGAAGCTGATTCCATCCATCCGGGGCATCTTGAGATCCGTAATGACCAGATCGAACTTTTCCTTTCGGCACAGACTCAAGGCCTTGCCGCCGTCGCCGGCGGTCGCGACCTTGTATCCCTCCCGGGTCAGCATGATCTCAAGAAATTCTCTCATTCCCTGATCGTCATCCACCACGAGGATCCTGGCCATCTCGTTTCTCCCTTCCTGCTGGATTACAAATTAACTATAACGCTTCAAGCGGCAACGTTTCCCGCCGCATTGCCGCCCCGGCGGGGAAGCCATATCCGGCAGGTAGTTCCTTGCGCCGGCTCGCTTTGAATGCGGATTTCCCCTCCGTATCCTTCCACGATCCGGTAGACGACCGCCAGCCCCAGGCCCGTTCCCATCTCCCGGGTCGTATAAAACGGTTCGAAGATCCGGGTCAGGGTTCGCCCGTCGATGCCGTTGCCGGTGTCGGCGATCAGGATTTCGACTCCCTCCCTTTCATGGAGCCTGGCGGGGCGCGCTTCAACCGTCAGCGTCCCGCCTTCGGGCATCGCCTGAACGGCGTTGAGAATCACATTCCAGATGACCTGCCTGATTTCGGTCCTGTTGGCATGGATGGACAGAGGTTTGTCAGGGAGACGCACGACCGGCTCGATGGCGTCATGCCAATCCTGTACGCAGCGCAGGGATTCCACAACCTCCGTGATCGTACCGGCGACGTCGATCTCCTCCCGGAGGCCGGGGGCCGGTCTCGCCATGAGGAGAAAATCTTTAAGAAAAGCCTCTAATTGGTCTTTGCCCCGGAGGATGATCTGCATCAGTTTCTCATTGGTTTCCCTCGCGTAGGGATCCTGCAGGAGCATCTGAATCGAGCCGCTGATGGAGGAAAGAGGACTCCGAATCTCATGCGCGAGACCGGCGGCTACCTCGCCGACGAAGGCAAGTCTCCGACTCTTCTCGAGGGATTCCCTCATTTCGTTGATCTCGGTCAGGTCCTGGAAGATAACGATGTTTCCTATTTCGAGGTTTTTGTGATCCCGGAGAGGCGAGCAGGAACAGCTCAGGAGCAGGCGCCTTCCGTCTGCGGCGGAAAAGGGTATTTCGAAGGGGTTTTTTGCGGCCGGTCTGGATCCGGCGGCGTCCTGTTCTCCCCGGAGAACGGGAAAGGCCGAAAATACTTCGGACAGTTTCCGGTTCTCCACCTTTCGGAACGGGATTCCGGTTATCTCGGTGGCGGCGCGATTGAAGGACTTGATCTTGCCGGCCAGATCGACCGTCAGGATGCCTGTGTCCACCGACTCGATGATGCTCCGATGCAGAAGGTTGAGTTGGTCGAAGTCGCTCTGCTTCTTGGCAAGAAGGGTTCTGGTCCTCTTCTCCCGCTCCACGACGAAGCTCGTCAGAAAGGCGATGAAATAAAAGGAGAGGATATGGGTGGATATCCTGGTGATGAAATAGCCGGTTTCCCGGAGCTGGTCATATACGGGAGTCGAATAGATGGGACGGATAAGCCCGTAGAACTCGAAGTTGGCAAAAAGACCGTAAGAGATGCCGGCGACGGAGGCGATGATAAGCCCTCCCCTTCTCCCGAGAAAGACAACCGAAGAGATGATGACGAGCGGATAAAAGGCCGAATAGATGCTGCGGATGCCGCCCGTGGCATAAACCATGCCCGTGATCAGAAAGACGTCGCATATACTCTGGATGTAGATGTTCAAAGAAATGTTCCGCACGTATTTCAAAAGGAGAAGGTAGAGGAGCGAGAGGACATAGGTCAGGATGATGATCTTGAACAGCGCGGAGGCCGATATCGCCGACAGGGGCTCCATCTCCTTGATGTCGACGAACGCGGCTATCCCCAAAAGGAAGGTGACGATGAAAATCCGCGCGAGCATCTGCCGGCGGAGACTGTATGTCATGTTTTCCGGATGCATGGATTTATCCATCATTGTCCAATCGCTATGAAAATCGGCCCCTCTATCTTCCGAGACGCTTTTGGGGGCCCTTTTTCACGGATACGCACCCCTGTTCGGGATTTTCTGACAAGTTACTTTCAGTCCCCTGAAAAGTCAACCGCGTTGATAAAAACGGCCGCGGGGTCTTGCCGCCTCCCGCCACTGTACCGCTGCGCGGCTTTTGCCATCGGGAGAGCAACGCGTCGGGAGAGCGGATGTTGACATCCCGGCGGTTTGTTTCTATGATTCCGTCAAAATGCATTTGCGTCCTTTGCTTTTTTTGCCTGCCTGAAACAAGACACGGTGATCGTGCAATGCCAAGACCGTTCTTCCCTCTATTGATCGCGCTGATCGCAGGAATTGCTTTTGCCGGTAATTTCACGATTCAGGACTTCCCGGTTCAGGTCTGCCTCGGCGCGGCGCTCATCTTGCTTCTCCTGTCCCGCAGCCAACAGGGTGGCCGTCTTTATTATCCCTCCCTGCTCCTTTCTCTTTTTCTTCTCGGCATCCTCGACATGAATCTCTATCTCCGCGATCCCCCGGGGAGGGAACATGTCAGAAATTTTGCGGGAGAGAAAAAGCTTATGCTGGAAGGGATGATAGCGGAAAGCCCTCAAGTATCGCTTGAGAAAACGGAACTGGTAGTCTCCGTCTCCCGGATGATCCGGGACGGTCAATATGTCCCGGTTTGGGGGCGCGTGCTCCTTGTCAGCCGCGAGCCGCACCCCTTACGTTACGGGGACGTAGTCCGTTTCCATTCCCGACTCAGGGAACCGCACAATTTCAACAATCCCGGCGGTTTCGATTACGAAAGATACCTGCGTTTCCGGGGCATTCTCGTCCGCGGGAACATCGGCGACGCCTCGGGCATCGTCCTTCTGCGCCGGGAAAGGGGAAATCCCCTGCGGACGGGACTCGAACATATCCGCGATCGGATCCGGGAGCAGATCGCGCTTGCCGCGCCCGGGCCGGAGGGGAGGATCATCCAGGCGCTGATCCTCGGCGATCGGAAGGAAATATCAAAAGGGGTGATGGAGAATTTCAACCGGACGGGAACAACCCACATCATCGCCATCTCCGGGCTCCATATCGGCGTCGTGGCTCTCTTTGCGCTGTTCGTCATCCGCCTGATCCTGAAATCGTCCGAATATCTGCTCCTCAAAGGCAACATGGCTAAAATCTCGGCGGTGTTCGCGCTCCTGATCGTCGTTCTCTACACGTTCATCGCGGGAGCGGGCGTCTCCGTCGTCCGTGCCGCCATCATGATCTCGATCCTTATGTGCGCCATCCTTTTCAACCGGGAACGGGACCTCTTCAATACCCTCGCCCTGGCCGCTTTTTTGATCCTGATCGTCGCCCCCTATTCGCTTTTCGACGTCTCCTTTCAACTCTCCTTTGCCGCCGTGGCCTCGCTCCTGTTTCTGACGCCGAGGTTGAGCGCCCTTTTACCGCCCATCCCGCCGGGCGGGCAAGCGGTCTCGGCGAAAGAGAAACTGTTTGAGCCGCTTAAAAAAGGCTTGCGCGGCATCGCGATCTTCTTCTTCGTTTCCCTGAGCGCCACCCTCGGCACCCTGCCCCTGATCCTCTTTTATTACAACAGACTTTCCCTGATCTCCCTCGCAGCGAACCTCCTGGTCGTGCCCATACTCGGAGTCCTGGCGATTCCCCTTTGCCTGCTGATCGTCCTTGCGGTGCCGGTCTCCGCGGAGTTGGCCGCCCTTGTCGTCCGGATTGCCGAGATGCCGGTCGGGCTCGCCCTTTTTTTGATCGACCGGTTCGCCGCCCTGCCCTTTGCGGCGGTGTTTGTCCCCACCCCCACCCTTCTGGAAATCGCGGCCTTCTATCTCCTGCTGATCTCGGCCGGTTTCTTCCTCGACCGGCTGAACGCGCACGGAGGGGGATCGTCCTCTCAAAAAACGGCCTTGCCGGGGAAGATAATTGCGGGGCTTATGGTCCTTTTTTTCCTCGGCAGCGGAATCCACCACCTCTATCTGCAGGGACTCCAGCGGGGGAAACTCATTCTGACCGCCGTGGATGTGGGCCAGGGAAGCGCCATTCTGGTCCGTTTTCCCGGCGGCAAGCGGATGCTCGTCGATGGCGGGGGCTTCTACGACGACAGCTTCGATGTGGGCAAGTCCGTCCTGGCCCCTTTCCTCTGGCGGGAGAGGATCGGCCGGATCGATACGGTCGTCCTGACGCATCCCCACCCGGACCACCTCCAGGGATTGCTTTTCATCCTCGAGAATTTCAACGTCCGCGAGGCGTGGACCAACGGCGATGAATCGGACACGCCGCTCTACGACTCCTTCCGGCGGATCGTCCGGGAGAAGGGAATAGCCCTGCGGGAACTTTCGGAGAAGAGCCCGGAGATGGAGATATCCGAGGTCAGGGTCCGCATTCTCAACCCCGCGGGAAAGCCAGACAACCGGGAACAAGCGGCCGCCCCTTCCCTTCCCGCGGCGGACGGCAAAGACCCGGCAACGGGGCCCCCGACCGGACGCCCCGCGGCCCGCAGGGGCTATGCGCGTTTTTCGGACGAGAGCAACGACCTCTCCCTCGTCATGAAAATTTCCTACGGCAGGCGCAGCTTTCTCCTGCCGGCCGATATTTCGGAGGTCTCCGAACGCCGCCTTGTCCGGGAGCATGCCGAACTCGGCAGCGATGTCCTGTTCGTGCCGCACCATGGCAGCAGCCGCTCCAGCACTACGCCCTTCCTTGAGAAGGTCAGGCCGGAGACGGCAGTGCTCAGTTGCGGCCCGGACAACGTTTTTCGTCTTCCCCATCCGGATGTCCTTACACAGTACGAACGGTTCAACACCAGGCTCTACCGGACCGACCGAGACGGCGCCGTCACCCTGACGACGGACGGGACCGATCTTACCACGAGAGTCTTCCGGTCGGACCGCCGTTGATCGAGGGGGGGCCGGTCCTCAATTTATGTTGCGTTTGTGCGCCTGATATGCTATCCAAACGCCCCTCAATTGAAGGAGACGACTTCGTAAAAAGTCCGGATGCTTCGTTGCGCTTCATCCCTCGTCGTTGCGGCGTACGCCAAAGTACGCCGCACTCCTCGGGCTTCGCGCGCCTTGCCTGCGGCCTTTTTACGAAGCCGCCCCAGTTCAAGGCTTTTTATGACTTTTTACGAGAGCGTCAAAGGAGGACAGGGAGAGATTCTGCCGATGGAGATCATCACCGCAGTCCGGGGATTCAAGGATATCCTTCCCCCGGAAACGGAAAAGTGGCGTCATGTCGAAGAAACCGCCCGGAAGGTATTCGGCGCGTTCGGTTTCCACGAAATCCGCATCCCCCTGCTCG
>JAHJXP010000248.1 GCA_018827585.1 Pseudomonadota bacterium | reverse complement strand
CGGTGAGACATGACGGCAATCTCGTCGTGGAGGCCGCTCCGCGTGAAATCAAGGAGAAGCTAAGCGTTTGGGGGTGGCCGCGGGGCGATGAGGTGGTGATGCGCCGCCTGAAAGAGAAGATGGATCCGAACGGCGTTCTGAATCCGGGACGATTTGTCGGGGGCATCTGAGCTTGCCGCCGCAGGAGGCCCCCTCCGGCGGGCCTGAGGGGCTGATGAAGAGGGAATTGAATCATGGAAAAGCGAGAGTTGTTCGGTGACGATACCCGCGAGAATATCTATCACTGCATCAAATGTGGTTTGTGCATCGCCCATTGTCCAGTCTATAAGGAAATTCAAAGGGAAGAGGCGACGCCCAGAGGCAAGATCCATCTCTCCCGCCATCTTTCCGAAGGCGGGCTGGAGCTGTCGGAGGAGGTGAAGGAGGCGTTCTTCTCCACCTGCCTCCTCTGCGGTTCCTGCGTGGCCAACTGCCCCAGCGGCGTGCACGGGGATCATCTCTTCTCCGGCGTGCGCTGGCGGGCCAAGCAGAAATACGGCATCGACTGGAAGAAGAAAGTGATGTTCCAGCTTCTGGCCAGCCGGTGGATGATGTCCACGTCGGCCACGTTGGGCAAATGGGCCCGCAAGACCTTCGGCGGTCCCTGGATCGAAACGAGGCTGAATGCCGGCGCCCTGAACGTGGAGAGGATCCCCGCCTTCAACGAGAAGCCCTTCTCCCAGACCGTTCCGGACGTGGTGAAGCCGGAGGGAAAGGCCAGGGCGAGGGTTCTCTACTTCCACGGCTGCGCCACCAACTATCTCTATGGCGCAATCGGTCAGGCGGTGGTGGATGTACTCAAGAAGATGGGAGTCGAGGTGATTATTCCCAGGGACCAGTCCTGTTGCGGTCTTCCCATCTTCATGTCCGGAGATCGGGAGACCTCGCTCCGGTGCATCCGGGACACCCTGAAACTCTTTGCCCGCGAGGACGTGGACGCAGTCGTCGTCGACTGCGCCACCTGCGGCGCGGCGCTCAAGAATGAATACGTCCACCTGCTTTCGGACCTGCGTCAGGTAGGGGAGGATGTAGGGGAGGAGGAGATCCGGGCGGCGGAACTGCTGGCCGGCAAGTTGAAGGATATTACCGTCTTCATCGACGAGCACAAGGAGTGGCTGCCCGCGATGAAGGCCGACGGCCGGAAGCTCCGGGTCACCTACCATGATCCCTGCCACCTGGTGAAGGGGCAGAAGATCAGCGCCCAGCCACGGAACGTCCTCAAGGCCATACCCGGCCTGGAATATGTGGAACTACCGCGCGCCGACGACTGCTGCGGCGGCGGCGGTTCCTTCCAGGTGGAACATGCCGATACCTCGCGAAAGATCACGAAACGGAAGGTGGACAATATCCGGGAGACCAAGGCGCAGGTTTTGACCACCTGCTGCCCCGGGTGCAACCTGACCATCTCCAACCACCTCGATCCGGCGATCAAGGTGTTGCATCCGGTCCAGCTCCTGCAGAAGGCGTTGAACAACCGCTGACCTATCCGTAAATATGACGCTCTCGCAAAAAGTCGAAAAACATTCTTTCTGTCATTCTGAGCACATTCGCTACGCTCAGTGTAAACTCCGCGAAGAATCTAACATCATTAGAGATTCTTCGGAGCTAATGCTCCTCAGAATGAAAAATTAGGACTTTTTACGAGGGTGTCAAAATATGATGCGGAAAAGATCGCCGCCAGTTCCGTCGACCGCCGGGAAGAGTATCCCGGTCCAGGCCGGCGGGAAGAAAAAGGGGACGGAATCCGCTTGGGGAGGTGCGGAGTAATCCGGAATGATATTGGATCGATGGCGGTGTTTGCCGCCGGAGTCGGTCACAAATGTCCTTGACACAACTCCGGGGCGAGAGTACATTTCTTACGTTCTTGAAAGGACGTTCCTCATCCTTTCATTCAGGAGGGCTTTGAATATCGTCGTTTGCGGGGGGCGGTCGTTTCGCCCTGTGCGGGTTCTGTATTGAGAATTCTTAATGAATCAGTAATGTTATGATTTCTCCTGCGGTCGAAATGGCGGTCCGGCAGTAATATCCGGAGCTGTCGTACCTTTGTTTAAGTGATGTTTAGGTGAGGTTCCAGCGGAAGGATCAATCAAAAACAGCAGTCCAACAAAAAGAGGAAGGAGGAAGTATCATGAACAAGAAAGAGAAACAGGAAAAAACCGCAGCAGCAAAAGGATCTCGTCGTAGTTTCCTCAAGACCGCAGCCGTGGCGACCGGCGCCGCCGCGGGGGTCATGGGGTTCCCGGGCGTGATGCGCCTCTCGGCGGCGGCCCCGATCAAGATGAAGATGCAGACCGCCTGGGACGCCGGCACGGTCGGGTACACGAAGTTCCAGGACTTCGGCAAGAGGGTGGCCGAGGTGACCGAAGGCAAGCTGCTGATCGAATGTCTCCCCGCCGGCGCCATCGTGGGGACCTTCGAGATGTTCGACGCCGTCAAGTCCGGCGTGTTCGATGCGATGCACTGCTTCGATGTCTACTGGCCCGGCAAGATCCCCGTAGCGACCTTCCTTTCCTCCTATCCCTTCGGAATGGATCTCCCCCACCAGTGGGACACCTGGTATGATTACCTGGGCGGCAAGGAGATCGCCCGCGAGGCGTACGGCAAGCACAACATGTATTTCGTCGGAACGGTTCAGCACGACGACAACCTGATCCACTCCAAGATGCCCATCCGCTCCTTCGAGGATTTCAAGGGCAAGAAGATCCGCTACCCGGGCGGGATCATCGCCGACATCTACCGCGCCGCCGGCGTCTCCACGGTCCTGCTCCCCGGCGGGGAGGTGTATCCGGCCCTGGAGAAGGGCGTCATCGACGCCTCCGACTACGTCGGCTGGGCGATCAACTACAATCTGGGCTTCGCCGAGATCGCCAAGTACGTCATCCTCGGCCCGCCCTCCACGCCGTGCCTCCACCAGCCCGTCGACTTGATGGGCGTCAACATCAACATGAGCACCTGGAACAAGATCCCCAAGCACCTCCAGCAGATGCTCGAGACCGCCGTGAAATGGCACTCCTGGGATCATCACAATGCCATCCAGAAGGCCAACCTCGACGCGATTCCCAAGTACCTGGCCAAGGGCTGCGAGATCATCCGCCTGAAGGAGTCGGATATCGAAAAGTTCAGGAAATTCGCCCCCGAACTCTGGGTGAAATGGGCCCAGAAAGACCCGCTGGCGATGAAGGCCTTCAAGTCCCAGTGGGAGTACATCAAATCCGTGAAGATCGGCTACTACACCGACAAGGATATGGTGGATCACAGCGGAAAGAAGCTCGTATTCTAAGTTTATCTTGGGGGGGGGGAGGGGCAGGCCCCTCCCCCCTTTTTTGAACTGTTTTTCCGGGAGATCGCCCGGATCCTCGCAGCGCATACCCTCCTGCTGAGCGGATTTTCGATCCTCGATTCGGTCGCTGCCCCTGGGGCAAGCGGCGCGGGTGCGACACTGGGTTTTATACCGTCCCGGGACAGTTGGCGGGCGATGGTCGAGTGGTGCAAGGTGATTGGGTCGATAGCCCGCGGAAGAACCGGAAACGGAACATGGAAAGGCTGATTTTATGGACAAATTGAGGACCTTCATGATGGCCGTGGAGAAGACCAACATCTTCGTAGGTAAATTGATGGCCTACGTGTCGCTCGTCTGTGTCGTGGTTATTTCCTTTGAAGTGATCATGCGCTATTTCTTCGGTATGCCGACGAACTGGGGGCACGAACTGATGTTGAGCCTGTTCGCCATGTACTACGTCATGGTGGTGGGCGTCGCTCACTACTGGCGTGCCCATGTGCGGGTCGACGTGTTCTACGCCTCCCGGTCCACCCGGACCAAGGCGATCATGGATCTTGTCAACGGCGCATTCTTCTATCTCTTCGTCCTGGTCTACATCTGGACCTCCTGGAACTTCTACTGGAGTTCCCAGATGATGCACGCGGGCAACACGTTGTTCGGCATGGATCTCATCGGGGAAAATTCCTTCACCGACTGGGCGCCGCCTCTGTATCCCGTGAAGTTCTTGATGCCCCTCGGCGGGGTTCTCCTCCTGCTGCAGGGCATCGTCTGGACGATCCGGGACGCCCACATGGCCTTTACAGGGAGGGAATTTAAATGAGCATTGAATGGATAACCATCCTCCTCTTCGGCAGCATGGTATTGGTCATGTTCATGGGCCTGCCGGTGGCCTTCGCCACCGGGTTCGTCGGCATCATCTTCACGGCGATCTTCCAGGGGCCGTCGGCCGTCAACATCGTGCCGACGCGGATCTTCGGCCTGATGGTCAACTATCTTTTGGACGCCATTCCTCTCTTCATCCTGATGGCGAATATCCTCGAGCGGAGTGGGATCATCGAGGACATCTACATGATGGTCTACCACTGGCTGGGCTGGCTCAAGGGCGGCGTCGCCACGGCGACGGTCGCCGCCTGCACGATGATGGCGGCCATGGCCGGCGTCGTGGGGGCCACCGAGGTGACCATGGGGATGATCGCCCTGCCCCAGATGCTCAACCGCAAGTACGACAAGCTGATGGCCCTGGGCGTCATCCTGGCCGGCGGCACCCTGGGGATCCTGATCCCCCCCAGCGTCATGCTGATCGTCTACGGGATGGTGGACAACTCATCCATCGGCCAGCTCTACGCCGGGGCCTTCCTGCCGGGATTCCTCCTGGCGGGGCTGTTCATCATCTACGTCACGGTCCGCTGCTACCTCAATCCCAAGATGGGTCCCCCCGTCCCCAGGGAAGAGCGGCTGGACTGGGCCGGACTGTTTCGGGTGGCACTGCCGATCATCCCGGGGGCTATTCTCATCTTCTTGGTCCTCGGGACGATCGTCGTCGGGATCGCAGCCCCGACGGAGGCGGCCGGTGTCGGCTGTCTGGGGGCCTGGATCATTGCCAAGTTCAAAGGGCGCATGCCCTGGAAGGACCTCATCCAGGCGGCAGAAAACACGATCAAGGCCACGGGCATGGTGATGTGGACCATATTCGGGGCGAACATCTTCATCGCCCTGTACATCATGGTGGGCGGCGGGGACTTCGTCAGCAGCATGCTGCTGGGCACGGGCCTGAGCAAGTGGGTGATCATCTGGATCATGATGGCTATCGTGATCTTCCTGGGCTGCTTCGTGGACTGGGTCGGAATCTTGATGTTGATCATTCCCCTTTTCGGGCCGATCATCCGGAAGCTCGGCTTCGATCCGATCTG
>JAHJXP010000247.1 GCA_018827585.1 Pseudomonadota bacterium | reverse complement strand
ACAAGCAAAAACAGCCCCCCTATACTTCGGTCCCTCGAAAGCAATGTCTTATAAATTATAAAAAAAGCAGGCTTGGATATTCAGGAGGGGGCGTATATCATTATGGTTGAACCGGCGCTTTCTTACCTGGACATTATCCGCGCGGTACGGGACTAATTCAATATTCTCATTGAGGCGTACAATAAGTGGAGAGTATTCCATGATCAAAGCCGCAGCTCAGCAAGGATGGCTGGAAGAAGAACTCGTAATGATGGAAGTTCTAACATCCATTAAGCGAACCGGAGCCGACCTGATTTTTTACTTACTTTTCCAAGGAAGCGACGAAGGTAATGCAAGATAAAGCGTAAAGTGTTAAATGTAAGACGCAAGGCTCAAAAAGTAGAACGTACAACCAAAAGCTTGAGAAGAGGAAGGAGGTGATGAGGAGTCTGCGGTGGGTAAAAAATCCATGATCCATAGTCGATAAGTTTTTAGAGAAACCCTAAAATCTGAAGTAAAAACTTTGAGCTGGGAGCGTGAAACCCTAAATTCGAGACTTGAAGAGGAGGGACCCATGAGCGGAAATAAGAAGATCAGTCGTCGGGAATTATTGAAAGCGGCAACCGTTGCCGGGATTGGCGGGATGACTTTGGGGTTGAGCAAGGTGGGAGAAGCTGCCCCCCCAAAAGAGAAATCCAAATCAAAGAAAAAAATCCTGGGTGTTGATGTCATCAAGCTCGGGGGTCAGGGGGTCATTTCGGGGGCCCACGCCGATTACGGCTGGCAGATCCAGTCGGGCGCAATCCTGGCCATCGATGAGATCAATGCCAAAGGGGGGATTTTAGGGAGCAGGCTCGAGCTCAAGTTCATGGACGAGGAACTCAAGGCGGCGGTGGCCGTGAAAAATGCCCGGTATCTCGTCACGGAATGGGGTGCGCATCTTCTATTCGGGGTCGATTCCAGTGGCTGCTCCATGGCCATTGGCCCCATTCTCCCCGAACTCGACCGTATCTGTGTGTTTGGCCATGCCTCCACCCATCGTTTAACCGAAGAATTGGTGTATGGCAAAGGAATCAAGCAAATTTTCCGCATCTCTGTTCCGGTGTACCAGGAGAGCAACCTGGCCGCCCTCATTTTTAAGGAGTATCCCAATATAAAAAGATGGGCGGGGATTCACTGTGATTATGAATATGGGTATTCCGTCTGGGCCCTATTCAAGGACACCCTCAAGAAATATCGTCCGGACGTGGAGTTTGTCTCCATCGCCTGGGCCCCTTTCTGGACCATGGATTTTTCTTCCCACATTTCGGCGGTGATGGCCGCGAATCCCGATGGCATCATTGCCACCCCGTGGGCCGGGGAAGGGGTCATGCTTCTGCGGCAGGCTCTCATGCTGGGGGTCTTCGACAAGGTCCAGGCCTGGTTCCAATGCATGGGTGGATCCGTAGATTTTCTGGAAGGTATTTCCAGGGAAGTGGAGGCGGGAAAATTCAAGGATAAATTGTGGGCTACGGCCCGTTACATTCACAACTACCCCGATACGCCGGAGAACAATAAGTTCGTGGCAAGCTTCCGCAAGCGATGGAACCGGCTTCCCAACTACTCCGCCGAAAATGCCTACTCCACCATTTATGTCTTCAAAGCGGCCCTGGAAAAGAGCAGAAGTCTCAAGACCGCGGACCTCATCAAAGCCATGGAAGGGTTAAAGCTCATGACCCCGGCCGGAGAAAGATTTTTCCGACCGGAAGACCACCAGGCGGTTTATAATGTCCCCGGTGGCCGAGTGATGAAGGATCCCAATTACCCCATTCCCATCGTGGGTGACTTGAAGGTGTTCCCCGCCCAGGCCTACTATCGAAATCCTCCTTTTGAAGCCCTCACTATGGGCAAGTAAGCGAGAAGCACGGGGGAGCCTGAACGCCCAGGCTCCCCCGCTTACACGAATGAAGGGAAGAAGGATATGGAGACATTGATTTTCCAGGGATTAATAGGCTTGAGCGTGTCCATGTACCTCTGGCTCCTGGCCGCCGGCTTGACCATCGTGTTCGGCGTGCTGGGGGTTCTCAATTTCGCCCACGGGAGCCTTTTCATGCTGGGGGCGTATTTTACCTTCACCTACTACGGCCTTTTGGGAGTCAACTTCTGGCTGGCCATTGCCTTGAGCCTGCTATCGGTGGGCGTCGTGGGCTACTTTATGGAGCGGTTTTTTTTGCGACATATTTACCATATGGACCACGCCTTCCAGCTCCTCCTCACCTTTGGCTTCATCCTTATCTTCGACGATGCCGCAAAGATGATCTGGGGAGGAGTGGCCCAGATTCCGCCCATGCCCAGCTTTTTCGAAGGAACGGTGTCCGTGGTAGGAAGGCCTTTCCCCGTTTACAACCTTTTCATCATAGGGACTGGCCTGGCGGTGGCCATTGCGATCTGGCTGCTTTTTGAAAGGACCTGGTGGGGGAGGATGGTGAGGGCCTCGGCTTCAGACCGGGAGATGGCCAGTGCCATCGGCGTCAACATTCCCACGCTCTTCACCGGGGTCTTTGTTTTCGGGGCCATGCTGGCCGCCCTGGGGGGAGCTTTGGGAACCCCTGTGCGGGTGGTGGCCCCCGGGATCGGAGCGGCCATGATTATCCAGGCCTTCATCATCACGGTGATCGGGGGATTGGGAAATCTCAAGGGCGCTTTTGTCGGGGCCATCATTGTGGGAACCCTCAGCGCTTATGGCATTCTCCTCTTCCCGGTCTTCGAGCTCTTCCTGATATTCTTCATCATGGCTGTGGTTTTGATGGTGAAACCACAGGGACTCTTCGGGGGATAATCGATGAAAACAAGACTGGCAATCCTGATTCTGGTTGTTCTTTTGGCCCTGCTGCCGGCTTACGCCGGGAAATACGCCGTTTATGTCGTCATCCACATCCTGCTCCTCTCCATCTTCTCCCTCGGTTTCAATCTCCTGTTCGGGTATACCGGACTCCTCTCCTTCGGACAGGCCGGCTTTTATGCGATGGGGGCATATGGCTGCGCCAAGATCCTCCTGGCTTATCCTTCGCTCTTGGTTGGGATCGTCGGGGGTGTGGTCACTGCCGGGGCTGTATCCTTATTGCTGGGGTTTCTCTGCATCCGGCATACGCGCATCTATTTTTCCATGCTTACCCTCAGCTTCGGCATGATGATCTTCTCCCTGGCATGGAAGTGGCGGGATATGACCGGAGGGGATGACGGCCTGGTGGGAATTCCACGGGCCCCCTTAGAGATCCCGGGCCTCTTCAAGATCAACATGGCGCCCATGGAAAATTATTACTATGTTGTCCTAGCGTTCGCCATTCTGGCCATCACTCTTTTCTATAGGATCGTCCATTCGCCCATGGGCCTGGCCATGCAGGGCATTCGAGACAGCGAAACCCGCACGGCCTGTATCGGGATATCCGTACGAAAATACCGCCTCCTCTCCTTTACCATTGCCGGGTTGTACGCCGGGCTGGCCGGAGCCCTGCTTCCCCCGTTGGAAAGCACCGTAACTCCTCCGCTGGCTCATTGGAGCCATTCGGCGGAACCCGTGCTGGCTACCCTCTTAGGGGGGGTCCACACCTTCGCCGGGCCCATTGTGGGATCGGTTCTCTTTTACCTGTTGAAGGATATCATTGTACGATTCACGGAGTACTGGCAGCTATGCCTGGGGATTATCGTCGTGGTGCTGGTCATGGGATTCCGGGGCGGAGTGGCGAGTATCTTCTTGAGAGAAAGGGGCCGACGGTGAAAGCGATTCTCCGGACCGAGAGCCTGGGAAAGTATTTTGGAGAGATGGCCGCAGTGCACGAGGTCAATTTATCCCTGCAGGAGGGTCTTTTCACTTCGGTCATCGGACCCAACGGAGCAGGGAAGACCACCCTCATCAACATCCTGTCTGGTTATATGCTCCCGGACCGGGGTAAAATTTATTTCCGGGAAAAAGAGATTACCCGGCTGGGGCCGGATAAAAGGGTGAAGATGGGGATCAGCCGGTCTTTCCAGGTGATGAACATCTTTCCCCGGATGACCGTGTTTCAGAATATTCTTCTTCCCGTCTTGTCCCGTCTCAACAAAACCTCCAGTGCCTTTTCTTCTCTGCAAAGCCAGAAGGAAGCGGTAGGGGAGGCGGAGAAGATCCTGGGGGAGGTGTGGCTGCAAAAAGAGAAGGATTCCCGGGGCGGGGAACTTTCCCATGGGGACCAGCGGCTCCTGGAACTGGGAATTGCCGTGGCCACCAATCCCCAGCTTTGCTTCCTCGACGAGCCTTCCTCGGGTATGAACCCCATCGAAAGAATCAAAGTCCTGGAACTGGTGAAAAAATTAGCCTCCGAGCGGAATACGACCTTCATTATCGTAGAGCACGATATGGATATTGTCTTTTCCCTATCCGACTGGATCGTGGTCATGAACCGCGGGGAGGTCCTTGCGGAAGGCAAGCCCGGTGATATTCGCGAGAATCAGGAGGTCAGGGACATTTACCTCGGAGAAGACATATGACCACAATTCTGGAAGTTAAAGAGATTATCACAAGCTATGGGCAGAGCCAGGTCCTCCATGGTATTTCCCTTGTCGTCGGTCGAGGAGAAGTCGTCTCTTTGTTGGGGAGGAACGGAGTGGGGAAAACTACCACCTTCCGGTCTATCATGGGCCTGACGCCCCCGCGTTCGGGAAGCATTTTGCTGGAAGGGACTGAACTGGTCGGCCGGAAACCCTACGAAATTGCCAAGCTGGGGGTCGGCTATGTCCCCGATGATCGCAGGATCTTCGCCGACCTGACCGCCGAAGAAAATTTGGAAATGGCCAGACGCCTTGCCAAAAAAAGAGTCGGGCCATGGACCATTGAAAAGGTGTATAAACTTTTTCCTATCCTGGAGGGGCTGCGAGCCAACAAAGGGAGCTGCCTGAGTGGCGGAGAGCAGAAGATGTTGGCTATTGGCCGGGCCCTGATGAAGAACCCGGATTTGTTGCTCTTAGACGAGCCGATCGAAGGCCTGGCTCCGCTGGTGGTGAAGAACCTGGTGGAGGTGATCCGGGAAATCCAAAGGTCAGAAGTGACCATCCTGCTTGCGGATCAGAATTTAAAATTTTGCCGCAAGGTGGCGGGAAGGGGGTACATCCTCGAGAAGGGTCTCATCCAGTACCAGGGGGAAATGGAAAGCATCTGGCAGAATGAGGAGATTGTTAAGAAATACTTGGCGGTGTAAAGGGGCGAGAAGGGATGAGCAGAGGGAAATATTACCACCCGGAGATTGAACGGATGAGCCGGAAAGAAATACGGCAACTACAAAATGAGAGGTTGCGCTGGCAGATCCGCCGCTGTTTGGCCAAGTCGGAATTTTACAGGGCGAAGTTCAGGAAAGCCGGGCTCAAGGCTGCCCATATCAGAACCGTGGATGACTTGGTCCATGTACCGGTGGTTACCAAGCAAGAACTGCGGGAAGAGCAGTTAAAGTATCCTCCCTTCGGGCGTTACACCGTGGCCCCAACGAAAGATTGGAGGGAACTCCATCCTTCCACGGGCACAACAGGAATCCCGGTGAACACCATTTGGTCTGACATGGATGTGGAAAACATCACCGAAGTTACGGCGCGGACGATGTATAGCTTCGGGGTGCGGCCTGGGGATGTTATCCAAAACGGCTTCAGCTATGGACTGTGGATAGCGGGCATGTCTACACATTACGCGGCCAACCGTTTGGATTGCTTTGTGATTCCGATCGGAGCCAGCATGACGGGGCGGCAGATCGATTACATGCTGAATCCGGGGTCAACGGTCCTTCTCTGCACACCCTCATTTGCCTTGCATATTGCCGAAAACCTGCGGGAGAGAGGGGTTTCTCCTCAGCAATTAAAACTCAAGATGGGATGTTTTGGGGGAGAAGGGGGAACAGAGACAACAGCCACCAGAAGAAAGATTGAAGAAGGCCTGGGAATCGATGCCTATGATTATTATGGATTGGCGGAGATCGGCCCTACCTTTGCTTCCGAGTGTACGGCCAAGGCTGGGTTACACTGGGCTGAAGACCATTACGTGATCGAGATCATCAACCCGGAAACGATGGAACGTTGCGCTGAAGGGGAGATGGGGGTTTTGGTCATCACCCATCTGACCCGGGAAGCGACGCCCATGCTCCGATATTGGACCAATGATTACGCCCGTTACGATTCAGGCCGGTGTTCCTGCGGCCGAACCCATGCCCGATCTGTGGGTGGAATCCTCGGGCGGGCCGATGATATGGTCATCTACCGCGGGGCAAAGTTCTATCCCGTACAGGTGGAAAAAGTTGTGCGGAGTTATAAGGAATTGGGAGATGAATTCATTATCGAGCTTACCCGGGACGAGAAAACTTACACGGATGTATGCACGGTGGTGTGCGAGTGCCTGAAACCTCGGGAGGATAAACAGACCCTTGGGCGCCGCCTGCAGAAGGAGCTCCGGGAAGAGCTAATGGTTACACCGGAAATACGTATCGAAAACTTCGGCACTCTGGAAAGGACAACGTTCAAAGCCAAGCGGATCATGGACAAAAGGAAGTAATGAAAGGGTTCGAGCAGAAAAGGTATCACTAAAGACAAACTGAATTGTCTGATGAAGGTGCTGCTTAAGAGAATGAAGATTCTGCTCCCCAGCAAACCCAAAATCATCGAAAATGTAGTGACGAAAATGTCCTGATTTTTATCGTAACTACTTAATATCACGTCTTTGAAACTTTATAACTGCGGAAGATGGGTTAATATGAGGCGCTCCTTATTTTCACCATTACAAACCGTAATTATTGACTCTAAGTGATGTAGCCCTGTGTGACATTGTAGGTGTTTTCACCATTTTTGCCTGCAGGTGTTTCAAGAATCCGGTGATAGGCAGTTTCTTATCAAATTCTCAGGCCTTGAACTCTCCTACCAAGCCTTCACGATCACCCCAACGCCGATGCGGTTCGTGAAGTGGTTGTAGTCGATGAGACTCTCGCCGTATCCTGAGAAATACTGGATGTAGCCGTTGATGTGCTCGATCAGGGGGAAGCTCACCTCGAATTGCAGGGCGCTGCGATTCTCGTTGAAACGGAAATTATTCCTGAACATGAGCCCCGAGGTGGTAATCTCTCCAAACGGTCCCCGCCCAGATCTCCCCGTAACCGAGGTATGAAATGATATCCGGATTGTCGTCCTTGCTATCCCTCTCGGGAATGCGGGCCCAAGTCTTCAGGATGAGGCTGGAATCGTTTCGGTGGCGGAAGGGCCGGCATCGTTCGAATTGTCTTGACACTAACCCGCCGGCCCCATACACTCGGCAGGCATTGATGAGGTTTGACGCGGGAAGGCGGGCGCGGAAGATCTGGACGAAGCAGGCCCACTTTGTCAAAGCATCGTCCGAAAACCGAAATCTTGAAAAAAACCATGAACGGAAATAAAGATCGTGGCCATCGATAAGCGGTCGCAGGCGGTTTTTCTTCTTTTGGCCGCGGCCGTTCTCTGGAGCACGGGCGGCGCTCTGATCAAGGGGGTCCACCTGCCCGCCCTGGCCGTCGCCGGATTCAGGAGCGCCATCGCCCTGCCGGTCCTGCTAATCTTTTTCGGCGGGCGGGCCGTCAATCTCTCGGCCGCACAGCTTGCCGGCGGGGTAAGTTACGCGGCGACGGTCATCCTCTTCGTCTGCGCCACCAAGCTCACCACGGCGGGCAATGCCATTCTGCTGCAATATACCGCGCCGGTTTACGTGGCCCTGCTTTCCGGATGGTTACTGAAAGAAAAGACCAGATGGTTTGACTGGACGGCCATTGCAGCCGTACTATTCGGCATGTTGCTGTTTTTTTTCGATAAATTGAGTGCAGGCGGGCTGGCAGGCAATATCCTGGCCGTGATCTCCGGGTTCGCTTTCGCTTCGCTCGTCCTCCTGCTGCGAATGCAAAAGGACGCCTCGCCGGCAGGTTCCATAATAGTAGGCAATCTTTTGACCGCCCTTGTCTGCCTGCCCTGGATGGCGGCGTCACCGCCCGGCGGGACGGACTGGCTCGGACTTGCGCTCCTCGGCCTTCTCCAGCTCGGGTTGTCCTATGTATTCTACGCCTGGGCAATAAAGAGGGTAACGGCCATGGAGGGTATCCTCATCCCGGCGCTTGAACCGGTCCTCAATCCCCTCTGGGTCTTTTGTTTCGTGGGAGAACGGATCGGTCCCTGGGCCCTTTTCGGCGGCTCCGTGGTGATGCTCTCCATCTTCTTCCGCGCCGTCATGCATTACCGGGGGACCGGCGCCCCGCCGGCGGAGGGATGATGCCAAAAGCCGCCTTGCAGGTCTTTGGTCTGGGGCAGTGTTCCCTTGATTATATCGGGAAGGTGGACGCCTATCCGCCGCCTGACGTCAAATACGAGCTTTTAGAGACGGTCATCCAGGGAGGCGGACCGGCGGCGACGGCGCTGGTGGCCCTCTCCCGGTGGGGGTTTTCCTGCCATCTTGCCGGCGTCATAGGCGACGATGTCTTCGGCGGGCTGATCGAGGCTTCCCTGCGCGAGGAAGGGGTCGATACGGCCGGTCTGGTCATCCGAAAGGGGGCCGCCTCCCAATTTGCCTTTATCGCCGCGGAGCCGGCCTGGGGCCGGCGGACGATCTTCTGGCGGCAACCGACCGGACCGGCGATCAGGCCCGAGGAAATAGACCTGTCGCTGCTCCGGCAGGCCCGGGTGCTCCACACCGACGGCCTTTGCATGGAGACCGCCCTTTTTGCAGCCGGCAAGGCCCGGCTGGCAGGGGTGGCCGTGGTCGTGGATGCAGGGACGCTCCGCGAGGGAATGCTCGACCTGGCGAAGCTCAGCGACTGTTTTATCGTCTCCGAGTCCTTTGCCCGCGCCCTGACGGGCGGTCACAACCCCTTTCAGGCCTGCCGAATGCTGGGAGAGCTGTGCCCGCGGGTGGTCGGCGTCACCCTGGGAGAGGCGGGTTATGTCGCATTGGCTGAAGGAAAATTTATTGAAAAACAGGCCTATCCGGTGAAGGCCGTCGATACCACCGGCTGTGGGGATGTTTTTCACGCCGGCTTCATCTACGGCCTGCTAAGTGGGTGGGACGCGGAAAAAAGTCTGGATCTGGGCGCCTGGGCGGCGGCACGGGTCAGCCTTCAGCTCGGCGGGCGGGCGGGGATTCCCTCGCTTGAGGAGCTCAGACAAAAATATGCCGTCAACGGATGATGTCCCGGGATGAGAGAGAGACATGATTCACCTTAGGTTATGGACGGTCATTATCGCCGGTTGCTTTTTTTTCAATCCCTGCTCTGCTGCCGGCGCGGGATCGGCTCAGGCGGAGGACAAGACGATGAAAAGCGTTCAAGGTGATTCTGTGCGCAGGCTTCCCGCCCCCGCCGCGAAAGGGAAGATGTCCTTGGAAGAGGTGTTGAAAAAGCGGGAATCGGTTCGGGATTTTTCTTCCACCCCCCTGACGGAAGAGGAGTTGGCCCAGCTCCTCTGGGCGCTTCAAGGGAGAACCAGAAGCTGGGTGGGAAGGACGGCGCCCTCGGCGGGGGCTCTGTACCCTCTGGAAATCTACATCGTTTTACCGGAAGGCGTGTTCCACTATTTCCCTCAGGATCACCGGCTTGCCCGCAGCGCAACGGACGATCTCCGCAACGCCCTCGCAACGGCTGCCCTGGGTCAGGCCTGCGTCAGGGAAGCGCCGGCCGTCTTCGTCATTGCCGCCGTCTATGAAAGGACGGCGCGAAAATACTCAAACAGGGCGGAGAGGTACGTCAAGATGGAGGCCGGGCATGCCTGCCAGAACCTGTTGCTCCAGGCCACAGCACTGGGATTGGCCGCTGTCCCCGTGGGGGCCTTCCATGATGATCAGATCCAGAGGATCCTCGCTCTGCCGAAGAATCACGAGCCCCTGTACCTGATTCCCGTGGGACGGAAACGCTGACGACTTCGTAAAAAGTCCAAAATCTCCTCCCCCTTGATGGGGGAGGGTTAGGGTGGGGGTGGTAAGTAACTGTATTGCCGTATGTTATTTCCCCCTCCCCTTCATCCCCTCCCGCCAGGGGAGGGGGATATTTACTTTTTACGAAGCGCTGTTTCTTGCCCGTTTTAATGAAGTGGCAGGCGACCACCGGGAACAGGGAAGGTAAAAATTGCGCAAACCTTTTTATGGCTGGATTATTGTCGGCGTCTCCTTTCTGATCGGTTTTACCGAGTCCGGCGTCTTTCAGAACATCCTGTCCATCTTCATGAAGCCGATGGTGGCAGAGTTCGGCTGGACGCGGGCTTCCGTCACCGGTGCGATTGCCTTCGGTTCCATCTCCGGGGGGCTGTTGTCCCTGGTCGTAGGCCCGATTTTGGATCGATACGGACCGAGAATGGTCGCTTTCTGGGGAATCGTGTTTTTGAGCCTCGGACTGGGCGCCATGACGTTCGTCAATCACCTCTGGCAGCTTTACCTGTTTTTCGGGGTGGGGCGGATGATTGCCGTCGGGGTGCTGAGCCTGGCCATCTCGGTGACGGTGGCCAACTGGTTTGTACGGCAGCGGGGCAGGGCCATGGGAATCACGAGGGTCGGCGATCGGCTCGGCAGCGCCCTTCTGCCCCTGATGGTCCAGTTTCTGATTCTGGCCCTGGGATGGAGATTCGCCTGGGGGACCCTGGGCGCGGTGGTGTTTTTTATGTCCGGCATCCCCGCGCTGCTCTTTCTTCGTCATCGGCCCGAAGACATGGGGCTTCTACCGGACGGCGCCTCGCCTGTTTTCGATAAGAAAGGGACTGAGGGTCATTCAGGCCGCATTGAGGCAACCGGCAGCGATTCGGAACAGACCTGGACGCGGGCACAGGCAACGCGGACCAGGGCGTTTTGGCTGCTGACTTTTGTGAACAGCCTGATACCGTTTATGCAGGCGGGCATCAATTTTCATATCTATCCCTTTTTGACCGATCAGGGGTTCAGCGAAACCAACGCCGTTTTGGTCCTCACCACTGTCGCCGTCTTCGGCATGGCGGGCTCGCCGTTATGGGGGATCCTTGCCGAAAAATTCCGCATTCAGCGCATTCTGGCGGTAAATGTGGCCGGGAACGGCCTGTTGTTTCTCCTGTTTTATTGGGCGGTACTATTCAGGTTCGACGGCGCCGCGGGAACCGGCTTAATTTTCCTGCTGGCGGCCTTGCACGGGATCTTTCACGGCGGCAGAAACCCGATGCTTCCCGTCATCTGGGCCGACTTTTTCGGCCGCCGCTCCCTGGGCAGCATATACAGCCTGGCGAATCCCCTCCATTTTACCGCCAATGCGATCGGTCCCGTTTTTGCCGGGCTCTGCTTCGATCTGTTCGGCAGTTACGCGTTTCCCTTTTATTTTTTTGTGGCGACCTTTTTCCTGTCCGCAATCGTCACCCTCCGGATGCAACCCCCCAAGCATCCTTCTCGGGTTCCTTAGAGCATCCTGTCGATCTCGCCGAACCTGGCCTCGAGTCGCTTGCGGGAGACGGGGAAGGCCGTTTTAAGCTCCTGCGCAAACAGGGAGACCTTGTACTCTTCGATCATCCATCTCATCTCGTCGATCGCTTGCCTTTTCTCCTCCGAGGCGTGCGGGGGGAGGCCTCGGAGGATCTCCTCGCGGCGTTCGTGCAACTGCCGGATCTCCTCTTCCCGGACAAGGGCCTTTTCCAGATGGACGGCGCCCCTCTGGGCGCGGATGGCCAGAGCGCGCAGATACCGCCCGATGTGGCCTATCCTTTCCTCGTCGTAGCGGATCAGAAAATCCGTCGGGAAGAGCACCGCGAGCTCTTCTTGCAGACCGGAGAGGAACGCAAGGACAGGCCGGTTCCCACGGTTGGAGGCCTCGATGGTCCTGAGGAGTTCCGCCGTCTCGTACAGGGCTTTCAGCGGAGGAACGGCCATTCGGACAATCTCCTGCCCCCGGAGTAGGATTCGCGAACGGACCTCTTCGGCATGGGCCGCAAAGGCTTCTTTGGTGCGGATATCCGCCGAGAAGAGGTCATAAACGACCTTCTCGAAGAGGGCGTTCTCCAGGACCTTGGCGCCGCCGAAAGCGGCGGCCCACAGCTTCAGGTCCCCGGCCGGGGCGAGTCCCTTGCGCAGATGGCGCAGCTCCTCGCGAAAGTGCAGGGCGAAGAGCGCCTTCACCCCCTGGCGGTGGGCGCACCCGGCCTCGGAGGCGGAAAGGAATAGGCGGATCCGGATGCCGCCGGCCGCTGCTTCGAGACCCGGATAGGCGACCGACTCCGGTTCCCCCGCGCCGGACAGAGGGATGCTCTCCGGCAGGTCGCCGAAATCCCAAACGGTCAGGCCGGACCTCTCCCATTGCCGGCGGGTCCTCGCAAACACCTGCGTCTCTTCCGCCCCGACAAATCCCTTTTTGAGAACGTCGATATCCCGTCCTGCGGCCAGTTCGCGCCCCTTGTCGTCCACAACGGCAAAGCGGAGCTTGAGATGGGCGTTGAGGGCCGCAAGCGGCCAGCGGTCCCCGGGGATGTCGACGCCGAATCTCCGGTAGATAAAGCGGCCGAGGGCAGTCAGGAGCAGGCCTTCGCGATCCATTTCCGCCAGGACGATGTCGGAGGTCTGCGCGAGGGGCTGGAGCCTCTTCCGGTATTCCTTGGGAAGCCCCTTGAGGAGGGCGATGACCTTCTCCCTGAGCAGGCCCGGAACGGCCCAGTCCAGCAAAGCGGTGGAAACGGAGGGGGCGGCCTGCGCCGGGATTTTCAGGGTGACGCCGTCCTCAGGTTTTCCGGGGGCGAAACGGTAGAGGCACGCCAGTCGCCAGCCGCCTGCCGACACCGTCTCGGGGAAAAGGGCGATCTCGTCCGGATCGGGCGGTCTGCACAGGAGATCCGCCTCCCGCATCCGCAGGAAATCATCATCGCCCCGGTCGCGGACGAGGCGCTGCAGGGTCCGGATGTCGCAGATCCCATGGATTCGCTTTTCGTAGAACTCCGCCATTGCTTCCTCGGAGACGAGAAGGTCGTGACGGCGGACCTTCTCCTCCAGGCCGGCGATCTTTTCGATCAGCGCCAGGTTGTGGGCGAGAAAGGGGAGGGGCCTTTTGACCTCACCCTCGACGAGGGCGCTGCGGATGAAGATCCGGGATGCCGCTTCCGGATCGATGCGCCCGAACGAGACGGGCCTGGCCTCCACGATAGTGAGGCCGAAGAGGGTGACCTGCTCGGAGGCCACGACCTCGCCCCGGTCCTTTTCCCAGTGCGGAGAAAAATAGGTGCGGCGGCAGAGATTGCCGCCGAGTTCTTCCAGCCAGCCGCTGTCTATATTCGCCGCGGTCCGGGCGAACAGGCGCGTGGTTTCGACCATCTCCGCAGCGACGATCCACCTCCCGCCCCGGTTGAACAGACCGGAGCCGGGAAAGAGCATCGCCTGGCGCCCCTGGGCGGCCGTGTAGAGGTTCTTTTCCTTTTTGACGGCGATATGGCCGAGGTAGCCGCTCAGGATGGAACGATGGATTGCCGCGTAAAGCTCCGCCCCCTCCTTCTTCGGCGCGGGGGGCGTCTTCGGTAGGAGCTTCTGCCCGGCGAGGATGGCCAGGAGCTGATCATGGACGTCCCGCCACTCCCTCATCCGCCGGTAGGAGAGGAGATGTTCGCGGCAGAAGCGGCGGACCCGGTTTTCCGATCCGTGAGACTCCGCAACCTCGCGGACGCGCTCCCACATATTAAGCAGGGCGACGAAATCGGAGGCGGGGTCCTTCAACGGGGCGTGAATCCGGTCGGCCTCGGCCTCCTTTCCGGCCGGCCTTTCCCGCGGATCTTGAATGCTCAGCGCAGCGGCGATGACGACGACCTCCGCCAGGCAGCCCTCCCGCCTCGCCTCGATGACCATCCGCGAGACCCGCGGATCGAGCGGAAGACGGGCCATTATCCGTCCCCGTTCGGACAGAGACCACGGCTGTTTCGCATTGCCCTCTTCCTTTTTCGCCGCCTCAATGGCGCCGAGTTCCAGGAGGATATCGATCCCGTCCCGGACACCCTTCGGGGAGGGCGGATCGATGAAGGGGAAGGCCTGGATATCGCCCAGATCGAGGGCGAGCATCTGCAGGATGACGCCCGCCAGGTTGGAACGGAGGATCTCCGGCTGTGTAAAGAGGGGGCGGGCGAGATAGTCTTCCTCGGCGTAGAGACGGATGCAGATCCCGTTTTGGACGCGCCCGCAGCGGCCCTTCCGCTGATCGGCGCTGCTTCGCGACACGGCCCGGACGGGAAGGGCGGCCGTCCGGGAACGGGGGTTGTACTGCGAGATGCGGGCCAGGCCCGTATCGATCACATAGCGGATACCGGGGATGGTCAGCGACGTCTCCGCCACATTGGTCGCGACCACGATCTTTCTTTTCGCCAGGGGCTGAAAGACCCGCTGCTGCTCGGAGCCGGTCAGCCGGGAAAAAAGGGGGAGGACTGCGGCCCCCTCCCGGAGGCGGCCGGCAAGAATCCCGCAGGTCTCCCGGATATCCTGTTCCGTCGGCATGAAGATCAGGATGTCTCCCGGTTCGCGACGCCTGACGATTTCCTCGACCGCCTGGACGGCCGCATCCACGTGGGTCATCTCCCCCTTTTCTTCGAGGTCGCGATCGAGGGGCTCGTAACGGACCTCCACGGTGTAGAGCCGCCCGGAAACCTCGATGACGGGGGCCCCGGCGAAGGCCCGGGAGAATTTTTCCGTGTCGATCGTCGCCGACGTAATGACGATGCGAAGATCGGGCCGCCTGCCGAGAAGATTCTTGAGGATTCCGAGGATGAAGTCGATGTTGAGGCTCCGCTCATGTGCCTCGTCGACGATGATCGTATCGTAGGCCCGCAGCCGGGGATCGCTCTGCGCCTCCACGAGGAGGATACCGTCGGTCATGATCTTGAGAAAGGCGTCCCGGGACGTCCGGTCGGCAAAGCGGATCTTGTAGCCGACCGAACGGCCAACCTCCTCTCCCATCTCCTCGGCGATCCGCCGGGCAACGGTGGTCGCCGCGATGCGCCTGGGCTGCGTGCAGCCGATCAGACCGGCGAGTCCGCGACCTGCCTCCAGACACATCTTCGGGATCTGGGTGGTCTTCCCGGAACCGGTTTCTCCGGTGATGACCACCACGGGATGTTTTCGGATCGCGGCGACGATCTCCGCTCTCTTTTCCAGGATCGGCAGGGCAGGGGGGTAGACGAGCCGCGGCAGGCGGGCGCGCCGTTCTTCCATTCTTTTTTTCAGGCCGTCGGACCGGGACAATTTTCTCTCCGTTTCTTGCAGGGCAAGCGCCCGCGGTGTTTCGTTCGCGGATCATACCTGCACCGGTTCCGGATGTCACCAGAAAATTCTCCTTTTCTGAAAAGCGGTCGAGAGCTTTGAAAATCAGCTCCCTTACGCGCTCAAGAAATTTTTTCGCGCTCCAGGGAGTCTGATTTTCCAGTTGCGCAAAGGTCTCCGGCCAGGAATCGCTTTGAAAATTTCCTGTTTACGAGTATGATTTTTCCAGTTGGATTGACTTCTTACTTAATAATAGCTGAAAGGGGTGCACGATTATGCCAAAATATCTACATGTATTTTCGGATTATATCTGACCCTGGTGTTACTTCAGTACCGGGCGTATTGAAAAATTGCGAAGGAATTTTGAGATCGAAGTCCAGTGGAGGGCGTTTCCCCTCCACCCTGAAACCCCGGAAGAGGGTCTTCCAATGAAAGAGATCTACGCCGCCAGGATCATTGACATGCCAAAGGCGATGGCCCGCTTGAAGAAGGCAGCCGAGGAACTGGGCCTGCCGTTGGGGAAGCGAAAGAAGACCTATAACAGCAGGCGCGCCCAGGAACTGTGCAAGTGGTCGGAAACCCAGGGGAAGGGGGGCGAATTCCACGACGCCGTCTTTCGCGCCTATTTTGCGGATGGTAAAAATATCGCCAAAACCGGGGTGCTGAAAGGATTGGTTAAAGCGGTGGGGCTTCCCGAAAAGGAGGCCGGAGAAGTCCTGAAAAAGAGAACCTTTCAGGAGGCTGTCGATTCCGATTGGGATCTCGCTTATCAACTGGGGATATCGTCGGTTCCCACCTTTGTCCTCGATGACGAGGCTGTCGTCGGGGCTCAGCCCTACGAGGTCTTGGAACAATTCCTCCTGGAAAAGGGGATCAAAAGAAAAGAGGCTCGCTGATCTTATGCGGACATCATACGGTTTTTGTTGATTTTGCGAGCATTTTCCTCTATAGTTACGGTAAACGAAGCGTTTTGTCTTTCCGGGAGGAGGAAATGCCGCTCGTCACGTTTTATTTTCAACTCCATCAGCCTCTCCGTCTGCATCCGGACCGGGATAAGTTTCTCTGGGATGAAAAGAACCAGGAGATCTTTATGAAGGTCGCGGAGAAATGCTATCTGCCCGCTCTGCAGATGTTCACGGAGCTCATCGCGGCCCACCCCTCCTTCAAGATCACCCTTGGGCTGTCCGGGACTTTCCTGGAGCAGGCCGAACTCTACCGGCCCGAGGTCATCCGGACGCTTCAGGACCTGATCGAGGCGGGCAAAAAGGGAAGCCAGGTCGAGTATCTCGACGAAACCTACTATCACTCCCTGGCGAGCCTCTTCGCGGACCCCAAGAAAAAGGAATTCCGCGATCAGGTTTCTCTCCACAGGGAGAAGATCGGAAAACTCTTCGGTATCGCCCCGACCTCCTTCCGCAACACCGAATTGATGTACAACAACGATATAGCTGACGTCGTGGCCGATATGGGCTACAAGTCCATCCTCTGCGAAAAACGGGACGACATGTACACGCACGAGGGGGAGCAAATATCGCCGAATGCCGTCTTTCGCGCTCGCAATACCAGCCTCATCGTCATTCCCCGGAACCGCGAATTGAGCGACGACGTCGCCTTTCGATTTCCCCACGCCCCCCTCACGCCTGAACGGTATGCCGACAACCTCGCCCTGATCGACGGCGAGGCGGTCATGCTGGGCTACGACTTCGAGCACATCGGGGAGCACATCTGGAGCGACCGGGGGATCTTCGAATTCTGGCGGGGGCTGCCGGCGGCGCTCGAGGGGCATCCGAACGTGGTCGTTTCCACTACCACGGAAATCGCCCAGCGCTTCCGCGAGGCGGACTGCCCCCTTCTCGACATTCACGGCCTTGCCACCTCATCCTGGGCGGACGCCGGCCGGAACACCTTCGGCTGGCTGGGGAACATCACACAGTACGAGCTTTTCCGCGACATCGAACAGATGGAAAACGAGGCCCGGCGGGCAGGGGGGGAGCTTCTCACCCGCTGGCGGAACCTCACGACCTCGGACCACGTCTATTTCCTGCACGAGAATATCGGGGAGGATCACGCGGTCCACGCCTACTTCAATCCCTACGGCGGCTCCATCGCGCAGCCGGCGCACGTCCTGACCCGCAAGATCGATGATCTGGAGGTGGCCGTCAAGCGGTTCGAAGTCCTAAAAAAAAAAGAAAGAACGGCCATCCTGATCATCTCCCCGGAGACGGGACGCCTCCCTGAAGACATGGGGGGGCTTGCCCGGTTTATCTCCGGCAAGAGCGGCGGTCAGGGGGATGTGGTTTCGGCCCTCTGCGAAGGGCTCACCGAACGCGGGCTGGACGTCCATCTGGCGACGCTGAATCTTCAGAAGCGATTTCAGCGGGAGATGCAGATGAGCGAGCACCAGTGGCGCGAGGCCCGCTACAAGATCGATTCCGAAAACATCCATCTGATCAGCTCCTCCGTTTTTTCCGACAACCTGAGCGCCTATTCCGGCGATCCCCTACTGACGGCAGCCGAATTCCAGAGGGATATCATCAAGAATGTTATCAAAACCGTCCGGGGCCGCAGCGCGGGAAAACTGATCGTCCACAGCCACGACTGGATGGCCGGAGGCGCGATCACCGCCTATGCGAACGCCACCGGCCTGCCCATCCTTCATACGGTGCACAACGTCTTTACGGCCCTTCTCCCTATCGACAGCATGGGCGGGATCAACCTCAACCGGATCCACGAACGGATTTATTTTTGCGAGAAAGAGGGGAGGATCTGCATCGACTGCCAGGCGACGGCGATCAAGAACGCGACGATCATCAATTTCGTCGGCGAGAGATTCCTCCGCGAGGTCGTGGAGGATTACTTCCTCGACCGTAAGCTCGTACCGCCCAGCGTCCGCATGGAGGTGAAGGAGAAGTACCGGCACGGGACCGCCCGGGCGATCATAAACGCCCCCTCATCCCTGATGTACCCGGAGAGGTGCGAGGCCCTCGTCCGGAAGTACGGACCCGACGACCGGGTCCTGGAGGCGAAGCGCGAGAATCTCGTCGAGTTTCAGAAAAGGACCGGGCTCACGGTAAATCCGAAAGCCCTACTGTACTTCTGGCCTTCCCGGCTCGATCCTTTCCAGAAGGGGGTCGACCTCATGGAAGAGATCATCCATGCCTTCGTGGAGAGGCATCCGGAGGTGCAGATCGCCATTGTGGCCGACGGCATCGGCGACGACCGGAGGCATGCGGAGATCCTGGGGAGGATCGCCTGGTCCTCCGGCGGGCGGATCGCCTACCAGCCCTTTCAGGAGGAGCTGTCGCTGTTGGGTTACGCCGCCGCCTGCGATGTTTTCGGGGCGTCGCTCTTCGAGCCCTGCGGCCAGATCGATCAGGTGGGGAATATCTTTGGGGCGACCGCTACAAACCGCGACACGGGGGGCTATCATGACAAGATCCGCGAGCTGAGGCTAAAGGCCGATGGCGCCGTCCAGGACGTCGGCAACGGCTTCCTCTTCCGCGACTACGACGCCGGCGGCCTTTGGTACGGACTTGAAAAAAGCGCGGCCTTCCACAGCAGACCCGACGAAATCCGGGAAAAACAGATCCGGCGGATCATGAGGGAGGCCCGCGAACACTACAGCCTGGGACACATGATCGCCGAATACATCCGGATTTACGAAAAACTCAACGACGGCAAGCCTCTTTTTTAGCGGCCCCCGTCGCCGGGGCCTTCCCCCCGTGCACCGGGAGGTTATCTGCCCTCCAGGCTTCCCTTCACCCGGCAGGCGATCTCGGTGACCCGGCGCATCACTTCTCCCTCGTCGATAGTCAGGAGTTTCCGCTCCCGCATGACGACCCTTCCGTTGATGAGAACCGTATCCACATCCGCGCCGTTTACCGCATAGACCAGATGCGAATATTCGTTGTAGAGCGGCGTCAGATGGGGTTTGTCCAGGCCGATTATCACGATGTCCGCCCTTTTCTCCGGCAGGAGGGAGCCGACATCGCCTCCCATGCCGAGGACGCGGGCGCCTTCGCAGGTGGCCATCCGCAGCACGGTCCTCGCCGACATCGCCGTCGGGTCGAGAAGGGCGACCTTGCCGAGCTTGGCAGCCGTGTCCATTTCCTGGAACATATCAAGATTGTTGTTGCTGGCGCAGCCGTCGGTCCCCAGACCGACGGCGATTCCTCCCGCGATCATCGCGGCGATCGGGGCGACGCCCGAGGCCAGTTTCATGTTGCTCTCCGGGTTGTGGACGACGCGGCAGCCGTGGTCGGCAAACAGGCGGATATCCTCTTCCTCCATGCAGACACAGTGGAAGGCGATCAGACGGTCCGTAAGCCAGCCGATCTCTTCGAGAAAACGCAGGGCGGATTTGCCGAACTTTTCCCGCAACTGGTCCTTTTCCGCCCTGTTCTCCAGGAGATGGACCGCGTAGGGAACCCGGTATTCATCCGCCAGCGCCTTGGCTTCCTTAAGAACGGAAGGAGAGCAGGTGTAGAGTGAATGGGGTGCGACGAGGATATGGACAAGGGGATCGCCGGCCCACCTTTCGAGAAGACCGCGGGCGCAGGCGATCCCCTCAGCCGGCGTCTTGGCGTTCGGCGAAGGAAAATCGAAGAGGCCCTCGCCGATAAGGCAGCGCATCCCGGCCGCCTTCGCCGCCCGGGCCGCCTCCTCCTCGAAGATATACATGTCGCAGAAGGTTGTCGTCCCGGAACGGATCATCTCGGCGCAGGCCAGCAGGCTCCCCCAGTAAACGAGTTCCGGATTCACGTTTCTGGCCTCGGCCGGAAAGATATAGCCGTTGAGCCACTCCATCAACTCCATGTCGTCGGCGATCCCGCGAAAGCAGGTCATGGCGGCATGGGTATGCCCGTTGATGAGGCCGGGCATGATCAGGGAATCGGGGACGACAATCCGGCTCCGCCCAAGGAAGCGCTCCCGGATATCCGCCAGAGGTCCCGCGGCGACGATCTGCTCCCCGTCAACGGCCACCGCGCCTTCCGGAATGACGGTATCCCCGTCGTCCATAAGAACAACCCGTCCGCCTTCAATCACAATATCGACCTCGATCATCTCTTCTCTCCTTCTTTGCCGGAGATGGTTGAAGCAGACTTTCACAGATCGGGGGAATTTTCCATTAAAAGATCATGTCGCGCCGCAAGCGACGGAAGGGGAGGGCGTTTTCCGCGGTATTGGCCCTCCTGCCCGGGCAGGCATGAATCCCTTGACACCGTTTTTCAGAAAGCATATAAATTCTCGCCACAATTAAGCAGGCCTGGGTGGCGGAACTGGTAGACGCAAGGGACTTAAAATCCCTCGGTCCTTGAGGCTGTGCGGGTTCGACTCCCGCCCCAGGCACCAAAAATATTTTTGCCTTAGAATTGATATTGTCTCACTCTCTCAACTTAAAGATTGACAAAGGCTCTTTGTTTTACTATTTTCCACGTAACTCCTCTGCTAAGGAAGGAACGGATAATATAGTGAAACAAGAAAAAACCAAGCTGGGCAAATTTGAAATGCAGCTTCTCGCCTATGCCCAACTCAGAAAAAAAGAATTCATCTTCTCGGGCGAAATTGCCTCCGCCTTGGATATAAATGCCGAACAGGAATGGAAACTCCTCAATCGGATGACGACCTCCGGTCTGATTATCCGTTTGAAAAGGGGCGCCTATCTGGTCCCATCGCACCTGCCCGCCGGCGGACGGTGGACGGTCAGCGGCTATTACATCCTCTCCAAACTCATGGATGTCCTCAAGGGCCGATACCAGATCAGCGGCCCCAGCGCCTTTAACTTTCATGGCTTCGACGACCAGGTCCCGAACCGGATTTACGTTTACAATGACCGGGTTT
>JAHJXP010000246.1 GCA_018827585.1 Pseudomonadota bacterium | reverse complement strand
CCTTTGGAGAGGGGGTGGTCCGAATCGTAGCCTTCCTGGGTGGGCAGATGAAAGGCGACGCTGAATCCGGTCGTGCCCTGCCGGTAGAGATACTTGTAGCGCCTGTTGGTCTCCTCCGCCGAGGCGAAACCGGCGTACTGGCGCATCGTCCAGAGTTTGCCGCGGTAGCCGGCGGGCATGATGTGCCTGGTGAAGGGATACTCGCCCGGAAGATCGGGATCCACGCCGACCGCATCGGCCGGCGTATAAACCCGGTTGACTGTGATGCCGTCGACAGTGGTCCTGAATTCCTTTTTCCTTTCCGTCAACTTCTCCTGAGCCATCTGCCATCCTCTTACGCAAAAAGACACATTTTAAGGGCGATGTTCTGGCACAAAACGACGATGTCCTCGGTGGGCAGGTAATCCGCAATGCCGCGGTCGAAAAGGACGCTGCCCTCCGCCGGGAATTCGTCGTCGCCCCGCCACAGGATCCAGGTCACGGCCACCTTCGGCAATGCCTGAACGGTAACGGCGGCATCGCCCATTTCCGCCTTGACGCCCCCGATCCCGGCGGCCGCTTCCACGAGCTTCGCGGGCGAGGCGCCGAACTTTTTCAGGAGCAGCTTTACGGTCCGCTTATAAAAGGTGGGATAGTACATATGTCCTTCCGGCAGGTCCTTGAAGGCGACCAGTTCGCCCCGGGGCGGGGCGCCGGTCGCGGTGACCAGATAGTGGAGAATGATCAGCCTGTCGGAGATGGGCGCCGGTTCCGCGCCGGGCGGGGGTGAAACCTCGCCCCGCAGCCGGTCGACAAGGTAATCCCGATTCAGGAAGCGCAGCCGGACGGCGTCCGCGCCGACCGGCTCGGCGCCGCTCTTCCGGCAGACGTCCGCCAGATCAGCCTGCCGGAGTTTTGCGAAGGCAAGGTCGTGCGAGGCGGCATAGGCCTGTTCATAGCCGCCGGGAGAGGGTAATGTCGGCATCATCTCGCCATCCTCAACTTCTTTTTCCCTTTGATGCGGGTCCTTCGCTGCAGGCGCGTCAGAATTCCAGCCAGGAATCGGAATACAGCGTTTTCCCGGTCAGGACCCTGGTCGTCTTTATATAATTTGCCTGCTCCTTTGTCAGCGACGTCAAATCTATATCCTCGCCGTCCATCGTCCGAAAAACCAGCTCCCTGAGATCGGGCCTGTGCCCGGCGGCAAAGGCCTTCAGTTCCTCGTCGAAGGCGTCGACGATGGCGCCTACCATGCCGTAGCGTTCCAGCATCATCATGTAGGTCTGGTTGAGAATGGGCCGCAGGTGATCCGGGGCGCCGTTGGAAACATTGGAAAGACCGCATGTCGACTTCAGCCCCGGGGCCATTTCCTGCAAATCCTGAAACATCATCATGAATTCCACGCAGCTTGGCACCTGCACCTGGCTCTGCGGGCTGGTGACCGGCGTAACGATGGGATCGATCCACACGTCCTCGTTGGGGATGCCGAACTCGGCGGCCTTCTGCATCAACTCGGCGGCCAGCACGCCCCTCTCGCTTGCGTCCCTGGGAAGACCGGACGGTCCCCAGAGCAGGGCGACGACGCCTGCATTGTATTTGCTGGCCAGAGGGAATTTCCCCTCCATGCTTTCCGGCCTCGCCATGATGGAATTGATGACCGCCTTGCCTTTCTTGTTCTGATACGCTTTGAGGCCCGCCTCGATGGCCTCGATATTTATCGTATCGAGGTACAGGGGGGTGTCCACCACTTCCTGGACCGTTTTTACGACCCATTCCATCAATGCGCCGCCCTCCTTGCGCGCCGGTCCCAGGTTGATATCGATGTAATCGGCGCCGGCTTTTGCTTCGGCGATCGCCAGCTCCTGGATCGGCCCGGGGTTTCTTTCCGCCATGGCCGCGCCTATCTTTTTGACCATCACGTTGAGGTTTTCACCAATGCGAATCATAAATTGCACCTCCTGTTTCTAAATGGCAATATTGTCGACTTCGCAAAAAGTCGATTTTGCCCTGTTTTGTCATTCCGTGCTTGACACGGAATCCAGTGCTTTCAAGTAGTTCTGGACTCCGGCTTCCGCCGGAGTGACAGGTTTGGTGACTTTTTACGAGTTTGTCAATATTTGCAGCATCAAAGGCCCTTTTTCAAGAAGGGCGCCAGGTGAGCGGCTT
>JAHJXP010000245.1 GCA_018827585.1 Pseudomonadota bacterium | reverse complement strand
GGTCTGGAGGTGAAGGCCCTGAAAGGGGCGCCCGGAATCTATTCCTCGCGGTATGCCGGCAACGGGGCGGATGATGAGAAGAACATCAGGAAGCTGCTGAAAGACATGAAGGGAGTCCCCCCCGAAGAAAGGGAGGCTGCTTTTCGGTGCGCTCTCGTTCTCTACCGGCCCGATGGGTATTATGAAACCTGTGAGGGACGCTGGGAAGGAAGGATTGCGGAAGCGCCGATTGGCCGGAAAGGGTTCGGATACGATCCTGTTTTTTTCCTGCCAGAGTTGGGATTGACCGTGGCCGAACTTTCTCCCGAGGTCAAGAACCGGATCAGCCACCGGGCCCAGGCCTTTGAAAAGTTGAAGGAAAGGCTCAGAGAAGAGATAGGGAAAACGGGGCGTAGCGCAGCCCGGTAGCGCACCTGCTTTGGGAGCAGGATGTCGCAGGTTCAAATCCTGCCGCCCCGACCAGATCAATTTGGCGGATCGCCGCCGCTTCCTTTGACTTTGCTCAAATATTTCATAATATTCTCCTGTTTTCCTGGCTGAAAATAGTTGGGATCAGCCGAATGACTTCAGGATTCCCTTGAGGGTCCCTTCGATCTCCTCCCGGATGGCAGCGAGACGGGCTTCGGTAGGCGCCTCGAAGCGGAGCACCAGGACGGGCTGGGTGTTGGAGGCGCGCAACAGCCCCCATCCGTCGCCGAAGGAAACCCGCACGCCGTCGATCGCGATGATCTCATGGGTCTTGCGGAAATGATCCCGGACGGCCTCGACTACGCCGAACTTGATCCGGTCCGGGCAGTCCACCCGGATCTCGGGGGTGGAAAACGTCCGGGGGACGTCGGCCATCAGCTCGCTCAGCCGTTTCCCCGATTCGGAGAGGATCTCCAGCAGGCGGATGGTGGCGTAGATCGCGTCGTCATAGCCGAAATACCGGTCGGCGAAGAAGATATGGCCGCTCATCTCCCCCGCGAGCAGAGCCTTCTCCTCCTTCATCTTCCCCTTGATCAGTGAATGACCGGCCTTCCACATGATCGCCTTACCCCCGTTTCTGGCGATATCGTCGTAGAGTTTCTGCGAGCATTTCACCTCGCCGATGACGGCCGCGCCGGGATTTTTCTTCAGGATGAAGCGGGAGAAGAGCAGGAGGAGCTCGTCTCCCCAGAGGATCTCGCCTCGGTCGGTGATCACTCCGATCCGGTCCGCGTCACCGTCATAGGCGATGCCCACATCCGCCTTCTGTTCCCTGACGACGCGGATCAGCTCCCGGAGGTTTTCCGGGATCGTCGGGTCGGGAAAATGGTTGGGAAACCTGCCATCCGGGTCGCAGTGGATAGCCTCCACCCGGCAGCCGTACCGCTTTAGCAAAGGCAGGGCGAAATGCCCGCCGATGCCGTTGCCGCCGTCGACGGCGACCTTCAGCCCTTCGCGGATGGCCACGTTCCGGAAAAGATAATCCCAGTAGGCTTGAGAGACATCCGTCCGGCGGAGTGAGCCGGCGCCGTTATCGGCATAGGCCGCGTTTTCGATGATCCGGCGCAGTTCCTGGATCTCCTCCCCGAAGATCGTGTCGGGGCCGATGCAGATCTTGAAACCGTTGAAGTCCGGCGGATTGTGGCTTCCCGTGACCATTACGCCGCCGCCCGCCCCAAAATGGCGGATGGAGAAGTAGAGCATGGGGGTGGCGCAAAGGCCGATGTCGATGACGTCGATCCCCGCGGTCATGAGACCCCGGCCGAGGGCCTCCTGATAGCTCTCCGAACTGAGGCGGCAATCCCTCCCCAGCGTCATCTTCCGGACCCCCTGCCGAAAGGCATGGGTCCCGATGGCGCGCCCCAGGCGATGGGCAAAATCGGGGGTCAGGTCCCGATCAACCACACCCCGCACGTCATATTCGCGAAAAACCTCCGGATTCATCTCTCTTGTCATGTCCATATCAGCATTTTTGCCTTTCCAAATCCCGTATTTTTTTTCTTTGAAAACTTTGAATCCGTCAGCGAAAGGCCATTTTCAGATCGTAGACGCCGTCCTCGCCTTTTTTCTGGAGGTCGAATCCGCCCTTTTCGAAGACGTGCAGCATCGGCCTGTTTTCGATCAAAACCTCCGCGGTAAAGCCCAGCAGCCCTTCCCGCCGGGCAAGATAGGTCAGGTTGGAGAGCATCTCTTGACCTATGCCCCGGTTCTGCCAATCGTCGCGCACGGCAAAGGCTACCTCCGCCGTATGGGACCCCTCCTCGATGCTGTACTGTCCCACCCCGACAAGCAGTTCCTTGTCGTCCGCGCCGACGACCGCAAGGATCACCATCTCGCGGGTATAGTCGATGACCACGAATTCCTGGAGACGTTCGTGCGGCATGTCCATCCGCAGGGAGAAGAAGCGGCGGTTCAGGCTCCGGTCCGAGAGGGAGTAGAAGAAGTCCTTCAGGAGCGGTTCGTCGCTGATCTTGACGGGACGGAACAGGAGCTGCAAACCGGTTTTGGTCGTCCTGTGTGTTTCCAGGTTTTCGGGATATTCGCCCCTCTTCCCCGGGATGAAGGCCTGATCGCGGAAGATGATCCCCCGTTTTTTCGCCTCTTCGATCAGCCAGGGGCGAAAATTAGGGTGGGCGATCGAGATGAGCGACATGGCCCTCTCCCGGACGTTTTTCCCGTGGAGATAGGCGATGCCGTATTCGGTGACCACGTACCGGACGTCTCCCCGGTTCAGCGTGATCCCCGCCGCTTCGTTCAGGGAGGGGACGATGCGGGAGACGGTGTCGTTTATGGCCGTGGACTTGATGGCAAGGATGGTCCGGCCGCCTTTGGACAGCAGGGCGCCCCGCATGAAATCTTGATGGCCGCCGATCCCGCTGTAGAACCGGCCGCCGAGCGACTCGGAGGTGGCCTGTCCGGTGAGATCTATCTCCAGCGCGCTGTTGATGGCCACCATGTTGTTGTGTTGCGCGATGGTCAGCGGGTTGTTCGTGTAATCGATGGTCCTAAAAAGGATGGAAGGATTGTCGTCGAGGAAGGCGTAGGTGTCCTTCTTTCCCATGGAAAAGGCGGCGACGCTCTTGCCCGGATTGAGATTTTTTCTGGAATTGTCAATGACACCGGCCTTGATCAGCTCCACAAGACCGTCGCTGAGGAGTTCGGTATGGACCCCGAGGTGCTTCTTGCCGTAAAGGTTGGCCATGACGGCATTGGGCAGCCCTCCATATCCGACCTGGATGGTGTCCCCGTCCTGGACGAGTCTCGCCACGTAATTTCCGATCCGCTTCGTCGTTTCATTGAAGGTTGTTTCCGGGAGCTCCAGCAGGGGTTCATCGTGGGGGATGATGAAATTGACGTCCCTGATGTGAATGAAACTGTCGCCGTGCACGCGGGGCATGTTCGCGTTCGCCTGGGCGATGATCATCGAGGCGCTGTCTGTGGCGGCCTTGACCATGTCCACACTTATCCCGAGGCTCATGTAGCCGTGATCGTCGGGAAGGGTGGTCTGAACAAGCGCAACATCGATTCGGACCGATCCGCTTCTGATCAGGGCCGGCACATCGGAGAGGGAGATGGGGGTGTAGTCGGCCATGCCTTGGTTGACCGGTTCGCGGGTGTTGTTCCCGATGAAAAAGGAGTTGTGGCGAAAATTGCGTACGAATTTGGGGTCGGCGTAGGGGGCGATGCCGAAGGAGTACACGTGGATGATCTCGGCGTCGAAAAAGGCCTTGGGATGCGATTCCACGTATTGGACCAGCGCCCGGATGAGGTACTGGGGTTCGCCGCAGCCGGAGGCGACGAAGATGTGATCGCCGCGGCGAATATGGCTGAAAATGGCCTCTTCGTCGGCAAATTTTTCAGGATACAGTTTTTCCCAGTATTCCGGCGATTTCATCTTGCTAACAAAACCCATCAGGAGATCCCCCGGCGGGGGAAGGGGGCATAGCCTGTTTCAGGACATAAGAACTAAACATTTTGGCCATTTCCTGTCAAGCGGAGAATGTGGCCTTAATCCACCACCAACATTTTATGATGATTGAATTTACTGTAGAAATTATTATTTAAATCCATACCATTGAGTTATTCTATTTACCGGTTCTCGCTCAGAGCGGAACTGGTTCACCGGGTTGTCCCAGTCAGGATAGCCAATCGCGATTGCCAACACCATCAGCTTCGAATCCGGGATTTCCAGTATCTGCCGAATCACATCGGGATAGGCAACGGGAGCTACTTCAAGACAAGTCCCAAGTCCATGGCTGGTAGCTAACAGAGCGACATTCATGGCCACCAGGCCACAACTGAATACACCCCAGACATTTAGAAAATCGTTCATGTGATAAAAAGAACGGTCAATGGAAATCAAAATAGCATGAGGAGCATCAAAAAATTTTGTCATTTGGACATACCACCTTCGCCTTTTTTCTTTGTCTTTCCTGTCTATCCCCTGCATCTCCAACACCTTCCGACCCAAGTTACGTCGACGAGCGCCATAGGGTTCAGGGAATTGCGTAACGAATGGGACATCGGGACGGGGCGCCCCCAGTGCCATGTTAGTAAGGGCTTCCTTCAATTCCTGAAGTTTCTCTCCGCCCACGATGAAAAACTCCCAGGGCTGGGTGTTTGCCGAGGATGGGGCACGAATGGCAGTTTCCAAAATCTCCTCCAAAACCTTCCTTGGAACAGGATCGGGTTTAAAGGCCCTAATGCTCTTTCTCGAAAGAATCGCCTCAACTAAATCCATCTTCAATCACTCCTCTTACTTTACCGGCGTGGTTGCCGAGCAGCATTCTCACCCGCGATACGGCCGAAGGCAATACACTCAGCAAGGTTACCTCCCGTGCCGGGATAAAGCATCCCATAAATAGAGCCGAACTCTCCGGCGGCATAAAGCCTTGGGATGGGTTCACCGTTTCCCTTTAAAACCTGTGCCTTATGGTTGCGGCGGGGTCCACCCTGTGTGTTGGCGCTGCCCGGCCAAATTTTCACCGCAAAAAAAGGAGACTCCTGGATGGGAACTAAGTGCTGCGGGGGGCGATAAAACTCGGTGTCTTCCTTTTGCTGACAATACTGATTATAATTCTGAATGGTCTGATTCAGAACAAACGGATCCATCTCCAATCGATAAGCTAAATTTTCGATATTGTCTTCCCGAACGATCCATCCCTTTTCTATCTCCTCCTGATTATCCTTGCTCCATCGGTAGAGACGATAAAGCATGGGCCCGTAAAACATTAGAGGCAGGGGACCTGCCTCGATTCGCTTACGGTCAAAGATCCAGTAGCTTGGAACGCGAGGATATTCTAATTTCTGGCTATCATAGAGGGAAAGTTCATAATATAAGGTATGGCGTTTGAAGTTCTCATTTGTAAACCTTTTCCCGTATTTGTCCACAATGATATAACCACATGGGACCCCTTTGGCTGCGCTGTTGACCCATTTCTTGAATCCCCTGATTCCACCAAAATCAGGCCCCAGGGCAATTGGGAAATCGGGGAACTTAAGTACCCAGCTCGCCGAGCAGCAGTTCATATGCCATAACGAAGCTCCTACCTCCTGAACCATTTGGATACCGTCACCCGTATTTGCTGGAGAACCAGCAAAGTAAGCAGGATAGACTTTGAGGTAGTTAAGTTTCATCTCTTCGTTGAATTCAAATCCACCCGGAGCCATGATGACGGCCTGCGATGCTTTGATATGAATAGGGCCACCTCCACGCTTAGCCCTCACACCAGTTATTTCACCCTGAACATTTGTAAGCAGAGCATCCGCTTCGGTTTCATACATAATATGGATTCCCCTCATCTCAACTTGCCCTTTGAGAAATTTCATTAACCCCTGCCCACGTCCTCTAAAATTATAAACTTCTATGCAATCGGACCCAGGAAGATCATGCTCCCCTCCTCTTGCTCTTAACTCGACTTTACCTCCCAATCCCTCGACCCATCGCCTATTCTGAGAGGTATACTCCGCCCACACACGAAGGATATCCTTGTCGGTCCAACATAATTCTTCATTTACCCGACATAGATGCTCCATGTATTGGATCGCTGCGGTAACATCCGTGGGACAGATAAAGGCGCCACCGGACATACTGCTGGTGGAAAGGTGATTTTCGAAAGGTTGTTTTTCTAAGATGAGAACATCGGCTCTATGATCATGGGCAGTGATTGCCGCCACCGCACCCGCTGCTCCGAATCCTACCACAACGACACCTGTTGTCTGATCCCAAGGAATTCTATCCCCCACAACTTGAATCCTCATTTCAATAACTATTCTATCACTCCATTTTTCCGAAATCCCTCAATGGATTCTCTTGAATAACCAAGGCCTTCTAAAATCTCGTTTGTATGCTGCCCGTAGAGCGGGGGGGATGATGGAGATTCACAGGGGGTCTCGGAAAATTTTATCGGGATACCCAGTTGCTTAATCTTGCCTAAAAGAGGATGAGCGACCTCCGTCACCATGCCCCGGTATATCACCTGTGGATCCTGAAGAGCTTCTTCTATGGAATTAACCGGCCCACAGGGGATGTCAGCCTTGCGCAACACCTCAATCCACTCATCCCTCGTCTTCGTGGCGAAGGCCTCTCGAAAACATTCAAAGATTTCCTCCCGTTCTGCTCCCTTGCCAAATTGATGCTGAATGAACTCCTTCTTTCCCAGGAGCACACAAAGACTTTCCCAGAAGTGCGGTTCCACAGCGGCAACAGTGAGATAGCCTCCATCTTTTGTCTGATAGGCATTGTAAAAGGGGTAGGTGAAGGAGGAGAAATCGTCGTCCTTCACAGCAGTCGTCCTGCTGTGGAAATGTCGCATCGCTCTCACATTGAGACAACTAATCAAAGCATCCAGCATGGAGACATCGATAAACTGTCCCTCCCCCGACTTTTCGGCATGGACCAGGGCTGAGAGTATGCCAACCGTTGCCATGAATGCGGTGATCGTGTCACCCAGAAATATCCCCGTGGGTACGGGAGAATCTCCCCTGAGGGTGAGCAGACCGGCCATTCCAACGATGTTGATGTCATGGCTCGAGAGATATTGGTAGGGGCCATCCTGGCCAAAACCGGATATGGACACATAGACCGTTCTCGGATTGATTCCCTTCAGGGTCTCATAATCAATACCCAGACGTCGAGCGACACCGGGTCTCGAGCCTTCGACAATCACGTCCCCTTTCTTCCTAACCAACTCATAAAAGACGTTCCTCCCCAATTCCGAGGTCAAGTCGAGGGTGATGCTTTTCTTGTTTCGGTTGAGGGCAAGATAGCGGGCGCCCGTATCCCGACCGATCGGCTTCAACTTGGCTGAAGGGACCCGTGGAGGCTCCACCGTGATCACCTCAGCCCCCAGGTCGGCCAGCATCAGGGTGCAGAATCGTCCGGGGAAATATCGCGACATGTCGATGACGGTGATACCCTGACAAGGTCTCATGATGGTGAACTTTCAGGAGACCTCAGGAGGTGCAGGGCTGTAGGGATAGCAAGCAGTGCCGCGCCCGCAAGGCCACTCATGTTCTCCGGATAAAAGAGGAGCAGACCTCCTGCAATGAACAAAATCCGGCTCGGAAGATTCACCTTGTAGCGCATCCAACCAGCCAGTCCGGAAGCGATATACAGCGCTCCAATGAGTGTAGTGGTGGTCACTATTATAATTTCTGAAGGAGTTCCGAGTAAAATGAGAGCGGGATTAAAGACAATAGCGAAAGGCATCAGGTAAAGGATAATGCCTATTCTCATTGCACTCAGACCACAGCGCATCGGATCGCATTGAGCAATAGCAGCAGCCGCATAAAAAGCCAAACCGACGGGTGGCGTAATTGGAGCAAGCACCCCCCACCAGAGGCAGTAGAAATGAGCCGCTAATGGTTCGACACCGATCTGAATCAACAAAGGGATGACAAAGACATAAGCGAGTACATAGACGACGGTTGTTGTAACTGCCATTCCCAGAACCAGACAAACTAACGCCGTCCAGAGGAGTGCAATTGTAAGATAACCTCCCGACAAATGAGTGATAAGGGCGATGAGTTGGGTCTGAAGGCCAGTGGTATAAAAGCCACCAATGATGATTCCTGCAGCAGCACAGGTAATGCCGACCATGATACAATTGTTCGCGCCTCCCTCTAAAGCTTTTACAAACCTTTGAGAAGTGAGACGGGTTTTCTTTCGAAGCATGGACAGAAATACAACCGATATAATGGCAGCTACCGCTGCAATACGAACAGGATATCCAGCATCAAGAATTACCATCAAAAAGATAAGGGGTATTAATACAGTATAACTGGCCTTCAGGGCGTCGATCAGTTTCGGCTTCTCCTCCGGGGATAATCCCTTCAGTCCAGCTTTGCGGGCCTCGAAGTGAATGACGAAGAATAGGCTGGCGAAAAAAATAACTGCCGGTATCACAGCAGCGAGGGCAATACTCCAGTAAGATACTCCCAGAAAGGATGCCATAAGGAAAGCAGCTGCACCCATGATTGGGGGCATAATCTGCCCTCCTGTAGAAGTGCAGGCTTCAATCGCACCAGCAATATCAGCCCTGTATCCAATCTTCTTCATCAAAGGGATATTGAATGGGCCATCGGCCACTACATTTGCTACTGCACTGCCTGAGATAGTTCCTATTAAAGCACTGCTAAAGACAGAGACCTTTGCAGGTCCGCCAGACCATTGCCCCGCAATAGCAGTAGCCAGATTGATAAAGACATCTGCTGCCCCTGTTTCGATCAGAAATGCCACAAAAATTAGAAAGAGGATCAGATAATCGGTGACGACCCCCATTGGTATGCCCAAAATCCCCCAGTCCCCCATGGAGATGACCTGAATCATTATACTCCACGAGACGGAGGTGCCGTAGAGAAACCCGGGAAGGTACTCTCCAAAGGAACACAAGACGATGAAGATGGCAGAGATAATGATCATCACCCAGCCAATAACGCGGCGGGAGGTCTCCAGGACAAGAAGGATGAGGATCGTCCCCCACACAATATCCATGGTCGAAGGTGATGTCACCCTATATTGGAAAGCTTCATAATTGTGAGAAGGATAGATCAGACAAAAAATTGAAAGTGCAATTAAAAGAAAATCTACCATTGAAAATAGGGTAAATTTTGAGTTCCAGGATTTCCTTCCGAGGGGGTAATGGATGAAGCAAAGAACTAAAAGCAGGGTCAGGCAAAAAACGCGCTGCAAAAAGGGATCGACCTGTCCGAAGACCCCGGTGAAGAGGTGATAAACACTGAGGGTCAGGGACACACTTAAAATGAAGACAGCCAGTGGAAGAGGGATAAGGAGCCTTTCCTTCTTCAAGATAGTTTCTGAAACGGTTAACTTTTCTTCTAACTTTTCTTCCATCTTAGACACCTCCGTGAAACCCTGAAGACAAGGTTCGATATTCGGCAAGAGAATAGAAGAGGACGGACAGAAGCCCTGTCCGTCCTCTTGGAGGAATGAGTCGTTACTTCATCATCTTTCGATCACGCCAATACTTGACGGCACCCGGATGCCACGGGATGGGGTCGCTGATCAGGGCATCGGCAAGGGCATCTAAGTTTTTGAATTCGGCCGTAATTTCACTATAACTTTTCCCATCATCAAGAAACGCTGCATATAGAATATTGTAGACCACATCATCCGGCATGGTGTGATGAACGGCAAAAAGATTGATCGTGCCAAAAGCCTTGACAGGTTCCTTTTGACCGGTATAGGTATTGGCCGGGATTGTCTTTACCGAGTTTTCAGGAAAGTCCTTTTGAACGGCTGCAATTCCCTCATCCCCCCATGGAACCAATTTTATTCCTTTCACAACATCGATAGTCATGGCAGCGCTATAGGGTTGAGGGGTGCCGATGATCACGGCATCAATTGTCCCCGCACTCATCATCTCCATCTGGTCTTCCCACTTTCCATGGGTCCAAAGGCCGCCATTCTTCTTGATGCTTTCTGGTGTGATACCGTAAGCACTGAGGGCAACTTTGGCCAGCTTATGGGTAATGGAGGCCGTCATGCCGACACCAGTTTTTTTATTCCATAAATCCTTTGCTGTCATGATGTCGCCCCTGTCTTTAAGGGTAGCGATGACGATAGAAGTTGGGGTGGGGATACAGGTGATCAGTCTCGCATTTTTATAAGATTTCCCTGCAAATTCTGGAGGCAGTCCATCCCATGCCCGCTTGGTTGATCCCACCTCTGATTTCCCTATGGCGGCGGTTCCGTCGGAGGCTTTGATAATCCCATCCTCATTCCCGCCAGGAATATGTCTTATAGCGATATCTTTGTAAACCGCGTTCAACCGTTTTACGATCCATAACGTGACCAGGGTGCTTGTGGACCCAGCACCGACCCCTCCACAAACGATCATCGCCTTCGGCATGGGGACGTCCTTCGGTTTAACCTGAGCAAAGGCTGATGATACCCCAAAACTTAACAGGACACATAAAACAATCACTCCCATCTTTGTGAATCTCATTTTATTACCCTCCTTTTTTTGGTTAAGATTTATTTTTTTCAACGCTCCCTCGTGACGGTAAAAATGATGCTTAAAAGGCAACAGAAGGAAAAAACAAGGACGAAGAAGGTTTCTGTCTCTTTTAGATGGAAAGAGTCACGACCCATTAAATAAAGTCCGCCAAACAAGAAAATCAACGATAACCAACGGAATAAATTAGCCATCCTATCACCCCCTATCACCTGTGTAGAAATAAGAATTGTCTCTAACTTATAACTTTCTCCTCTATCAGACGCGATACCTCCTCGGGAGACATCCCCAGGAGATCACAAAACACATCATTGTTATGTTCTCCCAGCAAAGGACCTCGTTTCGGGACGTACGAGGGATCGCCGGAGATGCGCCAAGGAGTGGCAAAAACGAAGCGCTTCCCAATCTGGGGATGCTCCACCGTGTGGATAAAGTTCCTTCTTTGAAGATGAGGGTCTTCGAATATCTCTGGAGCGCTCATGACGGGCATGGCAGCCACCTTGGCCTTCTGCAAGATCTCCATTACTTCATTGTCCGCATGACCTACGGTCCAGGACGTGATGATTTCGTCCAGGGCTTCCTGATTCTGCCAGCGTGAGAGAGGATTTTTGAACCGATCGTCCTCGAAAAGCTCCGGTTGACCCATGGCCACGCATAATGCCTCCCATTCTTCGTCGTTTCCCACAGCGATACTGACCCAGCAGTCGTCCCCTGCGCACCGGTAGCAGTTATGGGGAGCCTTATGGGTATCCCGATTGCCCATTCTCTCCCCAATCCGTCCGTTCATCGTGTAGTCCATCACCACCTCGCCTATGGAACAGATTTGTTGCTCGATGGCCGAAACATCGATATACTGTCCTTGTCCTGTTTTTTGGCGATGGGTCAGCCCCAACATGACAGCGAAAGCGGCCATTTGGCCCGCTCTCGTATCGAAGGTCCCTCGAAACTCCGTGGGGATGCCATCTGCATAACCTGTAAGGTAAGAGACGCCACTCATGCTTGCAAAGATGGACGCCCAGCTTGCGAAGTTGCGCTCCGGTCCAGTGGCGCCGAAACCTGAAATGGACACCATAACAATATCAGGTTTCACATCACGGACCACGTCGTAACCCAGCCCTAACTCTGCCATCACTCCCGGGCGGAAGGATTCGACCACCACATCCGAGATCTTGATCAGCCTCTTGGCCAATTCCATGCCTTTTGGAGACTTCAGATCGATCGTGATACTCATCTTGCCAGGGTTCACCGCGTTGAAATCGCTTTCGGTTCTCCTTCTTAAGACATCCAGACGCCTTCCATGCTCAACTCGGATGACTTTGGCCCCCAACATCCTTAAGAAGCGTGTGGCATAAGGCCCGGCCAGATTTGTTGTAAAATCGACCACTCTTATGTGGCTCAGGAACCCATCTTCTTTCGAACGATTCATATGACTTTCGCTTCTCTTAGCTGGATTAATTCTTGTTTGGTAAAGCCTAGATGGTGGCAGTAAATCTCTTCGTTATGTTCTCCAAGAAGAGGCGCCGGTCGTTTAAGCTGGCCAGGGGTGGACGACATCTTGAATGGAAGACCAGGATAGGGATGCTTTCCTACCTTAGGATGTTCAATTTCAATAAAGAACTGCCGTGCTTGAAGCTGTTTGGATTTAAGCAAATCTTCCGTGGTACACACGATACCAACGGCTGTCCCCCTTTCCTGCGCTCCATAGTATATTTCCTCTTTCGTATGCTGCAGAACCCATTCTGCCAAAATGTTATTCACCTCTTCCTGAATTTGCAGTCGTCCACCTACTCCCGTGATTCCCGTGCCTTTCGTAGGGCGGCCATAAACATTGGCAAAATCATACTTTTCATCTTTTGACCATGAAGGATCACCGAGCAGGTTGACGAGTCCATTCCACATGCGCCTCTCAAAAGGCATCACCTGGACAAAACCATCCTTACATTGCATGAGACCTGCGATTGGAAACCAACGGGTCGCCCTGCTTTCCGCCCACCCGTCAGAGTACCGACCCAGTTCGGTACACATCAAGGAAAGTAGCACTTCTTGCTGAGAGATCTCAATAAATTTCCCCTCCCGGGTAAATTCCCTCTTTAAAAGGGCAGCCAAAGAAACCATTGCAGCCACAGTACCCGCATCGTACTCCCCGATGTATCCGCCTGCTTTAAGGGGTTCGCGATCCGGGTTGAGCTGCCATCCTGTGCCTCCTGGAAGGCAGTAACCTTCACCACCTGCGTGATAGGTATTTAATGGATAAGATTTATATCGGCTGTAAGGTCCGTCCTGACCAAAAGGGGTAATGGAGGTCATGATTAATCCCGGATTCTCCTGTTTGAGACTTTCGTAGTCTAAACCATACTGCTTCATGGTTCCTGGAGGGTTATTCTCAACGAGAATATCGGCCTGTTTAACTAACTCCCGAAACATTATTCGACCCATTTCATTATCAAGATTAAGTGTAATGCCTGACTTGTTGGTATTCAGGTAGAGGAAAAGACCGCTCATCTCCTTGTCAGGAATGTCTTGAAAAAAGGGAGGATGGCAACGTGCTTCATCTCCCCCCGGAGGTTCGACTTTGATCACCTCCGCTCCAAAATTGGCCATTAGCTTCGTGCAATAAGGTCCGCTGATAAACTGGGAATACTCCAACACTCTCAACCCGGCGAGTGCCTGCGAGGCATTGATAACTTCTTCTTGCTTCGTCATGGTTGTCACCTTGCTCCGGGAAACGGCAAATCTAACGGCAATCTAAAAGACAAGATCAGATTCTTTTCCTCTTCCTGACGCTCTCCAAAAATTAGAATCTAAAATTCTGGGGTCAGGCATGGATCCTGTTATCACATCGTCTTTTTTGCTCTCTCGTATTCCCGGAGTTTCAGTTCCTTCCTCTTGATCTTGCCGTCTGGGGTGGTGGGGAGTTCGTCGACAAACTCTATCACCCGGGGGTACTCATGTCGGCTCAAACGCGTCTTGACAAAGTCCTGTATATCCTGTTTTAAGGCATCATTCTTCTCACGGTCGGTGACGATGAAAGCCTTGACTATTTCCCCGCGATCTTTATCCGGGATACCGACTATGGCCACTTCCTTAACTGCCGGGTGCTTTAGCAGCACGTTTTCAATCTCGATTGGCCCGATCGTATATCCGGATGATATAATGATGTCATCAATCCGGTTCTTGTACCAGAAGTATCCGTCCTCATCAACATACCCGGCATCACCCATCTTTGTCCACGCTCCGCCCTCTTTATAGCGTATTGCGATCTGACCCACCTTTCCCGGGGGCAGCTCTCGGCCTCCTTCGTCCAGTATAGCCACCTTCACACCCGGTAAGGGTTTACCTAAACTGCCGGGTTTAGGCGCCCAGTCATCAAAGGCGTAATCGGAAAGGAAACCGCCCGTCTCGGTTGACCCGTAGTTTGCCTGTATTACCAGACCCAGTTTATCCTGGAAGTACCGGATGACATCGATGTCCAAGGCTCCACCAGTATACGTTAGACGCCGTAGTTTCAGTCTGTATTCAGTGAGCTTGCCGGTTTCCATGATGCGGCGATAAATTAAGGGGGTGGCGTACATGTTTGTGATTTCAAACTCCTCTAGTCCATTAAGGAGAGTTTCTGCCGAGAACCGGCCCGAGTAGGCGCCGATGGCATTGCCGAAAATGAGTGGCCCGACCGAGCCGTACCAGATGCCATGGCCCCAGGCTGGGGATGAGGGGCAGAAGTAATTATCGGTATCCCGCAGACCAACGAAAAACTTCATACGAAAAGCGACGACGCCAACGCTCCGATGGTGGTACTGAACTGCCCTCGGCAGGCCGGTGGTGCCGCTGGAAAACTGCATAAAGGCCAGGGTATCCAGAGAGGTATGTGGCGCATAATGCTCATCCTCTTTCTCAATTAGCCCCATCAATTCCTCGGCGGTGATTACCCGCTGCACTAGTCCGGGTTTTACCAGGTCTTTTCCGCTTTCGTTGATTATTACCATTTTGGCGTTGGATTTGTTCAACCGGTATTCAATTGCTTCCGTCCCAAAGAGGGGGGAGCAGGCTACGACCACTGCCCCCACCTTAAGGATACCGTGCAGGCTGACATAAAACTCCAGTGAGGGGTTCATGGCAAGAGCGATGCTATCCCCCTGCTTTATCCCCAGCTTTTCCATGGTATTTGCAAACTGTGAGGTCAGACGGGCAAGCGTACCGAAGGTGTAGGTCTCGCGATGGCCGTCATCAAATATAATATTGATTGCTGTCTTATCTTTTGGGTGGCGATCAATACATTCGTGGGCGATATTAAAGTTGGTCTTATTGCCATCAAAGAATTCCCATCTCTGGCTCGGCTTGTAGTTATTCCTGAATTCTTCGTAGGTCTTATATTCCCTTGGCATCGTGCAACTCCTCCGTATTTTTGATATAGCCAAATAAGTTTACTTGCCTTTTAATGGCAGCCGGACCGTAGCGGTTCCAGGCATCGTAATTTCGCCCCTCTGGTTTTCCGCCCAGCATTCGATATCGACAAGGTGCTCTGCTTCTTTCACATATTTCTGGGTTACCTTACCCTTAAGCCAAGTGGTATCTCCAACCACGTTGAAGCGACGCAATTCGGCACGCAACCGCCTCAAGAAGCCATCATTGCCCATCCAATTCGTGAGCAGGTTGCCCAGCCAGGAAATGCGCTGACAGCCATAGTCATAAGCCCCGGGGATGCCGATCTCTTGAGCCCGCGACTCTTCCATATGTACCAACTCCGGAACATCCAACTGGCCGGTTTTCGTATCCATCATATCCACGCCCGGATGACGTTTCAGAAATGAGTAGGCAAGGGCATGGGCTTGCATGAAGGGACTTCCGGCTCCCATGAGCCAGGCGATCATATCCCGCAAACTGAGGGGCCCCTTCACAATGGGAGTGAGCTCATCCCCCACATTCACGTCCTCCCAGTACCGAGGCTCGGCCCCGCGGATCACTTCTTTGTCGTAATCGGCAAATATTATTTTCATCTCTTCGGGGGTATACGTCGCTTTTTCGATATTCCTATATTTCCCCGTTTTCCCGGAAGAGATTCTGCCGGCTCTGACGCACCAGTCCAGGGATTTCGCAACCAGTTCGCCTCGCTGATTCGTGTACGTGATCTCGTGGTACTGAATCAACGTTTTCCCCGCCATCTTGCTCTCTTTTTCCTTCACATCGACGAGGGTGTTTGTATAGGTGAATTCATCACCCTCGAGGATGGGCTTATAAAACTCCCAATCATCTCCGGAGTGCCAGGCATGAACGCCGGGCATCCCTCGGCCCTGCGCCGGCCAGTAAACGCTGTACAGGTAGCAGGGAGGGGCCAGAAGGCGGCCGTACTTCGATTTCTTCGCATATTCCCGATTGGTGAAGAGGGGATTTGTGTCCCCGATCCCATGACAGAAATGTCGAATATTGTCTCTGGTGGCTTCCGTATTGAAGTAGGGCTGCCGCGGCCGCCACACCACTCCCAACCTCTTCTTGAGTTCGGCTAACATTTCCTCAGTGATCTCATTTTGCTCATCCGCCATCTCGCATACCTCCTTAATCTCTATAATTGTATGTGCGCCTTATACAGGTAAGGCCGCAACACCTTTTTGCTTCATGCACCGGAGAGAATGATCCTCGCATCTACGGCCACGTAGCCTTCTTCATACACGAATATCGGATTGAGATCGATCTCTTTGATCTCAGGATATTTCTCTACAAACGCGGAGAGGTTCAGTAAGGCCCCTTCCAAACTCCCTATATCCGACGCCTTCTGCCCCCGGCGCCCTTCTAAGAGAGGAAATCCTTTTATTTCTCGAATTAATGAGGCCACATCTTTCTTCGTCAGCGGTACGATCCGAAAGGAAACATCTTTCAGGATCTCAACCCAAATCCCCCCCAGGCCGAACATCAGGACCGGACCAAACTGGGCATCGGTAAACATACCGATAATCACTTCCACACCCGGACGTGCCGCTTTCTGCACGGTTACCCCCTGGAGAGCCGCGGCAGGATATTTCTGAGCGACCGAGGTAAAAATCTCCTCGTACGCCTTCTCAACCTCCTCCGGAGTCATGAGTCCTACCTTGACTCCGCCGGCATCGCTCTTATGCGTAATATCCTTTGATGCGATTTTCAGAACCACGGGATAGCCCATCCGATTGCTGATGGAGACCGCTTCACTCATCGAATGTGCTAATTGGGTATCCGTGACGGCTATTCCCGACTCCCTGATCAATGCTTTGGACTCCGTTTCGGTTAAGAGCGCTCTCCCTTCCGCCCTTGCCTTTTGAATGATCTCCTTACTGGTCAACGTTTGAGGCCTCCTTCATGAGGAATGTCAATCATTCCGGTTTTGGTAATACGTGATCGTTTTGCCCAGTGCCTTGATCGCGGTATCCATCGTTGAGAAACATGCGATGCCTTCCCGGGTGCATGTGCGCTGAATGCGCAAGATGGTTTCGAAGACTTCCCCACTCTGGCCCGCCAGGAAAACGACCACAAATGGTTTCGATACAGCCTTTTTCGCCCTGATCAACGCCTTGCTGATGTCTTCGACCCATCCCTTCACCCCGTAATGGATATAGTCCTCAGGATTCAGAAAGGTTATGAGGAAGTCAATGTGCGGATCGGAGGCAATGATCTGGAGGCCGTCCACATAATGTTCGGAAACACCGGTGGCCCCCAACCCGATCTCCACCGGGTTTCTAATCGTCGAACCCGAATCGGTGGCAATGATCGTTGCCAATCGATCCCTCGTCTCCTGTGCCAACGGGGGAACTTTTAACCCTTCTCGTTCGCACATGTCCACGGCAACCACCCCTATCCCGCCACCCCTTCCTACCAATCCGACTCTATTGCCCGTAATCGGCGGGAGGGTTTGGAGAGCCACCATCTGTTCCACCGCTTCTTCGAGCGTGTCAACGGACACCGCCCCGGTCTGTTTGAACAGCGCCTCCCATACCTGCCGGCTGCCGGCCAATGAAGCAGTATGAGACGCCACGGCGCCGCTCCCGCCCTCGCTCAATCCCGCCTTTAACAGGACCACGGGCTTCTTGCAGCCCCGCAGGATATTGAAGAAGCTCCGGCCATCGGTCAACCCTTCTAAATACAGAAGGATGAGGCTCGTCTCTGGGTCCGACACCGCATAGTCCAGGAAATCTATGACATTGAGATCTATTGCATTTCCATAACTGATCGCCTTGCTGAAACGGAGCCCTCTCCCCGTGGCGAGCTGGATGAGCCGTCGGCCGCCAACACCGGTCTGGGAAATGAATGCAATGGATCCGCTTTCTTTCGGAAACCGGACGTCGAAACTCAGACCGCCCGACGGGCAATAGACTCCCATACAATTCGGTCCGATAACATGCGTGGTACCGGTTTCGATGATTCTCTCCAATTCCTTCTGCATGGCTATTCCCACGTCCGTGCCCATTTCGCTGAAACCGGCGGTATAGATATGGACGACTTTCACCCCCTTGGCGATACACTCCTCCAGCGACCGGGACACGAACCGCCGCGGGATGACCATGATGGCATAATCAACCGAACCGGGGATCTCGCCGATAGAAGGATACGTTTTGAGTCCCAGGATTTCTTTCACCTTGGGATTAAGCGGATAAATTTTGCCTTTATAGCCGAATTGCTGTAATCTTCCTACCCAACCCGTCATCCTTTCCTTCTCAGCATCACTCGATGCCCCAATCACTGCTATGGAATTCGGGTAGAAAACGTAATTCATTATTAGATTATTCTGCTGCTTCAACACTCTTCTTAATGCCTCCTTTTTATCAGTGAAACTCCCCCGGCAGGAGCTGGGGGCATCTTAAGCTACAAGCGAACTTGAGCCCTTCGGGCAGCCGCTGCATCTCCAGACAGGAGTCTGGAGTTTTATACGGCTTAATAATTTCCGATTTCTTTTGAAATTAAAATTCCTTTTTCTATAATGACTGGTAAGTATTTTTCATATACTATTGACTTCGAAAATCTTGCCTTAGGTATAACAAGATTAATTCCTGCTATTGCTACACCATTATTATTTAAGATTGGAACACCAATTGCAAAAATTTCTTTTTCAATTTCACCATCATTTATAGAATAGCCATTTTTTTTAATTTTTTTTAGTTCGGCATAAAATTTATCTTTGTCTACTATTGTCTTATTTGTATATTTAGTAAATTGTATACGATTTAATCTCTCTTTTATTTGATCTTCATCTTGAAAGGCTAAAATTGCTTTTCCTATAGAGTTTGCGTGTATAGGTCTTCTCATACCCAGGCTAATATTTGTTGTAATAAGATGTTTTGATGCAATTCTTTCAATAAAAATTACTTCGTCATTATCGATAAGCCCAAGACTTACTGTTTCATTCGTTTCTTCGTTTAATTTTTTAAGGTGGGGAACAGCTATTTGACGTAGATTCAAATCGTTCAATACTGAAAAACCAATTCGAAGCCACTTTGAAGTTAAACGGAAAGTTTTCGTTTCAGGGTCTTTTGACAAATATTCCAATTGAATTAATGTATTCGTAATTCTTTGAGCAGTGCCCATACTAATTTTTAAAATTTTAGCTAATTTTGTTAATGTGTAAGTAGACTCTGATTCGCTCAGGAATTCTAAAACCCGGAAGGTTTTAACCACCGTATTTAATATAAAATCATTTGTCATATTATCACTATTCGATATAGTTTATCTAATATAGATACTTACAAGCTCAACTTTATATTGTCAAGTATTTTTTTC
>JAHJXP010000244.1 GCA_018827585.1 Pseudomonadota bacterium | reverse complement strand
TGGAGAGGCGGATCAGACCGCACAAATTCAAATAGGAATCACGAATTATGGGGACAGAGGAGCGGCCATCGAGAAGATTCACGGCAACCTGACCGGCCTCGGGCCGGCCCAGATAAGGCGCATCGGGCAGCTCAGCCGTCGGCGCGTGCCGCCGGAGCGGATCGTCACCCACGAGCTGGCCCGCCAGATCACGGAGATCTCGCGCGAGATCAACCGCCAGATCGGCCTCCTGGTCACCCGCCGGGGCGAGATCGCCTATGTCATCGTCGGCTCGCACCACAACATCCTCATTCCGTCCTTGGACGGCTTCCGCGCCTCCTCCCGCCGCTTTAAAGGACTCCGGCTGATCCACACCCACCTGGCCGGGGAGGAACTCAGCACCGACGACCTGACCGACCTGGCGCTTTTGCGCCTCGATCTCGTCTGCGCGATCGAGGCGGGCGACGACGGCCTTCCCGGCTTCGCCCACACGGCCCACCTCATCCCTGAAAACTCCGAGGGGCGCTACTGGGAATTCCTCCCGCCGAAGCGCCCCGCGGAGATGGATCTCGACTTCCTCTCGTTCATCGCGGCGCTCGAAGGCGAGTTCGCCGGGCGTCAGAAGACCCGCAAGGTGGAAGCGACAGACCGCGCCATCATCGTCCGCGTGGAGACGAACCCGTTTTCCGACGGCGATGCCTCCCTCACGGAACTCCGGGAGCTCTGCCGCACCTCGGGCGTCGAGGTGTTCGATTCCGTGATCCAGCATCGCCCGGAGGTAGACCCGCGGTTCCTCATCGGAAAGGGGAAGCTCTCCGACCTCGTCATCCGGGCCATGCAGATGGACGCGAATATTTTGATCTTCGACCACGAGCTCACCGCCGCCCAGGTCCGCTCCATCACGGACTTCACCGAGATGAAGGTCATCGACCGCACCCAGGTGATCCTCGACATCTTCGCCCGGCGCGCCCACAGCCGGGAGGGGAAGATACAGGTGGAGCTTGCCCAGCTCAAGTACCGCCTTCCCCGGCTGACGAGGCAGGACGCGGCCCTCTCCAGGCTGGCGGGAGGAATCGGCGGTACCGGCCCCGGCGAAACCAAGCTGGAGGTGGACCGGCGGCGGATCCGGGAGCGGATTCACCGCCTGGAGAAGGACCTCAAGGATATCGGAAAGGCGCGGGGGCAGCGGCGCGTGAAGCGGGGGAAGACGGGCCTCCCCGTGATCTCGATCGTGGGCTACACGAACGCCGGCAAATCTACGCTCCTGAACTCCCTGACGAAAAGCGAGGTCTTCACCGAGGACCGCCTCTTCGCGACACTGGACCCGAAGAGTTCCCGGCTGCGCTTCCCCCGGGACGCGGAGGCCGTCATCACGGACACGGTCGGCTTCATCCGCGACCTGCCGAAGGAGCTCGTCAGCGCCTTTTCAGCGACTCTGGACGAGCTTCAGGAGGCGGACATCCTCCTCCACGTGGTCGACGCGGGCAACCCGGCCTTCGAGGCGCAGATCGCGGCCGTCGAAAAGATCCTCGCGGAGCTGGACCTTGCCGGGAAAGCGACACTGATGGTCTTCAACAAGGAGGACCGGGTTGCGAACCGGGAGGTCCTGGCGAACCTCTGCCGGCGGTTCGAGGCGGTAGCGATCTCCGCCCTCGATCCGGCGACACTCCCGCCGCTGATGGAGAGGCTGGAAGAGATGATAGAATTACGGGGCGCAAAAGGAAAATGGCCGGAATACATACAAAATATCGAATGATGGGGAATTACGCAATTCCGCAAGGGTGAAGCGTATGGGCGCCTTTTTTGCGAAATACAGGGCGAGGGCGGGTGTGCTCCTGCTGATCTGCCTTACCGGCTATGCTGCCCTGGGCCTTCTGTGGCAGAATATCCGGATCTACAGCGGCCTCCCGGAGAAGGACCCCGTCACGATTCACGAGGAGCGGATCCTCCAACTCAAACCCATTCTCTCCGCGGTTGGCGAGATCGGCTACGTCACCACCGTCGAGAACGACCGGATCTTCGGTTTCGAGAAATCCTTCACCAACGTGGAGTATCTCGCCCAGTACGTCCTGACGCAGTACACCCTGGCCCCTGTGATCGTCCGCAACAGCCCGGAACACCCGCTCGTTGTCGGCAATTTCCTCGCCGGGCCGCCGGCGGCCGGATTCATAGAGAGGCACGGTCTGGTCCCGCTGAAGGATTTCGGAGACGGTCTCATCCTCTACGGGAGGGATGGGAAGCCATGACCTTTCTCCTCGGCGCCTCTCTGCTCATCTCCCTGGCCATCGGCGGCATGCTGGTCTCCCTTCTCGTTTCACACCGGATGCGGAGCGCCGGGGAAATCGCCTTTCTGCTGATCGCCGGGGGCGGCCTCGGCCTCGGCGTCTCATCGTGCGTCTATTTCGTCTGCCTGGCGGCGGGGATGGCCGGATACGCCTGGGTCATAGACCTTATCCTCTGCCTGATCCTCGGGGTTCTCTGCTTCGCCCGTTTCCGGAAAGGGACCCGCGGCGGACCTCCGCCGCTCCCGAAAACACAGCCCTTCACAGGATTCCAAATCCTGCTGGCCTCCATCCTCTCCCTCGAGATCATCGCCTCGCTGGTCTCCTTCTTCGTCGCCTTCCTGAAGGAGCCCCACGGCAGATGGGATGCCTGGCTGATCTGGAACATGCATGCCCGCTTCCTCTTCCGGAGCAGCGAGGAGTGGCGAGCGGTCTTCGCGAGCGGCCTCGACTGGAGCCACTGGGACTACCCCCTTTTGCTGCCGCTTGCCATCGTCCGTTCCTGGGGCTACATGGGAGGCGAAAGCGGCAATATCCCGGCTGTCTTCGCCTTTGTCTTTACCGTTCTTGTCGTCGGCCTGCTGCTGTCTTCGCTCTCGCTCCTGCGGGGCAGAACCGAGGGGATCCTCGCCGCCATGGTCCTGCTGGGGACCCCTTTTTTCATCATGATGGGGGCCTCCCAGTTCGCCGACGTCCCCTTCGCCTTTTTCATCCTGATCACAATCGTCATGCTTTTCCTCCAGTCGCGATCGCCGGAGAACCACGCCGGGCCGACGATCCTGGCCGGGCTTGCCGCCGGGTTGTGCGCCTGGACGAAAAACGAGGGGCTGCTGTTTTTGCTCGTTGCGACGGCAGGCATGGCCGGCTCAGCAGCTTATGCGGGCGGATGGAAACACTCCTTTAAACGAACCGCCTGGTTTCTGGCGGGCGCCCTGCCCGCCCTGCTGCCCGTCCTCTATTTCAAGCTCCGGCTATCCCCCGTCAACGACCTGGTCGCTGGCTTCAGCCTGGCCGCGGCTTCCGCGAAACTGCTCGATTGGGGACGCTATGCCGAAATCGCAAAAGCCTTCTTCATCACCGGGATCAGTTTCACCCAGGGGTTGATCGACGTGCGCGTGGGGATGAAGCTAAACCCAGGCGCCGTGAATATCCTTCTTTTGGCCGTCTATCTCATGCTAACTGGGATCAGGATCGGCGAAAAGGACAGGGCGGCTTTTTTTCAGGCCGCCGCCGTCCTTTTGCTGATGCCGGTCGGTTACTTCTTCGTATATGTCATGACCCCGCTCGATCTGTACTACCATCTTGCGACGTCGCTGAACCGGCTTTTCCTCCAGTTGTGGCCGGGCGCGGTCTTTCTCTTTTTCATGGCCGCCGCTGCACCCGGGCAGGCATCCCTGCCGGGCGACAAAACGGAAACGGTAAAATCGTTGCAATCAAGACCAAAACCTGCGAAAGGGAAGAATAGATACGGGAGATGAAATGGGTACAGAAAAAGTGCTGTCCGTCGTGATGCCGGTTTACAATGAACGGGAAACCGTCCCGAGGATCATCGCCAAGGTCCTCGCGCTCCATTTTGTCAAAGAGGTCATCGTCGTCGATGACGGCTCAACCGACGGAACCAGGGAACTGCTGCGCGAGTCCGCATTCGACAGCCGCGTGAGGGTATTTTTCCACGAGAAAAACAGGGGCAAGGGGGCGGCGCTCCGCACGGGATTCGGCCACGCCACCGGGGAGATCGTCACCGTCCAGGATGCGGATCTGGAATACGACCCGGAAGAATTCGCCGAGCTGATCAAACCCATTCGCGAGGGGGTGGCAGACGTCGTTTACGGGTCGCGGCTCTCCGGGGGAAAGCCGCAGCGGGTCCACCTCTTCTGGCACAAGCTGGGCAACAACTTTTTGACCTTTCTGACTAACCTCCTCTACAACACGACCCTCACCGACATGGAGACCTGCTACAAGATGTTCAGAAGAGAGGTCATTGAAACCATCCGGATCGCCTCCGACGATTTTTCGGTCGAGCCGGAACTGACGGCCAAGATCTTCAAGAACAAGCGGTGGCGCGTCTACGAGCTGCCTATCTCTTACTACGGCAGGAGTTATGCGGAGGGCAAGAAGATCACCTGGAAGCACGGCTTCTCCGCCCTCTGGACGCTTCTGAAGTACCGGTTCACCGACTGATGAAAAGGGGGGACAGCGCCCCTGTGATGACCTGATAATGCCGGTGACGGGGCTTCGCGAGCGCGCACGCAGCGACTGCCGCACAGGCAAAGCGCAGCAGGGCCAGACGGGGTTCACGCATGCGTTTCAGAACATTCATGTCAGTACCTCCTTGTGTTTGTCATCGGCCGGGGCGTCATTGACGGCTTCGTAAAAAGGCCGGATGCTGCGTTGCGCTTCATCCGGCGTAAGTTCTCTATTGACAACCCCGGGGTTTTGTTTTAAAGTCCCCCCGATTTCGCCAGCGGGGTTTCCTGAAAATGAACGGAACGTTAAGAGGGGCAAGGGGTCTTCATCGGGTCAGGTTGCTGCCGGCCCTCCTGTTGTGCCTCGCTCTTCTTGGCGGGCATATGCCCGTCGCCCGTCGTTTTTAGGAGCAGTCAGTCCCGAAATCAGCGCATCCTAAAGGCCATGGGTGGAAAATCCATGGTCTTTTTATTTGATGGCTTTGCGGCCCCATTTTCAGGGAAACGTTATGCATGAAGTGATATGGCACGGCCGCGGCGGGCAGGGCGTCGTCATCGCCGCGCAGATCCTGGCCGAATCGGCCTACCTGCAGGGATTCAAGGGGGTCACCTCGGCGCCGACCTTCGGCCCGGAGCGGCGGGGGGCGCCGCTCATCGCCTTTACGCGGATCTCCGACACCCCGATCAGGACCTTCGCCCAGATCGAAAAGGCCGATATCGCCGTCGTCCTGGACCAGTCGCTGCTCAGCGTGGTCGATGTCCTGGGGACGCTCAAGCCCAGGGGACTGCTCCTGATCAACACGCCGCAGAAGCCGGAGGAAGTCGCCGTCAAGGGCTGCCTGAACATCGCCACCGTTGATGCGACCGCGATCGCGCTTCGCTTCCATCTGCTCAAGGAGGGGGCGCCGATGGTCAACACGCCCATGCTCGGGGTCCTCTCACGGGCCTCGGGCCTCGTCTCCCCCGAATACATGGAGAAGGGGCTGAAATGGAAGATGACCGGCACGGCGGCGGCGACCAACATCGCCGCCCTTCGGGCCGCATACGAGGAAACGAATATGAAGAAGCTCTCGTAGGGAAACTGGATATGGAACTCAAGGACGATAACATCTCCGCCATGTGCAAGCCGGCCGTCGGCGAGGCGGGGAGGACCGGCGACTGGCGGGACGCCACGCCGGTGATCGATCATGCCAAGTGCATCGCCTCGGTCAAGAACCGGCCGGCCTGCTATCTCTGCTGGCTCTACTGTCCGGACGGAATCGTCACCGCCGGCATCCCGGTCCGGATCGACCTCGAATACTGCAAGGGGTGCGGCATCTGCGCCGAGGAGTGCCCGGCGAAGGCGATCACGATGGTGATGCACGAGGAGGACAGGAAATGAGCCATGCCGAGATCATGACCGGCAATCAGGCCGCCGCCTGGGGAGCGAAGCTCTCCAAGGTCCAGGTCATTTCCGCCTATCCGATCACCCCCTCGACCCCCATAACCGAAACAATCTCACAGTGGGTGGAACGGGGCGAGTTCAAGACCGAGTACATCCGGGTGGAGAGCGAGCACTCGGTCATGACGGTCTGCGTCTCCGCCTCCACCGTCGGCGCCCGGACCTTCACGGCGACCTGCTCCCACGGCCTGCTTTACATGCACGAGCAGCTCCACTGGGCGGCGGGCTCCCGCCTCCCGATCGTCATGGCCTGCGTGAACCGCGCCGTCGGCGCCCCCTGGTCCATCTTCAACGACCAGCAGGACTCCATCGCCCAGAGGGACACCGGCTGGATCCAGATCTATTGCCGGGACAACCAGGAGATCCTGGATTCCATCATCCAGGCCTACCGGATCGCCGAGCAGGTCTACTGCCCCGTCATGGTCTGTTTCGACGGCTTCATCCTGTCCCACACGATGATGCCGGTAGAGATCCCCGATGCCGAGGCGGTCTGCCGGTTCCTCCCCCCCTATCAGCCCCACACGATCCTCAAGCCGGAGACCCCCCGGAACATCAACCCGGTGATCTTCCCCTGGCAGAGACGGGATGCGGAAGGGGTCCTCCGCGACGGCTATATGGACATGCGCTGGAAGCTCCAGCACGCCCTGGAGGGGTCGCGGGCAGCAATCGTCGAGACCGGCCGCGCCTACGCGGAGGCATTCGGCCGCGACCACGGCGGGATGCTCTGGACCTATCGGACAGAGGACGCCGAGGTCCTCATCGCCGGGATGGGATCCCTCGCCACGGAGGCGACGACGGCGGCGGACATCCTGCGCGACGAGGGGATCCGCGCAGGGGTGGTCGGCGTCCGGGTCTACCGCCCCTTCCCCCGTGAAGAGATCCGCGAGGCCTTCAAGAATGCGCCGGCCATCTGCGTTTTTGAAAAGAACATCAGTTACGGCTACGAGGGGGCGCTCAGCGCCGACATCAAGGCCGCCCTGTACGGCGCCGGCATCCGGACGCCGATCCACAACTTCATCGCCGGCCTCGGCGGACGGGATGTCAAGGCCAGGGAGCTGGCCGAGGCCGTTCGTTCTTCGCTGTCAGCCATCGCCGCGGGGACAAGCGAACGGCAGACGTGGCTCAATTGCGTGACGGAGTAAAACATGCCGGAAAAACTCTTTAAGATTCACAAGGAAGAATACATGCTGCCGGGAAACCGCACCTGTTCGGGCTGCGGCCTCGCCCTGGCCTACCGCTACGTCCTCAAGGCCCTCCGGGAAAACACGATTCTCACCCTTCCCGCGAGCTGCCTGACGGTCCTCCACGGCCTCTACCCCACGACGTCCGTCGCCATCCCCTGTCTGAACTGCACCTTCGCCAGCACCGCGGCCTCAGCGTCCGGCCTCGTGGCCGGACTTGCAGCGATGAACCGGAGCGACATCACGGTCGTCGCCATCGCCGGCGACGGGGGGACCTTCGACATCGGCATCCAGGCGCTCTCCGGCGCCGCCGAGAGGAACACGGACTTCATCTTCGTCTGCTACGACAACGAGGGGTACATGAACACGGGAACGCAGCGCTCCAGCGCCACCCCTGCGGGTGCGCTGACCACGACGACGCCCTTCCTCACCAAGCAGCAGAACAAGAAGGACATGATGAAGATCATGGAGGGACACGACCTCCCCTACCTGGCCACCACCTCCCCCTCCTTCCCCATCGACCTCTACGAAAAGTTCGTCAAGGCCAAGCGGATCAAGGGATCCCGCTACCTCCAGATCGCGACCCCCTGTCCCCCCGGCTGGGTCTTCCCGCCCAAGGATACGGTCAAGATCGGACGGCTCGCCGTCGAGACGGGAATCGTCGTCCTCTACGAGATCGAAGACGGGAAGTTCCGCTTCACCGGCCGTAGCAAGACCCTCGCCGAAAAGGGAAACCGCGTCCCGGTGATCAACTTCGTGGAGAAGCAGGGGCGGTTCAAGAAGATGAGCATGGAGCAACTGGGACAGCTCCAGCGGTCCGTCGATCAGAAGTGGAACGAGTTTCTGAGACGGGCGGAGGCCTGAAAACGTCCGTGATCAGATCGGCGTAGCGCGCCGCGGCGCCTTTGTTGGCCGCCACGGCCTGCCGTCCCGCTTCGCCCTTCTGCCGGAGAAGATCGGGCCGGTCGAGAAGCTCCCGGATGCCCTCGTAAAGCTCGTCGCCGTTTGCGACGGCGATCCCCGCACCCGCGTCATCGATGAGCGCCCGCTCCTCCCGGAAATCATCCATATGCGGGCCGTGAAAAACGACCTTTCCCCAGGCGGCGGCTTCGAGGATATTCTGGCCTCCCTTCGGCACAAGGCTCCCCCCGCAGAAGACGACGGTCGCCAGGCTGTACACCTTGAAAAGCTCGCCGATCACATCGACGAGGACGACCCGCTCGTTTGTCCTCAGGCGTCCGCCCATGATTTCCGACATCCGAATGCAGTCGGCGAATCCGGCCCGGCGGATCAGTTCCGCGACGGCCTCGCCCCGCTCGATGTGGCGGGGAACGAGGATCAGCTTGAAATCGGGCCGGATTTCGAGCAGACGCCGGTAAACATCCAGAATGACCGCTTCCTCTCCTTCGTGCGTGCTTCCCGCCACCAGGACCCCTTCCCCCGGAGCGATCCCCAGGCGGCCGGCGATCTCCCCTTCAAGTTCGGGGGAGACCCGCGCCGCGAGGCCATCGTACTTCGCGTTTCCGAGGACCTGTATCCGTCCGGCGGGCATCCCTATGACCGCAAGCCTATCCGCATCGGCCCGTGAGATTACCCCTGCGGCGTCGAGCGCCGCGAGAATTTCCTTCCAGAAGAAGCGGGTCGCCCGGTAACCGCGGTAGGAACGGGACGAAATCCGGCCGTTGGCCATCACGATACGCGTCCCCCGCGCCCGGCAGATCCGGATGAAATTGGGCCAGAGCTCCGTCTCGACGGGAACGAAACAATCTGGCCGGACCAGATCGAGGACACTTCGTACGACGCAGGGGATATCCAAAGGATAGTAGATGAGGGCCGTCGCGTCGGCGACCAGATTCCGGGCCATCTCCTGACCCGTCTCCGTGCTCGTGGACAGAACGATGCATGCCCCGGGCAGGCGCGAACGGAGCGCCGCCACGATCGCGGCCGCCGCCGTCGCTTCGCCGACCGAGACGGCGTGGACCCAGATCCGGGGGCTCCCCTCCATGCGGGCGACCGTCTCCGGATCGAGGCGGCCGAACTTCGGCCCCAGGCTTTTGCGGTACTTGCCGGTCAGGAGCATCCTCGCCCCGTAGTACGGCACGGCCGCAGCCGCAGCCGCAATCAGAAGCGCGTTATAGAGTCCCGACCAGAACAAACCCTCACCTCTTTTGACGACTTCGTAACAAGTCGCTTTTCCCCTGTTTTGTCATTCCGGGCTTGACACGGAATCCAGTGTTTTCAACTATTTCCGGATACCGGCGTTCTCCGGTATGACGGTTAGAGGGACTTTTTACGAGGGCATCTCTTTTGACGACGCCGAAAAGCCCCCGCGTTGCGCTGAAGCTTCCGCCCATACGATCGCGACGCCGGAACATCGTCCATATTTCGCGCCATCCATACCACGGCCGCCGCGGAGCCGCAAGGGAAAGGCCGATTCCGCTCGATTCCAAATAAGGCTATCGGCCAAAAATAATAGTCCGTAATCCACCATCAACATATTACGATGATTGAATTTACAGTAGAAATTGTTATTTCTTGCTTGCATCAAGGTGAAAGCAAATCGGCGGCAAACTCCCGTCTTTTCAAGGTTTGATTAAATGTGGTGGTGGATTTTGGCCGATGTAAGTCCCTTTACGGGGAAGAAGAGCCTGAGTGGGCCTCGGCGATCGCACTCTGGAACAAGCCACGAACCACCTCGGTACCCATATCGGACAAGTGATCGTCGTCGGGGGAGAATCGGGGGACATAATACAGATTATCGGCAGGTCAATGCCATTAATGGTATTACGTCCCCAGAATTCCAACAAAACTGACCCCCGCTACATTTATGCCGCCCTTACTATGTCCGGACTTTTACAGCCGTCGCATTCCTATCCGGCCCGGTGACCTTCCGCTGTGGACTTTTCCAGGATACCCTTGACGAAAGCGTTCAGTGTCATACCTTGGTCGGTAGCATTCACGACCAGACGTTTGTGGAGCTCGGGATCAAGGCGGATATTGAACGTGCCCTTGAAGGGCTTTTCGGGTTCAATACCATCTTCGGCGCACATATTGAGGTAATCATCAATGGCATCCCGGAAATCCTTCACAAGGTCGTCAACAGTCTTTCCCTCATAGGCGATATGGGCCTTCTTCATCCCCATGACGCGACCGTAGAAAATCATATCATCCGGATCAAATTGAACATTTCCAGCGTACCCTTTATACTGCAAAATATTTTTCATGGTGCAACTCCTATGTCTGTTAAAAAACCCCGTATCGCCTCTACCGTGCCTTTCGATATGACCTTTTCCGGGTGTGGCGCATGAACATGAAGACTGCAATCACGGCACTTGAATCTTACGCGAGATCCCTTGCCCTCCTTCATAACAGCACCGATTCTAAGGAGAAGCGAAACGGTTTCCTGCCATGAAATATCTGAACGTGTTGGCTTCTCAAAGATCATGACCAGGGTCTTTTTCTGTTTTGCGTTCATGGATCTCTTATGCCGGAAAGTATTATAAAATGCAAACTAATTTATAGTTGCATATTTTTCTTGAGAATGCACATGGATGGTGTATGGTGAGGCTGGAACCCGAGAAAGCGATATACCTAATGGGTGAGGACGTCATCGGCATGACGGATAACATCCGCAATCCAGGCGTTCAGACTCTTTCCCGACGCATTGGCCAAAGTTGCCGCCTTGTCGTACAACTCCTGGGAAAGGCGAAGGTTTAATCTGCCGGATGTTTTCCGGTAGGGGGAAACCCCTTCCTCGGCGCACATATCAAAAAAAACCTTCAAGGAAGTTTCCCCTTCGCGGCGCAATCCATCGATATCGGTTGAGTAAAAATCGGCTGCGCCGTTCAACCCCACAAACTCACCCCGGAACATATTGATCTCGGGGTCGAAGGCGATAACAGCCTTTACACCATTGATTTCCATAACGTTCATCATGACTTCACTCCATTCTTTTCAAACCATTTGCGAATACTCGCTACTGCTCCTTTGTCGGCATCGGGCGACGGGTGGGGACGATGAAACACCCTTCGTTCCCCAAACAGCCGGACGCCGACACGCGATCCTTCCCGTTCCGTCACCTCCGCACCCAACTCGCGGAACAACGCTTCAATATCGCGCCATTTCACCTTTGCGCTGGGGGGATATGCAAAGATCAGTTCAAGGGTTTTACGGTGCTTGCGCGTCATGGCTGAATGGTGCCAAATTATGGCGTCATTGTCAAGGGAGAAGTTTTTTGCGAATCGCCTCTTTCTTGACTTTCGGCAGCCGTTTTCCTATACTCGCCCCGGTTTAAAAAATCCCGAAAGTCCGGATCGACGCCCATGTCCATTCCCACACTGGCCCTTGCCCCGTCGGGGCGGGTTGTTTATCTTCCCGACGGCGGTGAAGGCCCTGCACTTCCCGAAGAGGTCGCCGCCCGAATCGCGGAAGCCTTTCACGAGGGGACCGCCGCCGGACTCCTCCACCTCGCCGCCGCGGAGCTGGCCACGCCCCTCCCGCCGGCCTTCGCCTTCTGGCGCGACTTTTCCCGCCGCTGCCTCACGCGGCTCTGCCAGATCGCGGGCGCGGAATTGGAAGAGGAACTGCCCGACACCGCCGCGCCTCCCCCCTCCCCGGAGGAGCTCCTCCGGATCGTCGAAGCCTCTCCCCCCCTCCGGGGACTGGAGTATCTGAGTCCCGCGGTCCTGGAAAATCTCTGGACGGCGCTGGAGGGCAGCACCCGTGAGGAGGCCGAACGGGCGGGCGGGAATGTCCAGGATTATTTGAAAAAGCGCAACCCCCTCTGGAACATGGTGGGCCGCGTCGCCTTCCATCTGGCGGAAAACCGGAAGAACGAGGCGCGCCCCTTCGGCTTCCTCGTCACCTACACAACCCGCCTCTCCGGCCTGGCGAAACCACAGTTCCTCCCGCTGGGCAAGGCTTTCCGGGAATTCGCCGACGCCGGGGACCGCCGGGGGCTGCTCGCCCTGCTGACGCCGCTCCAGCGGGCGGCCGAGGCGAGCGCGCTGATCCGGGAGTTGGTCGAGTCCGGCGAGGTCTTCCACCCCCTGGCCTGGACGGTCCGGGAGACCCGCCGTTTCCTCGACGACGTCCCTCGCTTCGAAGCCGCCGGCGTCCTGGTCCGCATCCCCGGGGCGTGGCAGGGCCGCGGCCAGCCCCCCCGTCCGCAGGTGTCGGTGACTGTGGGCGCCAAGAGGCCCGGCGGCCTTGGCCTCGACGCCCTCCTCGATTTCTCCGTCGGCCTGACCCTGGACGGCGAAGAACTGACGGAGGAAGAGCGTCTGCGGATTCTGAGCGAAACCTCCGGCCTCGTCCTCCTCCGGGGGAAATGGGTGGAGATCGACCGGGATAAGATCTCCGCGCTTCTCTCCTTCTGGGAAAAACGGAAGAAAGAGGATGGGGGCGAGGGTCTCTCCTTCTCCGAGGGGATGCGCCTCCTCGCCGGGGCCGGCATGGAGGGCAAGAACGCCCTCCCCGCCGCGGAGACCTCCCGGGAGTGGCTGCACGCCGACGCCGGGGAGTGGCTGCGGTCGATCCTCGCCGGGATGCGCTCCCCCGAGGGAATCGCCCCCGCCGATCCCGGCCCGGACCTCAAGACGACGCTCCGTCCCTACCAGCAGACGGGGGTCGCCTGGCTCCGGTTCATGCATGAGCTGGGGCTGGGGGCCTGCCTCGCCGACGACATGGGGCTGGGAAAGACCATCCAGGTCCTGGCGCTCCTCCTGCTCCTCCGGCGACAGAAAGCTTCCGGAACGCCGCCTGCGACCGGGCCGGCCCTCCTCGTCGTCCCCGCCTCCCTCGTGGCGAATTGGAAGGCCGAGATCGGCCGTTTCGCCCCGACGTTGGCGGCGTTCTACGCCCATCCCTCCGAAACGCCCGCCGCCGCCCTCGCGATGATGGCGGACCCGCAGAGGCGGGCCGCGACGCTTTCGGGGATGGACCTCGTCATCACCACCTACGCCATGGTCCACCGCGTGGCGTGGCTCCGGGAGGTCCCCTGGGGACTCCTCATCCTGGACGAGGCGCAGGCCGTCAAGAACCCGGGGGCGAGGCAGACGCGGGCCGTCAAGGCGCTCCGGGGGAAAACGCGGATCATCCTCTCCGGGACACCGCTGGAGAACCGCCTGGGCGATCTCTGGTCCCTCTTCGATTTCCTCTGCCCCGGCCTCCTCGGGACGGAGAAGGTCTTCAGCCGATACGCGAAGGAGGCGGGGGACGGGAAGGACAACGCCTACGCGGCCCTGCGCACCCTCGTGCGCCCCTACATCCTCCGGCGTCTGAAGACGGACCGGCGCATCATCGCCGACCTGCCGGACAAAGTGGAGGTCAAGGTCTTCTGCCCGCTGACGAAGACCCAGGCGACCCTCTACGGGGAGTCCGTCCGGGAGATGGCGGAGAAGCTGAAGGAAACCGAAGGTATCCGGCGGCGGGGTCTCGTCCTCGCCTTTTTGATGCGCTTCAAGCAGATCTGCAACCATCCTTCCCAGTGGCTGGGAGATCAGGCTTACGGGAACGGGGCGAGCGGGAAGTTCCAGCGCCTCCGCACCCTCTGCGAGGAGATCGCCTCCCGGCAGGAGAAGCTCCTCGTCTTCACCCAGTTCCGCGAGATGACCGAACCGCTCGCGGCGCTCCTAACGGAGGTGTTCCTGCGACCGGGGCTCGTCATGCACGGGGGGACGGGGGTCGGCAAACGCCGGGAGATCGTCGACGCCTTCCAGCGGGAGGAGGGGCCGCCCTTTTTCGTCCTCTCCCTCAAGGCGGGCGGGGTGGGGCTGAACCTGACGGCGGCCTCCCACGTGATCCATTTCGACCGGTGGTGGAATCCGGCGGTGGAAAACCAGGCGACGGACCGGGCGTATCGGATCGGCCAGCAGAAGAACGTTCTCGTCCACAAGTTCGTCTGCCGGGGGACCATCGAAGAGAAAATCGACGCCATGATCGAAGAGAAGAAGAATCTGGCCGAAAGCATCCTCGGGGCCGGCGAGGAAAAACTCCTCACGGAGATGCCCGACGACGAACTGATCCGGTTTGTCTCCCTCGACCTGGCCCGCGCGCTGGACGAGGGAAACGGCGGGGGAGAAGAGAAAAGAAGGAGGTGCGGCGGATGAGTTGGGGAAGAAGAAGGGGCGGGGGCGGAGACTGGGGAGGGTGGCCGCGGTACGTGCCGGTGGCGGAGCGGCGGGAGAAGGCCCGGAAACAGGCGGAGAAGCTGCGGAAGAAGGGACAGCCCCTCGCGCCGGTGGTCATCGCCGGGCGGACCATCGCCGCCACCTTCTGGGGAAAGGCCTGGTGCGAAAACCTGGAGCGGTACGGCGATTACGAAAACCGCATCCCGCGGGGCCGCGCCTACGTGCGCAACGGGTCGGTCGTCGATCTGCAGATCGGGACCGCCCGGGTGAACGCCCTGGTCAGCGGCTCCCACCTCTATTCGGTGGAGATCGAGATCCGCCCCTTGAAAGCGGAGGTCTGGAGGGGGGTCAAGGGGGCGTGCACGGGGAGGATCGGCTCCCTTTTGGAACTCCTCCAGGGAAAACTCTCCCGGGAGGTCATGGAGATCGTGACCAGGCCGCGGACGGGGCTTTTCCCGGAGCCCGCCGAGATCTCATTTCGCTGCTCCTGTCCGGACTGGGCCTCCATGTGCAAGCACGTCGCCGCCGTCCTTTACGGCGTCGGCGCCCGCCTCGACCGGGAACCGGAGCTGCTCTTCAGCCTGCGCGGCGTGGACCACCGGGAGCTGATCGCCGCGCCCGGGGCAGCGGATCTGGCGGCCTCGCCCAGGATGCGTGACAAGATGATCGCCGAGGAGGATCTCGCCGGGATATTCGGCATCGAGATCGACGAGGGGCCGGCGGCCCGGCGGCCCGCACCGGAAACGCCGAAACGGGAGAAAAACGCAGGAATCCGGACCGTATCGACAGAACCTACGGCACTCAAACGGGCTCGCAGCCCAATACCGTCGGCTCCGGCGGAAACGCCGGAACCGACCAAGCCCCGGCGAGGTCGTGGGTCGAAACCGGCGGACTTTGCAGAGACGCCCGAACCGCCGAAACGGAAACGGGGGCGGCCCCGGTTGGCGCCAAAAACCGAAGCCCCGATCAAACCACGCCGGGGGAGGCCTCCTCTGGTCCGTGCAGAGACTTTGATACCGCGACAGGAGCGAAAGGCGTCAAGCCCGATGGAGAAGCCCGAACCTCTGACGCCCAAGCAGGTTCTCAGGCCGAAACCGCCGGCCCCGACGGAAACACCGGAACTGACAAGGCTCCGGCGAGGTCGCATGCCAAAACCGGTGGACTCCGTAGAGACGCCCGAACCGCCGAAACGGAAACGGGGTCGGCCCCGATTGACGCCGAAGACCGGATCTGCGGACCAGGCGGCGCCCTTGCCGGAGGAACCGAAACGGAAAAGGCCCAAGTTGCGGCCGGCTTTTATAAGGGCGTTGCAGGAAGAGGCGGCAGCGAAGAAGCGCCGGAAGACGGAAGGGGCGATCCGCCCGCAGAAAAAGTCCGTTTCCAGGAAGGGCGCCGCCGGGAGAGACGCTGCCCTCGCTCCTGGCTCCATCCCCGCCCGAAGACGGGGTCGGCCGCCGGGGAAACAGAAAACGTGAGATGCATACGGATGTTGCTTCTTTTCGTCCGTCACGACGCTCTTCTCATTCGCAGATGGTATGTGAATCGAATATGCAACATTATGCTTTACATATAACGCCATGCATAATAAAATTCCGCCACGATCAAATCCTTTCGGTGCAAAGACACCGCGACGCTTTTTGAGGACCGGCGGGTGAACCGGTTTCAAGAGATCGAGCGCCAGGCGCGTCGCAAGCTCTTGTATCTGCATCGCGCCCGTACCCTGTAGGACCTCGTGCAGCCCCCGGGCAATCCGTTGAAAGCACTGAAAGGGGATCGATCTGGACAACACAGCATTCGCATCAACGAACAATGGCGAATCTGTTTCACCTGGGAAAATATTTCAGCGTCTCCCCAGAAATCTGGCTGAACCTGCAGGTGGATTACGACAGGAGGATTGCGCGCCGGACCACATGACCGAGCGTGGAGCCTCGTGTGAGGGTGCGGGCGGCTTAAACATCCAGACGCAACAGGTTCTCAGTAAATGACATTACTTTGATCTCCTTGAGGATTCGGCCATGAAAATGATAGCACCATCCATCCTGTCGGCGGACGGCAGCCGTCTCGGCGACGAGATCGCGGCCGTCGAGGCGGCGGGGGCCGATATGATCCATATCGACGTCATGGACGGCCATTTCGTCCCCAACCTGACGATCGGGCCGGGGCTGGTCTCCTCGATCCGGAAAGCGACAAAGCTGCCCTTCGACGTCCACCTGATGATCGAAAACCCTGAGCGGTACATCGAGGCCTTCGCCCAGGCGGGGGCGGACTGGATCACCATCCACGTCGAGGCTTCAGTCCATCTCCATCGGACGATCGGCATGATCCGCGAAAAGGGCCTCAAGGCCGGAGTCTCCCTCAACCCGGCGACGCCGCTCGCCCAAGTGGAGACGATTCTGCCCGACATCGATCTCCTGCTCGTCATGACGGTCAACCCGGGGTTCGGGGGACAGAAATTCATCGAGGGGATGCTCCCCAAGATCGTACAGGCAAAAAGAATGATCCGGGAGATCGCCCCGGAAGTCCTCCTGGAGGTGGATGGCGGCGTCACCCTGAAGAACATCCGCGCGATCGCCGACGCCGGGGCGGACATATTAGTCGCGGGCTCCTCCATCTTCGGGAGCGTCAATTATGCGGAGACGATTGCGGCGATGAAATCGCTTCTCGCCGCGCCGACCGTCACCGTCTGAAGGCGGGGAAGGAGGGATTGCCATGCTGCAGGACATCTTTCTGACCCCGGAAGAGATCGCCCTGAAGGCGGAGGTCCGGGAGTTCGTCAAACAGGAGGTTTCGTCCGATCTGATCCGGAAAATGGACCGGGACGAGATCACCTACCCGCGGGAGTTCGTCAAGGCCCTCGGAGATCGCAACCTCTTGGGGCTCCGCTTCGACAAAAAGTACGGCGGCCGCGGCCTCCCCTGGAGCGCCGAGATCGCGGCCCTCGAGGAGGTGGGCGTCCTGGGCACGGCGCTCGGCTGCGCCTTCTCGATGCCTTCGATCGTCGGCCAGGCCCTCCACTCCTTCGGATCGGAGGAGCAGAAGGAAAAATTCCTGAAGCCCCTTCTCAGGGGCGATCTGATCTCCGCCGAGGCCCTCACCGAGCCCCGGGGCGGCTCGGATTTCTTCGGCGCCACGACGAAGGCCGAGTTCCAGGGCGACCGCTTCATCGTCCGGGGCCAGAAGCGGTTCGTCGTCGCCGCCGACGGGGCGGACTTCTTCATCGTCTACTGCAACACGGACCCGGCGGGGAAGCCCCACGAGCGGATCAGCTTGCTCCTGATCGAGAAGGACCGGCCGGGCGTCGAGGTAAAATACCTATACAAGCTCTTGGGAACGCGGGGCGGCGGGACGGGTAGGCTGATCTTCAAGGACGTGGAGGTCCCCCGCGAAAATCTGATCGGCGGCCTCAACCAGGGGGCGACTATCTTCAACACGATGATGGTCCCGGAGCGCCTCACCTCGGCCGGCGGCTCCCTCGGGATGGCCCGAGCCGCGCTCGAGGTCGCCGCACGCTACTCCGACAGGCGGAAGGCCTTCGGCCAGAAGATCCGGAACTTCCAGGGGGTCAGCTTCAAGATCGCCGACGCGATCACCCAGCTCGACGCCGCCCGGGCGCTGACCATCGCGGCGGGAAAGAGCGTCGATGCGGGGCTCCCGACCGCGCGGCGGATCGTCAGCGAGGCCAAGAAGTTCGCCACGGATGCGGCCTGGAGCATCTGCAACCTCGCCATGCAGGTCGTCGGCGGGATCGGCTATACGAACGTCCTGCCGATCGAGAAGATGATCCGCGACACCCGCCTCATTCAGATCTGGACGGGGACCAACGAGGTGATGAACCTCCTCATCCAGCACGAGTACTACGGAGAGCTTCTCCGGGACCCGAATCCTGCCCGGATGATCGAGGCGGACGCCGAGGAGGCCGCGCAGAACGACGAAAAGGTGTACGAGGACGACGAGATGTGGACAAAGGGGTGGTAGGTCAGGCGAGCTGGGAGGCCAGTCTCTCCTTGATCTGCTGCGCCTCGGCGACGATGCGGGTAATCACTTCGGCCACCGTCGGCTCGTCATGGATGAGGCCCGTCACCTGACCCACGGGAAGGACTCCCCGCTCCAGATCGCCCTCCTCGGTGGCGACGCGGATAGCCTTGAAGGCGTTGGCCATGAAGGCCAGCTGCCGGGCGTTCTTCCAGCCGGAGGCAAGAACACCAAGGAAAAGTTTCATGTAGGGCACGTGGAGCTGCGCCGCGATCTCGCGGGAATTGACGAAGGCCGCCGGGAGGTCCAGCCCGCGCCGGATCGACCGCGCCGCTGCGTCGGTTTTCATGACCCGGCAGGGAATCCCGTCGAAGCGTGTCGAGTAGAGGGTGTCCGTAACCCCCTTCTCAAGGGAGAGTTGCTTGAAACGGGCATGGAGGGGGCTCTCTTTCGTCGTCATGAAACGGCTCCCCATCGCCACCCCTTCCGCGCCGAGGGCCAACGCCGCCGCCAGCCCCCTCCCGTCGGCGATCCCTCCGGCGGCGATCACCGGAATTTCTAAGGCATCCGCCAGAGAAGGGATGAGGACGAAGGAGGTCACCGCCTCGCCGTGCGCCGCCGCCTCGTGGCCGGTCGCGATTACCCCGTCCGCCCCGTAATCCTGGCCGCGCTTCGCGTGGCGTTCGTTGACCACGGTGGCGATCACCTTTCCGCCGTACTCGTGGGCCGCCTTCACGAGCCAATCCCCCTTGCCGAGGGCGAAGTTGATCACCGGGACCTTCTCCTCCAGCAGGACCTTCCCGTTCTCCGCCGCTCCCGGGAACATCAGGGCGACGTTGGCCCCGAAAGGCTTGCCGGTCAGGCGCCGGATCTCCCGGACCGCAGCCCGGGTCTGTTCGGCGTCCAGCGGGCCGGTCGCCAGAATCCCAAGGCCGCCCGCGTTGGAGACGGCCGCCACCATTGCGGGAACGCTGATCCAACTCATGCCGGACAGGATGATGGGATGCTCGATGCCGAAAAGTTCCGTGATGCGCGTCTTCATAAACGACCTCCTTTGCTTGATGCCCTCGTCAAAAGTCACAAATCACCCTCCCCCTTAATCCCCTCCCGTCAAGGGAGGGGAAACGAACTTTTAACGAGGTCGTCTTGCTTGAATCCCGGCTTTTACCTCGCCTGGAGGTAGCGGCTGATCGTCATGATCTCCGCCTCCTTCGTCCCCTCGTAGAGTTCGAGAATCTTGGCGTCGCGGTACCACTTCTGGACAGGGTACTCCTCGATGTAGCCGTACCCCCCGTGGAGCTCCACGGCGTAGTTGGCGCAGAAGACGGCCGTCTGACCGCCGAAGAACTTTGCCATCGCCGCCAGCGTGTAGTCGGGCCGCCCCTCGTCGATCAGCCAGGCCGCCTTGTAAACAAGGCCCCGCAGCGCCTCGATCCGGATCGCCATCTCGGTGAGTTTCATCTGGGTGAGCTGGTAGGCGCCGAGCGGCTGCCCGAAGGCGGTCCGCTCCTTGACGTACTTGACGCTCGTCTCCAGGCAGGCCTCGGAGAGGCCCAGCGCCTGGGCGGCGACCATGACGCGGGTCGTATCGAAGAAGTGCATGAGTTCGCGGAAGCCGTGCCCCTCTTTGCCGATGAGGTTCGCTTGGGGAACGCGAACGTCCTCCAGGGCGATCTCGGCCGTGTCGCTCGCCCGTATCCCTAACTTCCCGTGGATCTTGTTCCGGGTGATCCCTTTCGCGTCCGCGGGGACGACGATCAGGCTGAAGCTGTTGTGCCTCTTCTCCTCGGGATTGGTGATGCAGGCCGTCACCATGAAATCGCAGACCGTGCCGTTGGTGATGAACATCTTGTTGCCGTTGACGACGTAGTCGCTGCCATCCTTTACAGCCCGCGTCTTGTAGCCGGCGACGTCGGTGCCGGCGTTGGGCTCCGTGAAGGCCCCGGCGCTCACCTGCTCGCCGCTGCACACGGGCGGGAGATACGTCATCTTCTGCTCCTCGGAGTCGTACTGGATGATCGCCTCGCAGCCGAAGCTCGCCGCCGTGACGTTGAGGCCGATCCCCATGTCCACCCTGGAGAGCTCCTCGGTGATGATAGCGTTGCCGACGCAGCCCGCCCCGGCGCCGCCGTACTCCTCGGGAACCCAGGCGCCGACGAGACCCTGGGCCGCCGCCTTCTTCCGGATCTCCGCCGTGTACTTCTCCTTCTCGTCGCACTCCTGCGACAGGGCGGTGAAATTGTCCCTCGCGAAGCGGTAGGCCATGTCCCGCAACATCTTCTGTTCTTCGGTGAATTCGAAATCCATGGTTCTCTCCTCCTTGATGATTTAGAACACTGCCGGCGGCCTGCGCCCCGGGCGCCGGATTGGATTGCGCCCCTTCGGGATGATGCCGGCCCATGATCTTTGACGACCTCGTAAAAAGTCCGAAATCTCCTCCCCCTTGACGGGGGAGGGTCAGGGTGGGGGTGATAAGCGGCCGTATCTCTGCCTGTTATTTCCCCCTCCCCTTAGTCCCCTCCCGCCGGGGGAGGGGATATTTTACTTTTTACGATAGCGTCATCTTTGGATTTTCAAATGAAACGCGGTTTGGTATAATGCCGGGCAAACGGCCGGTGCACGACACCCGGCCGGTAAGGCTTGTAACACATTCACCCCCCGCTGACAACGACTTCCTGCGCACGGGCGCTTTTCCGCGAAACAGGCAGAGGTCTATCATGCACATCATCATCGACGGCTACAACCTGATCCGGCAGTCGGACGCCCTGCGGGGCGCCGAGCGGCGGAGCCTTGAGGAGGGGCGCAAGGCCCTCGTTCGCAGCCTGGCCCACTACAAGAGGTTTCGCGGGCACCGGATCACGGTCGTCTTCGACGGCTGGGAGGGGGGATCGCCGCAGGAAGAGCGGGACCTCGCCGGCGGTGTTGCCATCATCTACTCCCGCCTGGGGGAGAAGGCCGACGAGGTAATCAAGCGTCTGGTCGCCAGTGCGAGCGAGGAAATCTTGGTCGTGACTTCCGACCGGGAGATCGCCTCGTTCGCCGCCCGCCGCGGCAAGGCCGCCATCGCCTCCCCCGAATTTGCCGCGCGGCTCGACCGGATCGCCGCTGGGGACTTCCCCGCGGACGCCCCCGGCGCGGAAGATGCCGAGGAGGACGAGCGGCGCGGCGCGAAAATAAAGGGCCCCGCCCGCCGCCTCTCCAAACAGAAACGGGCCGCCCTGGCCCGGATCAGGAAGCTCTGACGCTTTTTACCGGTTCCCGCAGACGGCTATCAGGAGTCGCTCCAGGAGGAGGCGGGAATCCTGGGCCGTGGTCTTGAGGGCCAGGTCCGTCCGGGCGAGCCTTTCCATATAACCGGCCAGCTCCGCGCGGGAGAAACGCCCCGCGTTCTTCAGGGCCTGGTAGACGACAAAAGGGTGCTGGGAGGCGAGGGCGATCGCATCCTCCCCTTCGCCGGCTATCTTGCGGATGGCAGGATAGACCGATTTCTGAAACAGGCCGTAGTCGATGCCCGGCTGAAAAGTTCCCAGCCGTCCCGAGGCGATCAGGAGTTTCGCCTGGAAGAGGAGGCGGACCTCCCGGACGATCATCGCGAAGATCATCAGGGGCGGTTCTCCCTGGTCGAGAAGCGCCTTGAGGCTCTGGAGGGCCTTTGTCAGCTTCCTTTCGTCAAGCGCCCCCGTGAGCTCGAAAACCGTCTCCTCCTTCGTCCTGCCGATGGCGGCCTCCACGTCCTCCGCCTCGATCTGTGTCTTTTCCCCCGTATAGGTGATCAGCTTTTCGATGGCCCCGAGGGATTCCCGGAGTTCGAAACCGGTTTTCCGCCCAAGGGCGGCCCAGGCCCCGGTGGAGAGGCTCTTGCCCGTCCTCGCGAGAAGGCCGTCGGCCATCTCCTGGACGGCATGTCGCTGCCTCGCTTCCCCCTTCACCTTTGAGAACGAAAGGACCCTTCCCACCGCAGACACGGTTTTGAAGAGCTTCTTTCTGCGATCCACATTCTCGGCCGTCAGGATGAGGCAGTTCCCCTCCGGCATCCCGCCGGTCAGAACCCTTTCCAGGCGGTCGGTCTCCTCCGTCCCCTCCTTTGCTGGCGCGGCGCCACGGCTCGCGCAGAGTTCCACGGCCTTTGGGAGCCACGTCTCCCGCCCCTCGCCATCGTCATCCGGGACGATCCGCCGCCAGGTCTCGTCGTCGATCTTCCGCCAGCCGCCGTCCCGAAGGTCGTCAAGCTGGAGGCCCGTTATCTTAAGGAATTGCAGGAAATCGGCGGCCGCCCGGGCGGGGTCCTTCTCGATCCGCTCCTGGATCCGGCCAATAAGGGGCGTAAGGACGTTTTTGGATTGGAAAAGGCGGGTGTCCCGGACGACGACCACCTTTCGTCCTGGCAGCAGAGGCGGGGTGATCAGTGATTCGCACAGGGCGTCCACATTCTCGTTTTCCCCCTCCGTCACAAAAAGGTTCAGCTCACGGTCATGCGCGGCGGGGATGAGGCAATGGGTGATTTTCTCGAGGGCGTCCTTCAGGCGGAACTCCTCGTCGCCACAGAGGAGATAGCAGGGAGAGATCCTGCCCCGCTTGAACTCCGCGAGGACCGCATCGAGCGAAGCACTCCGGCCGGTATCGTCGTCGTGAGCAACCATGCGCTCCTCAAAGAAAACCCCCTTGCCGGGTTCGGGGGAAAAGACCCCCCTTAGATGATGACGAATCGCTGAATGTACCGGACAACCGCTTCCGGATCATCGATAACCTGGAGGAAATCGAGATCCTCCGCAGAGATCTTCCCGTCGCGGAGCATCACCCCCCGGATCCAGTCCACCAGGCCCCCCCAGAATTCGCTTCCCATGAGGATAACGGGGAAAGGCTTGATCCTCTTCGTCTGGATGAGGGTCAGGGCCTCAAAGAGTTCGTCCATCGTCCCAAAACCGCCGGGAAGGATCACATAGGCCATGGCATACTTGACGAACATCACCTTCCGGATGAAGAAGTATTTGTAGTCAATGCTGATATTCGCGTATTGATTCGGTTTTTGTTCATGGGGCAGGCGGATGTTCATCCCCACCGACTTCCCGCCGGCCTCTGCGGCCCCCTTGTTGGCCGCCTCCATGATGCCGGGCCCCCCGCCCGTTATGACGCCGAAGCCCTTTTCGGCGAGAAGCCGGGCCAGAAGTTCCGTTTTCCGGTAATAGGGATCCTCCGGCGGCGTCCGCGCGGAACCGAAGATGCTCACGGCATTCCTGACGCCGGAGAGGGTCTCGATGGCATCGACAAATTCGGCCATGATGCGGAAGATCCGCCAGGACTCCTCGATCGACAGGGCATCTACCACGAACTGCTTTTCGTCCATGTAGCACACCTCCCGCGGGAAGAATGACGCTCTCGTAAAAAGTCGCACAAGCCTTGATTCCGGGACCGCGGCATCATAATGCCCCTTGTTTGGGACCTCTCGCCCCAAAGCCGGCAACCGACGGGCTCAGCGTCCCCTTCGGCCCGTCCGGGCGATTATTGCCCTGCCCGCAGCGCATCCCAAAACAGCGATGGGGACCGATTTTCCAAGCCCTCGCGATCAGACTGCCCTTCCCCGGCGCCTCTTCCTAAGAGGTCCTGCGCCGCTGAACCTTGGCCAATCTCCTGCGCGCCTCGATGGTTTTTCTCTTCTTCTTCACCGAGGGCTTCTCGTAAGCCCTGCGCAGCTTGAGCTCCTTGAACAGCCCGCTCTTGGAGAGCTTGTTCTTGAGGATCTTCAAGGCCTTTTCCACATCGTTGTCGAATACTTTTACTTCCAAATTCTTTCTCCCTTTCCCGTTTATATTTTCTGATTAGACCTGATTTCGCTGTGAGTGCTTTGAGCTTTCGCTGTTATATTGACGAAAAGACGGCGCAAAAAAAGGGCAGCGCGACGCCCCGCTTTTAGTTTCGCGCCGCAGACCACCCTCGATTGTAGCCTATGTTTAAACCACGCTCCTTACTCAGCCAAGGATTCCCTTAAGGCCTCTAAGAAATTTTCGTTTTCTTCGCGGGTCCCCACCGTGACCCGCATAAAGTCCTGTATTATTCCCGGGGCGTTGAAATTTTTAATCAGGATGCCGCGCGCCATGAGGTTTCCATATATGCGATCCGCCGTAAAATCGCAACTAAAAAAAATAAAATTTGCATCGGTCGGCCGGGGATGCACGCCCGGAATCGCCTCCATGGCGGAAAAAAGCTCGCTGCGCCAGCCGATGATCTCGCGGGCCTGGATGAGGAAGGCCTCCTCGTCGTCGAGATAGAGGCCGGCGGCGGCCTGCGACAGCGCGTTGAGATTGTAGGGAAGCCGCACCTTGTGGAGTTCGCGGACAAGAATCGGAGATCCTATCAGGAGGCCGATCCTCATGGCGGCAAGCCCCACTTTGGAGAGGCTCCGCAGGATGACCAGGTTCTCGTACCTATCGAGGAGCGACAGGAAGGTCTTCCCCGAAAAATGGAAATAGGCCTCATCCACGACCACGATGCCGGGGCTCTCGTTCAGGATGGCCTCGATCCTCTCAGCGGTGAAACAGTTCCCGGTCGGATTGTTGGGATAGGCCAGGAAGGTCAAGGCGGGCGGATGGTTCTCCATCCGCTCCCGCATTGCCTTTAGATCGAGATCGAACGCCTCGTCAAGCGGGACCGCAGCAACCCGCAAGCCGGCGTTGATGGAGGAGATCCGGTACATGGCAAAGGTGGGAGAGGGGATCATGACCTCCGCGCCGGGCCGCGCGAGGGCCGTGCAGAGGATCTGGATCAGTTCGTCCGAACCGTTGCCGATCATGACCTGATCTTTCCCCACCCCGAAGGACTCCGCGAAACGGGCCGTCAGCTCCATGGACCCGGCCTCGGGATACCGGTTCAGGGGCACGGAGGCCGACAGGGCCCCAAATCTCTCCCGGAGCTCCGCGGGGATGGCCAGAGGATTCTCATTGGCATCGAGTTTGATCCGGCAGCGGGCGGCTTCCACCGCATAAGCCGTCTGCGCGAGGACCTCTTCCCTTATCAGAGTCCGAATATCCACGCTTTTTCCCCTTCTTTCGTCCAATTCTCCCTCCCGTACTTCTTTGTCATCAGTTCCCTCTTGAGCTCCTCCTCTTCCGGCGTCAGCTTTCCCTCCTCGAACCGGATGCCCAGTACCTGCTCGAATCCTTTCCGGAGTGCGCGGCAGAGCGTCTCCTCGTCGACCGGGCGCCCCGCCTGCTCCCCGACGGAGGTCACCGCATCCCGGAGGCGCCTGACCTGCTCCTCCCTGTCCCGGTGCGGCAGGACAACGGCGCAGGTCCGGACGGGATCGAATTCCATCAGCAGCGCCCCGTGCTGCAGGAAGAAGCCGTGGGACCTCATCTGGGCAGCTCCGCAGATCTTGCGCCCCCCGGCGAGGAGTTCATAGCGGGAGGAGGTGGAGAAGCAGGAGGAACGCAGGGGTTCTTCCGGGGCGGCCCTTCCCCCGCCTTTAATCTCCGCCGTGATGCCGACTTCCATCAGGCCCTTCGCTATGCAGCCGCTGATGACGCGGAAGGTTTTTAGGATATCCGGCGGGAAGAGAGGCGAGTCCGCGCCGGCGATCACGGCATAGGTAAGCTCCTGTTCGTGCAGGACGGCCTTTCCGCCGGTCGGGCGCCGGATAGTGTCGATCCTTAGCCTCCGGCAGGCCGCGCTGTCGACCTCCTTTGCAAAATCCTGGAAATAGCCGATGGAAAGAGCGGGGGTCTTCCAGCCGTAGAAGCGGAGCGTCGGGAGGGTCTTGTTGCGGATGCTTACCCGGAAAACGGCCTCATCGACCGCCATGTTCTCCACTGCGCCGGCCTTCCGGAAAGGAAGAAGCCTCCCCAGGCATCCACCGCGAATCAATCGTCCTCCGCTTCCCGGATCACGAAGTCCTGATAGCCCCGCGTATCGATGAGATCATCCAGTTCTTCCAGGTCGTCCATCTCCACGATGATCATCCACCCGGTGTCGTGGGGATCGCTGTTGATGATCCCGATATCATCCGTGATGTCCTCGTTGACGCTGATGATCACCCCGCTGACCGGCGAGATCAGCTCAACCACCGCCTTCGCCGATTCGATGCTGCCGAACGGCTCGTCCTTCTCCACATAGGAATCGGCTTCGGGAAGATCCAGCGAGAGGATCTCTCCCAGTTTCTCCTGGGCGTAGTCCGTGATTCCGATGGTGGCCAGATCCCCGTCCATCCTGACCCAGACATGTTCCCGACTGTACAGCAGATCATCCGGAATTAATTTCATATTACGGCATCCTGTTTCAAATGATTGTTAGTTCCTTCGAGGTCTGCGTCAACAGTTCGCAGCCCCCCTCCGTCACCAGAACCGTATCCTCGATCCTGACACCCCAGACCCCGGGGAGATAGATCCCCGGCTCGACCGTTACCACCATGCCGGCCCGGAGGATCTCTTCCATGCCCGCGGCCAGTCGCGGCGCCTCATGGACATCCAGGCCCACCCCGTGGCCGGTCCCGTGGGAAAAACAGCCCTCCAGTCCCGCATCCCTGAGAAACTCCCTGGCGATCCGATCGATCTCCCCGCAGGAAACTCCCGCCCTGATCGCGCCGATCGCGCGGTCGTGGGCCTCCCGGACGAGCCCGTAGATCTCCCGCTGGCGCTCCGAAGCGCGCCCCACGATATAAGTGCAGGTCTCATCCGAGTTATATCCTTCCCAGACCGCGCCGTAATCGATCATCACGCAATCCCCGTCCGCAATCTCGCGGCGTCCTGGCGTAGCATGCGGAAGGGCCGTATTGGGACCGGCTGCAACGATGGTGTCGAAGGAAGCCTTTTGGGCCCCGCCGCGCCTCATCAGGTATTCAAGCTCAAGCGCGATCACTTCCTCGCGGACGCCCGGCCGGATCATCCCCCGGACCGCCGCGAGGGCCTCCCCGGCGATCCGCGCCGCCTCCCGGATACGCGCAATTTCCGCCTCATCCTTGACGGACCGGAGGTGCTGGAAAACGCCGGAAAGGGGACGGAACTCCACCCCCGAAAGCGCTTCCCGGATTTTCAGGTATTCCTCCACGCACAGAGAGGGGGATTCGAAATCCAACCGCCCGATCCCGCGCTGGTTGGCCACCGCCGCGATCCCGTCCACCCGGTTGCGGAATTCAAAGATCTCCGTCCCTGCCGCTTCACCCCTCGCCTGGGTCACATAACGCCCGTCCACCAGGAGCACAAGCCAGGTTGGACC
>JAHJXP010000243.1 GCA_018827585.1 Pseudomonadota bacterium | reverse complement strand
GTCATTGCGGCATACGCCAAAGTACGCCGCATTCCTCTGGATTCACGCGCCTTGCCTGCGGCCTTTTTACGAAGCCGTCCCATTTTCAAGACTTTTAATACTTTTTACAAGGTCGTAAATCTTGTCCTGCATTCTCGTTGGCGCCTTTGCCTGGCGCATCGTCCTTGGCGGGCCATCCCTCCTGGCGGCTGTGCCGGGGGACGGCACATCGGAGAGATTTTTTTACGGATCACGGCGCTTGGGGCTTTTTCCTCGCGATGATCGCGGCGATTTCCGCCCCCGAGGCGCCGCGCCGGATCGCCTGCTGCATGTCCGCCTCGACGCCCAACATGACATATACCTTTTCTATGGCCGCCTCAAGCTTCTCGCGGGGGATTACGACGACCCCATCTTCATCCCCGACAATCACATCCTCCGGTTTTACCGTGACCCCTCCGATCTCTATGGGGACCTGGCAGCCCGTTATTCTCATGTTTGCCGGCTTGTCCTTCGTGGCCAGACCGGTGCAGTACAGAGGCATGCCGGCCTCCCGCCAGCCGGCGACGTCCCGGCCCGCCCCGAAGATGACCACGCCTGTCAATCCCCGCTGCTTGGAATAAGAGCCCACGTTGTCGCCGGCGTAGTGGTGATTGGGGCTTCCCTTGGCATCGATGACCAGGATGCCGCCGGGGGGAAGACGTTCGATAACGTCGTAGGCGGTCAGCTTCGGCGTGTCGGGCAGCGGCGGGCCGAATCGGATCGTGCAGGCCGGCCCCACCAGCTTCACATCCTCGAACCCTCTAACGGGGTGAATCCCCTCGACGCCGCCCTGGACGCCGATCATCGCCAGGGCGTCTGCCACGACGCCCGTGCCGGCCTTTTTCAGGACGTCCTTCACCTCTTCGGGAACACAATTACCGCTGCTCATGTCAGTCATTCTCCTCAATCTCCTCACCCCTTCGTTTTCGACTCGCTTAGTCTTGATGGACTCGTAAAAAGTCCCTAATAGCACTCGCCTGTCATTCTCGTGGATACGGGAATCCAGTCTTTTCAAGATGTTCCTATGGTCTTGGATACCCGCTTTCGCGTGTATGAAGACTTTTTACGAGTTCGTCAAACTTGTCAAGTTTTTTCAGAAGTCGATCAGGGATGCCTTCTGAAAAAATCTTTCCGTGATTTGACGGTTTCGTAAAAATTCTATATGCTGCGCCGCATGCTTGTCCCCGACAAGCCCGGGGCTTGCGGCATGCGCATTAAACATTTTTATCAATGAAAAGGAGAAAGTGATAAGAATCAACAGGATCAAGCAAAAACTCAAGAAGGGGGAGCCGGTCTTCGGAACCATGCTCAAGGAGGCGCGCAACGCCAACATCGCCGAGGTCCTGGAGATCGCAGGCTTCGATTATTTCGTCATCGACATGGAACATGCCTTCTACGACATGTCCGACATCACCGAAATCTTCCAGTATGCGAGAAAGACGGAAATCACGAGCGTCGTGAGAATCCCCCGTCTCGACTACGCCTATGTCGCCAAGGCGCTGGACATGGGGGCGGAGGGGATCTGGGCGCCCCATCTCGACACGGTGGAACAGGCGAAGCATCTGGTTAGCTTCGGGAAATACCCCCCCGAGGGGATACGGGGCGCGGCGGTGCCCATTTTCAGGCAGAAGGAGTTTCAGGAATTCAAGAAACCCGGCGATTACTACCCGGCAGTCAACGAAGAGACCCTCCTGATCGCCCAGATGGAGAGCCGCGAGGCGATCGGCAACGTCGAGGCAATCACAGCCGTTCCGGGGATCGACGTGGCCATGATGGGGACGCAGGACCTTTCCCTCGACATGGGTTATCATGGACAGTTGACGCACCCCGAAGTCAAGGCGGCGGTCCAGAAGGTGGTCGATGCCTGCAGGAAGAACGGCAAGGCGGCGGGAAACCACCTGGGAAACATCGAGGAGCTGCGCTACTGGATCGGCCAGGGGATGCAGATGATCACCTACTCCTACGAAACGAACCTTATCATCGAAAGGGGCAGAGAGGCATTAAAGTCGTTGAAGGCTTGAGCGAACGCGGAAACCCTTGCCGCGTGCGCCCGCCGGTGCGAAAAGCGGTAAAACGCCGACTTCAGGCGGGCTTGCAGTCGCGGAAGCCAGCCGTTTTCAATTCCGGGCCTTTCGGGAATGGTGGAGATCCCCGGAATGCTGCGGGCATAAAACTTTGAATCTTGTCATTGCTTTCACTGCCATGAACACGATTCTGCCGATTTCGCTTGACAAAACTCCCGCCATGCAGTAAAAACCGCCTCAGTTTTGGCAGGTTTCCTTCCCCGGCACCTAAAGGCTGTTGGGGATTTTTTTAACGGAAAACGGCCGTCGCCCGGGGCCCTGAGCCAGGCGGCGCGGCGGACGCATCGGAATGGAAATTTACATGGGTATTCAATCAGCCTGTCCTGCGGAGAGGCCGGAGACGGTTCAGACGCAGGGCTTCAAGGTGGACCGCCGGCAGCAGCAGGAGATCGAACAGCGCCGGACCTTCGGCATCATCAGCCACCCGGATGCGGGGAAGACGACCCTCACCGAGAAGCTCCTCCTCTTCGGGGGGGCGATCCAGCTCGCCGGCGCCGTCAAGGCCCGCAAGGCAGGCAGGCACGCGACAAGCGACTGGATGGCGATCGAAAAGGAGCGGGGAATCTCCGTCACGACGTCGGTCATGAAGTTTCACTACGGGGCGTTCGAGATCAACCTCCTGGACACCCCCGGCCACCAGGACTTCTCCGAAGACACCTACCGGGTCCTCACCGCCGTGGACAGCGCGCTGATGGTCATCGACAGCGGCAAGGGGGTCGAGACCCAGACGGAGAAGCTTATGGAGGTCTGCCGGATGCGCAACACCCCGATCATGACCTTCATCAACAAGATGGACCGGGACGGGATGGCGCCGATGGAGATCCTCTCCAACATCGAGGAGAAGCTCCAGATCGAATGCATCCCCTTCTCCTGGCCGATCGGCATGGGAAAGGGGTTCAAGGGGGTCTACAATCTATACCGCCGGTCGCTCCACCTGTTCACTCCGGGGCGGGACAGCCGCAAGGAGAAGGGGATCACGATCACCGACCTCGCCGATCCGCAACTGGACGAGCTCCTTGGGAGTCAGGCGGGACAGCTCCGGGAGGAGGTCGCCCTCCTGGAGGGGGCAGCGAGTCCCTTCTTCCATGAGGAGTACCTCAAGGGAAACCAGACCCCCGTCTTCTTCGGCAGCGCGATCAACAACTTCGGCATCCGGGAGCTTCTCGACGCCTTCGTGGAGATGGCCCCCGCCCCCGGCCCCCGGCCGACCGTCACCCGGCTGGTCTCCCCCCTGGAGGAGGCCTTCTCCGGCTTCGTCTTCAAGATCCAGGCGAACATGGACCTCGCCCACCGCGACCGGATCGCCTTCTTCCGGATCTGCTCGGGGAAATTCACCCGGGGGATGAAGGTTTTCCACCATCGGCTCGACCGGGAGATCGTCCTTGCCAACGCGACGATCTTCATGGCCCAGGATCGTACGAACGTCGAGGAGGCCTGGCCCGGCGACATCATCGGGATCCACAACCATGGGACGATCCAGATCGGCGACACCTTCACCGAAGGAGAACCCCTCCAATTCACAGGGATCCCCAACTTCGCCCCGGAGCACTTCCGGCGGGTACGGATCAAGAACTCGCTCAAGATCAAACAGCTCCAGAAGGGACTTGCCCAGCTCTCCGAAGAGGGGGCGGTCCAGGTCTTCCGACCGCTTGTGGGCAACGACTATATTTTGGGGGCGGTTGGCGTCCTCCAGTTCGACGTGACGATG
>JAHJXP010000242.1 GCA_018827585.1 Pseudomonadota bacterium | reverse complement strand
TCTTCCCTACGAGGTAGGACCATTGGCTCGTTTCATTGTCGGTTATGCACAGGGCAACAAAGCGATGAAAGACCTCGTTGACTCAACACTGAAGGCAGCCGGTCTTCCCGTTACCGTTCTCTTCTCCACACTGGGAAGAACAGCGGCGAGAGCCCTGGAGACCAAGATGGTGGCCGATCATGCAGAGGCATGGATTGGCGAACTGGTTGCCAACATCAAGGCCGGCGATACGAGGACATGGACACGCTGCGATGTTCCCAAGGAAGGCAAGGGCCGCGGCATGACCGAGGCGCCGCGTGGCGCATTGGGACATTGGCTCAACATCGAAAACAAGGTAATCTCCAACTACCAGGCGGTCGTTCCTTCCACATGGAACTGTTCACCAAGAGATAAGAAAGGCGCCCGCGGACCCTATGAGGAATCGCTGATCGGGATTAAACTTGCGAAGGTCGATCAACCGTTGGAAATCTTGAGGACGATCCATTCCTTCGATCCATGTATGGCCTGTGCGGTTCATATCATCGATCCAAATACGAAGGAAGTTAAGAAATTCAGAATTGCATAACGAACACATTATATAAAAACGGTGGGGACAGATTTGAAATCTGTCCCCCATGAAGAAAAGGGGAGAAGTGTTGTTTACTCTCTCCCCTTTTTCGGTATATGAGATGACGCAGAAAAATTTACTGACAATCCTGGGTGTGGGCAATATCCTTTTTGCGGATGAGGGATTTGGCGTCCACTTTGTCCGGTGGTTTTCCGAGCGATATCTTTTACCCGAACAGGTTCGGGCCATTGATGGCGGTACGCTTGGATATGCCTTGCTTGATATCATCTGCAATTGTGAACATCTGATTGTTATTGACGTGATCAAGCTCAATGATGCACCGGGTTCCATGTACCGTTTTACAAGGGATGAAATAGAGTCCTGCCTGCCGCCTCCCACGTCGGCCCATGAGGTAAAATTCCTCGATGTCCTGTGCAAGGCAGAACTCATGGACGATCTTCCCCATGTGGTTTTTCTTTGCATTGTTCCGGGATATTACGGGGATATGTATTTGGAAATGACGGACGTTATGAAAAATAAATTTGAGGACATGGAAAAACAGCTGCTTAAAGAATTGGCTATCCACAACGTCGTGCCGGAGAAGATATAGGATATGCACGAATTCTCACTCATCCGATCTATGTTGGACATTGTGGAGGACTATGCAGCGAAGCACGGTTTTGAGCACGTTAATGCCATTCGATTATCTTTTGGCCGGCTTTCCTGTATTGAACCCAAATCCCTCGAATTCGGCTTCAAGATTCAATCTGAGGGGACAAAGGCCGAAGGGGCCACTTTGGAATTTGACATCCATCCCGTAGTTGTTTATTGTCTTGACTGCGAAAAGGAATTTCATGCGGATCATTGGTGCGACGCCTGTCCAACCTGTAAAGGCGAGAACGTCATGTTGAACGGGGGGATGGAGGAACTGAAAATAGTATCATTGGACGTTATCTGATTATGTGTATAGCATTTCCAGGAAAGATCATTTCGATCAAAGAAAACGATGCGACAATCGAGATCGGTGGGACAAGGCGCGAGGTTTATCTGGATATCCTTGATGATGAGGTCGGGTTGGGAGACTATGTGATTTGTCACGCCGGTTATGCCATTCACAAGGTTGATGAGGCCGTGGCCCAGGATAAACTGGATCTGCTGAAAGAGCTGATTGACAGTGAAATATATTGACGAATACCGCGATCCAACTGTTGTTCAGGGACTACTCGTCTGCATCCGGAATCGGGCGCAGAAGCTCAAAGAGCCAGTGACCTTTATGGAGGTCTGCGGCAGCCATACCTATGCCGTTGGCCGCTTCGGCATGAGAAACATCCTTCCCGAAAACATCAGTCTCCTGTCGGGGCCGGGCTGTCCTGTCTGTGTGACATCCGTCCATGATGTCGATGTTGCCCTATTTCTGGCCGGTCAAGAAAATGTGATCTTTACGACATTTGGCGATATGCTCAGGGTTCCGGGGACGGACGGCAATAGTCTTGAGAAGATCAGGGCAAAAGGCGCCGATGTACGTGTGGTTTCATCTGTTATGGACTGCCTGTCCCTGGCTAAAGACAATCATGCAAAAGAGATCATCTTTATGGGGATCGGCTTCGAGACGACATCACCGACCATTGCCGCCATGATAAAGGCCTCCCGGCAAAAAGGGATCGAGAATTTTTCCGTGTTCTGTGTCCATAAAACCATACCGCCAGCCATGATCGCCCTTATGGCCAATCCCAATCTCAAGGTGGACGGCTTTATATGTCCGGGACACGTCAGTGTAATTATAGGGGCGGATGCCTATTCGTTTATCCCAGAACGAGACCGGGCGGCCGTCGTTGTCGGATTTGAGCCGATCGACATCCTGGAAGGCATTTATATGCTCCTGGGACAATGTGCAGCCAATGACAAGAAGGTCGAAATCCAGTACCAACGGGTCGTCACGCGGCAAGGCAACAAAAAGGCCCTGGAAATCCTGTACGATGTTTTCGAAACAGCTCCGGCGACGTGGCGGGGGCTGGGAGAACTGCCTGGCAGCGGTCTGAAGTTCAGGCAGCCCTACGAATCCTTTGATACGACTAAACGTTTTGATATTCCTGATATTGAATCCGTCGAAATTAAAGGCTGCTCATGTGGCGAGATTCTTCAGGGCATTAAGACGCCGCATGAATGCCCGTTATTTAATAAGATTTGCTCGCCGCTGAACCCTCTGGGACCATGTATGGTATCGTCGGAAGGGACGTGTGCGGCATATTATAAGTACCACTTAACTACTTAAGCTGTATCGCTGGTGGAGGTTAAATAACAACATGAAGGTCAGTGTCATAAAAAACGTTTTAGATGCTAACGATAGACTTGCCGCGGATAACAAGGCCCTGTTTGATGATAAAAAGGTCTATGTCATCAACCTCATGAGTTCTCCGGGAGCGGGTAAAACCACCCTGGTGGAGAGAACAATCGTAGCCCTTCAGGATCAATATAAAATTGGTGTGATTGAAGGCGATATTCAGGATACCTGTGATGCGGATCGGGTGGCCAGGCTGGGTATTCCGGTTGTGCAGATTAATACGGGCGGGGCCTGCCATATCGACGGCAATATGGTACGCGAAGCCTTACCGACCTTCGATTTGGCGGCTTTGGATCTTCTCATTGTCGAGAACGTCGGCAATCTGGTCTGTCCTGCCGAGTTCAAAATCGGTGAAAACGAGAAGGTCATGATCCTGAGCACGCCGGAGGGGTCGGATAAACCGGCAAAATATCCGCTCATGTTCCGGGAAGCCGCAGTTATGATCATTAACAAAATGGATTTGATGCCCTACGTCGATTTCAATCTTGAAAAAGCCAAAAAGGACGCCCTGACCATCAACCCGAAGCTCAAGATATTCGAGGTCTCCTGTAAGACATCGGGTGGTCTGACGGGTTGGATAGAATGGCTTTCGGCACAAATCACTACTTATAAAAAATCTTGAATGTGAGAAAAAGGGTCCGCTGTCATTTTAAGGGAATAGTGCAGGGGGTCGGGTTCCGGCCTTCTATCTATCGACTGGCGACAAAGTATGACCTTGCCGGTTTTGTGCAGAATCGTTCAGACGGCGTTATTGTTGAGGTCGAAGGCGCTCAGGAAGCTGTCGATGCTTTTATTGCTGATTTCAGAACCAATCTTCCCCCATTAGCGAGTGTATCCGAATTTTCACAGAGGGAAATTCCAGTTTCGAATGAAGAAAGGGATTTCCAAATCATGGAAAGTATCGATGACGCAAAAGCAGAAGTCCATATCTCGCCGGACATTGCCGTCTGTGAAGATTGTCTCAAAGAACTCTTCGATTCCAACGACAGGCGTTACCGATATCCATTTATAAACTGCACAAACTGCGGGCCGAGGCTCACGATCATTAAGGCCATCCCCTATGACCGGATCAATACATCCATGTCCTGTTTTCCCATGTGTCCGGACTGCCAGAGAGAGTATGAAGATCCCCTTGATCGCCGTTTCCACGCCCAGCCGAATGCCTGTCCCGTTTGCGGTCCGTCTCTTAAATTTTTAGATGCACAGGGAAACCTGGTGACGTCCGATCCTGTCCAGTCGGCCATCGATGCCCTCCTGGATGGGGCAATTGTAGCAATAAAGGGGTTGGGTGGATATCACCTGACTGTCGATGCCCAAAACGATGAGGCGATCAGACGTTTGAGAAGATTAAAGCTTCGCGAAGAAAAGCCTTTTGCCGTCATGGTGAAAGACATCGAGCAGGCCTCGCGGCTGGCGAGATTAAGTGATGAAGAAAAAGCCCTTCTCATGTATATTGAGCGGCCTATTGTCCTGGTCGTGAAAGGAAACAAAGACATTGTGGCGCCGTCTGTCGCGCCGGGCCTGAAGGATTTAGGAATCATGCTGCCTTATACGCCGCTTCATCACCTACTCCTAACTAAAGATTTTCAGGCCCTGGTCATGACGAGCGCCAATCGGACAGATGAGCCGATCTGCATCCGGAATCGCGAGGCTGTAACAAGACTCTCCGGCATTGCCGATTAT